>DASPQB010000203.1:0-10980 GCA_035625205.1 Nitrospirota bacterium | reverse complement strand
GAGTGAAGATCAAGTCTCCGCCACTTACCTTTTGTCCTAAAACGCTGAATGGGATTGTCACGCACGTGGCTAATAGGAACGCAATAATGAACACGATACGTTTCATATACGTCTTCCTCGCTTCGAACTGTACGCATTACCTGTAGCTTCACGGAGTGTTGTATTATAGCAAGAGGCTATGCGTTGTTCAAGCACTTTCTCCGAAACATATAGTTCCGGGCCCCCGATTCCGGCGACAGATCGAGAAAATCTGTTATAATAAAGGCATATGTTGAGGCGATCCTACTCTTGAAGAAGGGGGAAACATGTTATCCGATCTATCCTTAGCATCAATACGGAAAATGACCGCAGCGCTAAAAAAACCGGTGAGACTTATCGTATTCACGACTGACATGGGGTGCGAATCCTGCCCCGACATGCTGGCACTCAGCAATGCGATCAAGAAACACTTCGATAAAATCGCCTTGGAAACGTACGATATGGTCATGGACAGGGACAAAGTACAACAATACGGAGTGAAGCTGACCCCAACGATTATCGTCCAGGGTGGAGATGGTAAGTGGGCAGCGTTTGTTGGGTATCTTGAGGATAGTAGTCTTGAAGTGCTGCTCTCAGCCATAAAGGCACTTTCAGATGGAAACGCATGGTTCCCGGAGAATATCATACGCGCTCTCAACCATCTAACTCACGATGTGAAGATACGCGTGTTTGTGGAAAGCGATTGTACGCAATGCCGACCTGTTGCTGAAACGGCCGTTGGGCTTGCTCTCACGAGCAGCTTTGTTTCTGCAGAGATTGTTATGGCAAGCGAGTATCCCGACCTTGTAAAAAAGTTCAGCATCAAAACACTGCCGACGACGATCTTCGGTGAGAACATTCAAATGGTTGGGCATGTTACGGAAGGGCAATTTCTTGAAACAATATTCCAGACAGAGGGAATCAAGGCGGGACCGGACAAGCGGTGCCTTATTTGTGGTAATCTCTCTCCCGACGTGATCTGCGCTTCCTGCAAAACGAAGGTCGAGGCTGAGGCAAAAGACCATAAGGTGAAGAGCGAAAAAATGAACCGCTAGGAACCGCTTCGAGGCGGGAAGGGAAGGCGTCATTTTTTTGCTATCGATCATTACAACATGTTTCGGTAAGCGAAGGGGCGATCGGGTTTGTTTTCAGAAGATCGACCGGGAGTTCACGGAGTGAAGCAGGCACTGTTTCAGGAACCACGGGAGCATAAGCATGTGCAATGTAGCCTGTGCAGCCATCGTTGCGTCATCGCGCCAGGAAAGCGCGGCATTTGCAGCGTTCGCGAGAACCGTGACGGCATCCTGTATAGCCTCGTGTACGATAAGGTGATCGCACGAAACATCGATCCGATCGAGAAAAAACCGCTTTTCCATTTCCTGCCAGGCAGCCGATCTTATTCCATCGCGACTCCGGGATGTAATTTCCGCTGTAAACACTGCCAGAACGCTGATATTTCCCAGCTTCCGCATGACCGGGGAGGTATGATCGTGGGAGAGAATATTTCACCCACCTCGATCGTCGAGACAGCCCGGGCACAGCACTGCGAAAGCATTTCCTATACGTACACGGAGCCAACGATCTACTTTGAACTGGCCTACGACACGGCGCGGCTTGCTGTAGAGGCAGGCATTAAGAACGTGTTCGTGACGAACGGCTATACTACGCCCGAGGCACTCAAGGTCATCCGGCCTTATCTCCATGCCGCAAACATCGACCTCAAAGGATTCAGCGACGAGTTCTACAGGCGGATCTGCGGTGCACGGCTCCAACCAGTATTAGACGCCATAAGACTCTACAGAGAATTCGGCATCTGGATTGAAATCACAACATTGGTTATTCCCGGTCATAACGATTCGGATGAGCAACTGACCTCAATTGCACAGTTCATAAAATCGGTAGACGAATCGATCCCGTGGCACGTGTCCAGGTTCCACCCAACATACAAGCTCGTTGACCAGCCTATCACGCCTCTGAATACACTCGAACATGCGCGAAAGATCGGTATTGATGCAGGGCTCCTCTATGTTTATGAAGGTAACGTTCCCGGGCAGGGAGAAAACACGATCTGCCCCAGCTGTAAACAAACGATCATTAGGCGTATCGGCTTCACGGTGCAGGAAAGCAAAATGAGCGACGGATTGTGCGGATACTGCAAGACGCGAATCGCCGGGGTTTGGCAGTGATCTGGCTTCTCGAGCCGTGGGGAGCTGTGATGGAGGTAGAGCTTCATGACATCACAGTATGAAACGTTCGCACATGAATCCGATATAGGCATCCGTGGGTATGGCAACACTCTTGAAGAGGCTTTTGAAAATGCAGCTCTGGCGATGTATTCGGTAATCGTGAAGGTCGATTTGATTCAACCCTTGGAACGGAAAGAGGTCACTGCTTCGGCGCCAGACGGGGAGCTGCTCTTGGTAGAATGGCTGAATGCCCTGTTGTCTTTGTCTGATGTTGAACGAATGGTTTACTCGAGGTTTCGTGTGAAGATCGAGGGGACAGCGCTTACAGGCACGGTATGGGGCGAAAAGCTGGATAGAACTCGTCATGAGCCGAATGTGGAAGTGAAAGGTGCCACCTACCATATGTTGAAAGTATACAAAGACGGAGATTCGTATGTAGCACAGTGTGTGGTTGATGTTTAAAAATTTTCAATTTAAACGAGGGGATAAAAAATTAAGCAGCAAACAGGACGATGCACCGCTTTTTGAGGACTGACATTGGATCCGAAATCATTCCATAAAATCAACGATTTTCTCTGGGAAATACCACAGCATGGGGAGATGAGGGTTCCTGGTAGAATATTTGCCAGCGAAAAGCTCATCGAGGAAATGGACGAGAAGGTCAGGGAACAGGTGACGAACGTAGCCATGCTGCCGGGCATCCAGGTTGCCTCCATCGCGATGCCTGATGCGCACTGGGGATATGGTTTTCCTATAGGAGGGGTGGCTGCATTTGATCCTGATGAGGGCGGAATCATATCCATGGGTGGGGTAGGCTTCGACATTTCCTGCGGTGTACGCACCATGAGGACAGGCATGACCTATGAGGAGATAAAGCCACGCCTCAAAACGCTGGTTGACCAGTTTTTTAATCGCGTGCCTGCAGGTGTTGGATCGGAAGGGCTTATCAAGCTTTCTCCCGGTCAGATCGATGAGATGCTTATGGGCGGCGCTGTCTGGGCAATCAAGCATGGCTACGGCGTCAAGGATGACCTCGACTACATAGAAGAGGGTGGACGAGTGGACGGTGCAGAACCGGAACATGTCTCCGACATGGCCAAGAAACGTCAGTACCGTGAGATGGGTACGCTTGGCTCAGGGAACCATTATCTCGAAGTTCAGGTGGTATCTGAGGTTTATGATGAACAGGCTGCGCAGGCCATGAGCTTAGGAAAGGATGACGTCGTAATCACCGTCCACTGCGGATCGCGCGGGCTTGGTCACCAGATCGGAACAGACTATTTAAAAAGTCTTGCCAATGCAGCGCAGCGTTTTAACCTGCCCATCAGGGACCGTGAACTCGCTTCGGCGCCCATACAGTCAGCGGAGGGCAAAAAGTACTTCGGAGCCATGAGCGCAGGCATCAACTGCGCTCTTGCAAACCGCCAGATCCTCACTCATCTTGTCAGGGAGATATTTACCGAAGTTTTCCCCGAGGGGCGCATCAATATGCTCTACGACATCAGCCACAATACCTGCAAGGTGGAGACGCATGCAATCGACGGTCAAAAAAAAAGGCTTTATGTCCATCGCAAGGGCGCCACGCGGGCCTTCGGTCCCGGCCAGATTGATCTTCCGCTGGAATACCGCCATGTCGGCCAGCCGGTGCTCATTGGCGGAACAATGGGCACTTCCTCCTATATCCTCGTAGGAACGGAAGCTGGCATGAAAACTGCGTTTGGATCTGCCTGCCACGGCGCGGGAAGGGCTATGTCACGAACTCAAGCGAAAAGGAGATGGCATGGCAGGGAGGTCATACGAAGCCTCGAAGAACAGGGTGTCTTGATACGCGGCCATTCGTACTCCGGTATCGCAGAGGAAGCACCAGACTCTTATAAGGATGTGTCAGAGGTCGTAGAAGCAGCGCACCAGGCAGGCCTCGCACGCAAGGTTGTGCGGGTTAAGCCGGTTGCTTGTGTCAAGGGGTAGGGATCCCTGATAATCGAGTTTTATCCTAAGTACGCAATCATTTCGTTCTCTAGTATCGTTCTTGTCACAGAGCAGACAATCTTTCTTCCCTCGACAAATTCCATAAAATACTCTAATATTATTCCTACAAAGCCTATGGACGATCTCAAGACCATATTGGGCCGCATCAGGAAACCACTTGATTTTGCCAGCAAGGACAACTTTGCACATCTGCACAGTCTTGCTGCTCTGGAGCCGTTCATGCGGCCACAGATTGAAGAATTGAAGCGTGTTTTGAAAGAACGACGCGAGGTATCGGAAATTGAGAGCCTGTTTATTGGTTTTGACGAGCTGCTTCCCGAAATCAAGAAAGAGCGGATTATCAACGCATGTGCGGTGATAGATTCGCTCGAGTTCGATAGAAAGGCACCGGCTTCCAAAAGCTATTCGCCTTCCCCCAAACCGGTTGCTTCGGCGACGATGGTGGAGCCATCATCGCCGCTCCGGCTCGATACCCCGATTCAGTATTGCAAAGGCATTGGCCCGAAGCGGGCTGAAATGCTTCGGAAACTCGGCATGTCCACGGTTGAAGATGCCCTGGCATACTTGCCCTGGCGTTACGAGGACCGGAGCAATCTCAAGAAGATCGGCAGACTTTCGTACGGATCATATGAGACCGTCTCGGGGGAAGTTGTTTCCGCAGAAGTTGTCTCGACCAAACGACAGAAATTGAAGATATTTGAGCTCCTGATAACAGACGGGAGTGGCATGCTGGTCGGCTCCTGGTTCAAGCAACCATTTATGCAGAAGATGTTTAAAAAAGGTCAGAGAGTCATGCTCTCCGGCGTTGTCAAGTCAAATCCGTATAAGGGCGGCATAGCGCAGATAGACAATCCTGATTATGAAATCATGGATGATGAGGAGGCCGATAATCTTATCCATACCGGCAGGATGGTCCCCATCTACCGGACCACTGCAGGCTTGTCTGTTCGGTATCTTCGCAGTATGATGAAGACTGTCCTTGATTCCTGCGGTGGCACGATGATGGAAATGCTGCCTCAGGAAATCGTTAGCAAGTATTCTCTTATGCCTGTCCCGGACGCTTACTACGAAGTCCATTTCCCTACCTTAGAAAAAAACATTTCTATTTTAAATCGCGGCATGAGCGCAGCCCACCGCAGATTGAGCTTTGAAGAACTTTTTGTCCTTGAGCTGGGCCTTGCGCTCAGAAAACAGGATGTCATCAGGGAAAAAAAGGGAATCTCATTCAAGCCATTGGACAGGCTGGAAGTCGAATTGAGGAAAAAGTTACCTTTTACCTTGACGGGCGCCCAGGAACGGGTGATCGCCGAAATCAAACGAGATATGACTGCAGAGCGGCCAATGAACCGGCTGGTGCAGGGCGACGTAGGATCCGGCAAGACTGTCGTTGCCATGATTGCGTCGCTTCTTGCCATTGAGAATGCGTATCAGACCTGCATCATGGCGCCAACTGAGATCCTCGCAGAGCAGCATTACAAAAGCATCACAGCCTTGGCTCAACCTCTCGGCGTCACTGTCCGGTCTCTCACTGGCAGTCTTAAAAAAAAAGAAAAGGAAACTGTTCTCGCCGATATCGAGTCCGGTACAGCGCAGATTGTTATCGGCACACATGCGCTCATTGAAGTGCAGGTGCAGTTCAAACGGCTCGGTCTTGCTATTATAGACGAACAGCATCGGTTCGGCGTCATGCAGCGATCGACGCTCGCCTCCAAGGGGTACAAGCCGGATGTACTTGTCATGACGGCAACACCAATACCGCGCACACTGGCTATCACGGTCTACGGCGACCTTGACGTGTCCGTGATCGATGAACTGCCCGCGGGCAGGAGCCCGGTTATTACCCGGCTTTACTTTGAGAGCAGGAGGTCCGAGGCATATACGTTTCTCGAAACTGAATTAAGAAAAGGCCGTCAGGCCTATGTGGTCTATCCGCTTGTAGAAGAGAGTGAAAAGATCGATCTCAAGGCCGCCACGGAGATGGCGGCCCATATGCAGAAAGATATCTTTCCTCACTGGAAGATCGGGCTGTTGCACGGAAGAATGAAGGGAAATGAGAAAGAGTCGGTCATGGCATCTTTTACGGCTGGCACAATCAACATCCTCGTTTCGACCACGGTGATCGAAGTCGGTGTGGACGTACCGAATGCTACAGTCATGGTGATCGAGCACCCTGAGCGATTCGGTCTCGCACAGCTCCACCAGTTGCGCGGGCGAGTCGGCCGGGGTGCATACCAGTCATACTGCATTCTCATGGGGCCGCGAATGTTCGCAGTGGAGGCACGGGAGCGTCTCACCGTTTTTAGCAGAACGAATGACGGCTTCAAGATCGCCGAAGAAGACCTTCGCCTGCGAGGCCCTGGAGAGTTTTTCGGAACGCGTCAATCAGGCATTCCGGATCTGCGTGCAGCAAACCTCATCCGTGACGCCGATTTACTCGAAAAAGCGAGAACAGAAGCGTTCAACCTCCTTCTCCATGATTCACAGCTTTCTCAGTATCCCAAGCTACGTGAACTGCTGAAAAGGAAGTGGCACGGAAAACTCGGTCTCATCAACGTAGGTTGATATTTCTTCGCCATTCTGTTACAGTACACCCACGGGGTTAGAGAAAAGCTGGAAAGATCAGGTACTTGAACGAGCATAATTATTGAGACCGGGCGCGCTATCTTTCTCAAGGAGTTATCATGAACATCTGGGAAAAAGTTGCCTTGAACATGCAGAAAGGCATGAAAAATGTCGCTGCCGCTGCCGCAACCTTCGCTGAACGGGTGAAGACTGAGGTCGCAATCGTGCGGCTTCGACTTCGCATTGATGAAGTCTCTGCTCGCATCGCCGAACTGCATCGGACAGTCGGTTGGAAGCTTGTGGATCTGCAAAAGAAAAATACCCTGCCCAAGACAACCGACCAATTGCTCAAGGATGAGGATATCGTTGCAGCCATTGTCGAACTCGCTGACCGAGAACAGGAAATCGAGGAATTGCATACCGAGATCAAAAATATCCAAACCGACATCAAAACGACCATCCGGGACACGGAGGACAGGATCGCATGATCTCCATTGGGATACTCCTTTTCGGTCTTATCATTGGCAGCTTTTTGAACGTCTGCATCGTGCGATTGCCTCGCGGACGGTCCATAGCGAACCCGCCTTCTCAGTGTCCCCGCTGCCGGACCCCAATCAGATTTTACGATAATATCCCCATTATCAGTTTCCTTATCCTGAGGGGAAAATGCAGGAGCTGCGGGGAACCGATTTCTTGGCGTTATCCGATAGTCGAATTGCTGAACGGGCTGTTCTACATCTGGATCGTTAATGAGTTCGGACTGAGCGGAGAAACAGTCCTCCTGATGGCTTTTTGCTCGGCGCTCATTGTCATAACCTTTATCGATTTCGACCATCAGATCATCCCTGATGTGATCACGATACCGGGGATGCTCCTCGGGCTGTCGGTAGCCCCGTTTTTCATGTATCCTCTCACAGACCAGTTACCCTTCCATTTTGACAGGCTGATGCCGCATGCTGGGCCATATCTCGTGGCGTTTATGAATTCCGTTATCGGTCTCGTTCTTGGCGGCGGGCCGCTTCTTGCCATCGGCTGGGTTTGGGAGAAACTCAGACACATCGAGGCAATGGGTGGCGGCGATGTAAAGCTTATGGGCATGGTTGGAAGCTTTCTCGGATGGAAGGGGGCACTTCTCACGATCATGCTCGGTGCATTGGTCGGTTCAGTCGTCGGCGTTCTGTTAATTCTCTTGAAGCGGCATAAAATGGAGAAGGTCATACCGTTCGGTCCATTCCTGGCGCTCGGTGCCGTAATCGCCGTTTTCTATGGTACAGATATCATATCGTGGTATCTCAGCCTCATCCGTATATGACCAGTCGAACTTTGCTACTATTGTTGCCTTCAACACTGATACTCATCTTTGCGGCCTATGTACTGTGGAGCGCAACGCGACGTTTTCGGAGCGCATTCGGCAAGAAGATCGAGGAGCACCAAAAGATCACCGATACGACATTCATCATCAATGCCTTTCAGGATGTCACGAGACAACTCAAAGAAAACGAAAAAGAGCTTCAGCGGCTCAAAGCGGTTGCTGAACAGCGTGCCGAGAATGTTGAAAGCTACAATGAAAACATCCTTCAGTGCGTTACCAGCGGAGTGATGACTTTTGATGTCCAGTGCCGGTTGATAACAATCAATCGCGCTGCTGAAGAAACACTCTCCCTCGTCCGCGATCAGGTGATGGGCAAAACGACCCGTGACCTCTTCGGTGACGGCGACATTACTGAAGCGGTACAGGCTACGCTCGAACGAAAAATACCATCGGCCCGCATGGAGGCTCTGCTTGACCGTGCTGGCAACCAGCTCTGGCTCGGCTACAACACGGTTGTGCTCACGGACAGGCATACTGCCGCGATTGGCGTGATTCTTTCTTTTACAGACCTCACGGAAGTTAAACGGCTTCAGGAACAGGTGGAATTGCGGGAGAGGCTCATGGCACTTGGCGAAATGTCCGCCGGCATCGCCCATGAACTGAGGAACCCCATGGCAGTCATATCCGGCTATCTTAACCTGCTCTCAAAGAGAACCGACCCCATAGGACAGGACGTAATCCGGAAAACCACGGATGAAATCAACGGAATGAACAGGATCATCGGTGACCTCTTGACGTTTGCGCGGCCAGCGTCTTTAAACCGTGTGAGTGTCAATAGCAAGGAGTTAATCGAGAGCTGTCTCCAAGCAGTGATCAAGGCCAAGGATATCGGAACCAATCTCATAACTTCACTAAAGCTTGCCGATGTCCAGATAGCGTGCGATGAAGTGCTTATGCGCCAGGCATTCAGCAACATGATCCAGAATGCCATTGAGTCCATGCCGGACGGAGGCAACCTTGCTATTGAAAGCAGAAGCGGAAAAGACCTAAAAGTTGTCATTCACGATACAGGAACTGGGATCTCCTCCGATGAACTGAAAAAAATATTCCTCCCTTTTTATACAACCAAGGATTCCGGCGTAGGTCTGGGGCTTGCTCTTGTACACAAGATCATAACCTCTCATGGGGGAAGGATTGAAGTCGAGAGCAAAGAGGGACAGGGCACGACGTTCACGGTGCTGCTCCCGGTGAGGTAACGTTACCATGGCGGATACGATACTCGTTGTCGAAGACAAGGAAAGCATGCTCGACATGCTCAGGCAAACACTCGAGTCAGAGGGCTATCAAGTGATCTCCGCCAGGGACGGCAGTGAGGGTATTCGAAAGCTCTCTGATGAACGGATCGGGCTTGTGGTCACCGATCTCAAGCTGCCAAAAAAGAACGGCTTCGATGTTATGAAAGCCGTGAAGCAGGAAAACCCCCTTCTACCCGTCATCGTTATGACGGCTTTCGGCACGATCGAAACGGCGGTCCGGGCGGTCAAGGAGGGCGCTTATGATTTCTTGACCAAACCCTTTGATACCGACCACATGCTCGTTCTCATCAAGCGGGCACTCGATACGACTCGTCTCGCGACCGAGAACATCCTGCTGAAAGAAGAATTTTCTGAAAAACTGGGCATGCCCAAGATCATCGGTAAGAGCAGCCAGATGCAGGAGATCACGTCCAAGATCCAGAAAGTCGCGCCGACCAACGCGACAGTCCTGATCCATGGCGAAAGCGGCACCGGTAAAGAGCTCTTCGCTCGTGCCATTCATTACCTGAGCCAGCGCAAGGATGCACCGTTTATCGCGATTAATTCCGCAGCTATCCCGCGAGAACTGCTCGAAAGCGAGTTGTTTGGTTACGAGCGGGGCGCATTCACAGGAGCCGATGCCCGAAAACTGGGAAAGCTTGAACTCGCGGACAAGGGGACGGTATTCCTCGACGAGATTGGTGATATGGATCTGGCGCTCCAGGCAAAGCTGCTTCGGGTCCTGCAGGAACAGGTGATCGAGCGTGTCGGAGGTGGAAAGCCGATCAAGATTGACGTCCGAGTCGTTGCGGCAACGAACAAGGACCTGGGTAAAGCGGTGGCTGCGAAGGTGTTTCGCGATGACCTGTTTTATCGCCTTAATGTATTTCCTATTACGATTCCGCCGCTCCGGGAACGCAGGGACGATATCCCCGCGCTATCTCAGAACTTCTTGAACAAATATACAGCCGAAGTACGAAAAGGCACCCTCGTGATCTCAGATGACGCCATGGACATCCTGATGAAGTCTCCCTGGAAGGGCAATGTACGGGAACTGGAAAATGTCATCGAGCGCGCCGTGATCTATGCAGATGGCAATATTATACGTTCTCAGGACCTCGGCATCAGTGAGCCAAGCATTATCGATGCTCTTGCGGAACATGTGCCCATGGACGGTCCTCTTCATGAAGTTGCTGAGGCAGCAACGCGAATCGCTGAGTCACGCAGGATCAGGCAGGTGCTCAAACAGACAGGGGGGAATAAGTCCCGGGCTGCGGAGGTCCTGCAGGTGAGCTACAAGACACTGCTTACAAAGATAAAGGATTATATGCTGGAGGATAAGGCAGAAAATTAGTAGTGACGAGGTACGAGGAAATCCACGGAAATTCCACCTGCATTGTCTCGGTATGCGCCAGGGAAGATTTAACTTTCCCGCTGAGAATTCCCCTTCCGTAAGGGAGGGGATGAGAGGCGAGTGGTTAGTGATTTGACAACTGAGTCAGTTATTTGATAAAATAACTCTATGAAATATGCATTGTGCAAAGGCAATCATGCTGTTTATACGATTCAGTTCCATTATGTTGCTTGCGTAAAATACCGGCGCAAAGTACTTACCGGG
>DASPQB010000202.1:0-16104 GCA_035625205.1 Nitrospirota bacterium | reverse complement strand
CATAGGTCTGTAGTTCATCGTTGATGCTTGTGTAGATATTCAGCCCACCTGAGTAGAGAATGCTCGATCCGAGGCGCTCCTCGACTTGCTGCCGCACGTATTCGACGAAATATGGTGCACGGCCCACCGTCTTAGAGGCTGCTTGAAGCGGCAGTGGTTCATTCTTGGCCTCTTCTGCCTCAATCGTGCTGATGACTCCCATCGCGACCATCCGATTCAAAACATAAGCGCGGCGGATGCGGGCGCTGGCTGGTGATTTAAACGGCGAGTAATGTCGCGGCGATCTCGGGAGTCCAGCCAGCATGGCGCATTCGGTAAGATTCAAGTCTTTGGCAGGTTTTCCGTAGTAAATTTGTGCTGCTGCCTCGATACCGTAAGCGCCGCTGCCAAAATAGATTTGGTTAAGATAGAGTGATAATATCTCCCGTTTTGTATATCGCTGCTCGATCCGAAGTGCCAAGGCCATCTCTTTGAGCTTTCGCGCATAACTCCGCTCCGGCGTAAGGAAAAGAACTTTGGCGAGTTGTTGCGTGAGCGTACTGCCACCTTCCAGGACCTTTCGCGCACGGATGTTGCGAAACATCGCCCGTATGACACCGCGTAGATCTATTCCGAAATGTTGATAGAACCTCGTGTCCTCGGTGGCGATGAGCGCCTTGATCATCATTTCAGGAACATCATCAAGAGCCACGGGTGTGCGGTTTTCGAGGAAAAATTCGGCAAGCAGTCGGTTGGAGTCGGAATAGAGTCGAGACGTAATATTCGGCCTGTATTCTTCAAGCATTTTTACATCCGGCAGGTCCCAACCGGAGAAGATCATGAAGCCCATCGTGCCGCCGATGATGATGGCCGCCAGAGTCAGGAATAGATAGAGGAGCAGGGTCTTCCCTCGATGCATGAGGGACATTATACACCGGCGCCGTCCAAATGCAAAGCACCGGAGGCGAATTGTAGTGCATGTATAGTAATGCTCTTGAGTTTTCCTGGTTAACATGTTATTATTTTTAGATATAGTCGACCTATAAATGTTTTTGCTTGAACTGAAAGCATCATTGCTTGACCGGACTTAGCGATAAGCCGACTGCAGTTGTATCAAGCGGAAAGGGAGTGCAGCCTGAACAAAGGTCTGACCATCGTATTTACCGGAGATGGGAAAGGAAAGACGAGTGCGGCCCTGGGAATCGCTTTGCGTGCATATGGCCACAAAATGACTGTTTCTGTAATCCAATTCATCAAGGGTACTAAACCGACCGGAGAAGCGAAGGCTTCGGAACGATTGGCTCCTGAACTTGAATTCATTTCTCTAGGGAGCGGATTCGTCAACTATGTGGGGGATGTAATGCCCCTCTCAGAACACAAGAGGTCCGCGGCTGATGCCCTGCTCCTCGCACGCCAGCGGATATTGTCGGGTTCCCGGGATATCATCGTGCTCGACGAGATCAATACCGCAGTAGCTCTCGATCTTATCGATGTCAAAGAGGTTCTCGACCTGCTCGCAAAAAAACCATCAATACTGCACTTAATTCTAACCGGCCGGAATGCTCGTCCTGAGGTTATTGAAGCAGCCGATCTGGTAACGGAAATGCGCAATATCAAACACCCGTATGATCGCGGTATCCCCGCACAGAAGGGGATTGACTATTAAAAGAAAATTGACATTGGAGGAGTGACATGCTACCATACTTTAAACATCGAATATACGGCCTCTGTCATATGACCGTATTCAAGGGATGAAAACCACCGCAGTAAACCTTATCATAGAGAATGAACGTTCGCTACCGAGCCTTTACGGAGACAGGGACACGAACCTCAGGTTGATCGAGAACACCTACGGTGTGATTCTGAATGCACGAGGAAACAGGATCCAGATCGAAGGCGATCAAAACGCAGTGGCGAATGTTGAGCGGCTCATTAGGCAACTTTCCGACATGCTCAACCAGGGAATTATCACCCAGAAAGACGATGTGAACACAGCCATTCACGCATTTTCTTCCGACCCCTCATCAGCGCTGAAGGACATTTTTCAAAAAACAATCGCCGTCTCGAGCAGGAAGAGAGCAGTATCGCCGAAGAACGAGACCCAACGCAAGTACGTCGAAGCGATCAAACAATATGACGTTGTCTTCGGTATCGGTCCTGCTGGTACGGGCAAGACCTACCTTGCAATGGCGACGGCGGTCTCTGCCCTTTTGCATCGCGAGGTCAGCAGAATCATCCTGGTGCGTCCGGCAGTCGAGGCAGGAGAAAAACTCGGATTTCTGCCTGGCGACATCTACGAAAAAGTTAATCCTTATCTACGGCCGCTTTATGACGCCCTCTATGACATGATCGAGACGGACAAGGCCAACAAACTGGTCGAGCGAGGCGACATTGAGATCGCACCACTGGCGTTCATGCGCGGCAGAACTCTGAACGATTCGTTCATCATCCTCGATGAAGCTCAGAATACCACTTCCGAGCAGATGAAAATGTTTCTCACCAGACTGGGGTTTAATTCAAAAACGGTCATTACCGGCGATATAACCCAGATAGATCTTCCCAGCGGCAAAGGTTCCGGTCTTGTCGAGGTTCAGAAAATCCTCGAAAACATTGAGGGGATCAGGTTCGTTTATTTTACAAACCGCGATGTCGTCCGCCATAAGCTGGTTCAACAGATCATTAAAGCCTATGAGCATCACGAGGCGAGGAATGAACAGAAAAAATGACGAGACGATTGAAAAGATCCTCCCCAAGAACCAGACCTTGGATGCAGACCGCGAAGAGCGTCCTACAGTAATCTCTCCTGTCCCCGCACTTATTAACACCTTCATCGCGCTCATTACCTCTGTCCTTTTGGCATTCGTGCTGCTTCCGCGGATCCCGATCCTTGAAAAGGGTGAACTCGCAACGCGGACAATTACAGCTCCATATGCGCTTTCGATTGAATCTCCCGGTCCGGATAAGACAATGATCTTCTTCAAAGTGGATAAGGGAGAGGAGATTATAGAAGCGGGCCATCGGGTAACTGAGCGCGCGGCAAGAATTTTAGCCGAGATCGGCCGCCACGAAGGGATTGGTAACCGCTTTCAGGCATATGTTGGGTTGGCTGCTTTGGTTCTCATGATTTTCTACCTGTTCTACCGCGATATACGACGCTACCGCCCCGCTCTCCTTGGGGATACGAGAAAGATCCTGCTGCTGGCCCTCCTCTTGTTCCTTACGATATCCGTATCCCAGGTTGCGAAACAATTTATTTCCTTGATTGCGGACAAACTCCAGTTGGATATCATGACGATCGGATTTGCGCTGCCCCTAGCATCAGGAGCCATGCTTGTATGCCTGCTCCTCGATTTTCATCTTGCTCTGGGCTTCTCTTTCGTCGTTAGCGTCCTGCTCGGCATTTCTTTTCAGGGAGATCCATTTATCCCGGTCTACTATTTTATGGGTAGCATTGTCGCAGCACTTAGCGTGATACAATGCAAAAAGAGGACCGCTGTACTGAAGGCCGGAGCCCTTACCATGCTCGTTAATCTCCTGGTTATCGGCTGCATCGATTTTTATCAAGGGGAACTGCTGATGCGCGGATTATACGACATGGCAGCCGGTTTTCTTGGCGCTGTAGGAGTGACGATGATCGTCTCCGTGACGCTGCCATTTTTCGAAGCGGTCTTTGATATCGCCACAGATATCAAGCTATTGGAACTGCTGGATCCCAACCAGCCGCTCCTGAAAGAACTTGTTTACAAGAGCCCTGGAACTTATCACCACAGCATACTTATTGGCAATCTTGCCGAAGCTGCTGCAGAAACCATTGGTGAGAATCCCATTCTAGCACGCGTTGGCGCATATTATCACGACATCGGAAAAATCCACAAACCCGGTTACTTTATCGAAAACCAGCGTACCGTTGAGAACAAGCATGACCGACTCATGCCCTCGTTGAGCAGCCTGATCATAGCCTCACACGTCAAGGAAGGCGTTGATTTAGCCCGCGAGCACAAATTACCTTCTGCCGTGATCGACATCATCCAGCAGCACCATGGCACCTCGTTGATTTCCTTCTTTTATCAAAAAGCAAAAGAACTGCAGCCCTTCGTTGCCATTGCCGAGGAAGATTATCGATATCCCGGGCCTCGGCCAAGGACCAAGGTCGCCGCAATCGTGATGCTGGCAGACTCTGTGGAAGCCGCCTCGAGGACACTGTATAATCCGCCGACGCAGCGTATCCAGGCACTTACGAACAGTGTTATCAATCGTATTGTCTTAGACGACCAGCTGAGCATGTGTGATCTCACCCTGAAAGACTTGCAGGACATCTCAGGTAGCTTCAATCTCATCCTCAGTGGCATCTTCCATCAACGAATTGATTATCCCGGCATCGAGTACCCAGGAGAACATAAACGTAGTGATTATCAGGTTAAAAAACACACAGAGGAAAAGAAAGTTGGCGCTGGCAGGAATAAAGGCGAGACTCTCAATCCTGTTGATGAGACTCGGGCATCCTGATGCTGAATTGAGCGTGCTGTTTGCGGGAGACCGGTTCATGCGCACCCTCAATGAGCAATATCGCGGCAAGAGCGGAACTACCGACGTACTCACCTTTTCCATGCAGGAAGGGCCTTTTGGAGACCTGCGGCCTGAACTCCTCGGCGATATCGTTATTTCTGTCCCCATGGCAGAAAAGCAAGCGCGTGATGCAGGACATTCGCTTAGACGCGAGATCGAGATGCTGCTCGTGCATGGGCTGCTCCATTTGCTCGGTTATGACCATGAACGCGGTCACGCAGAGGCACGCAGGATGCGTCGCAAGGAACAAATGCTCCTGAAAATACTTACCGTATGAAACCGAAAACATGGATACAGAGCGCCAACCTCGCGATCGAAGGGATTATCTATTCGGTCAAGACCCAGCGACATATGCGCTATCATCTCTACGCGGCGCTAGTGGCACTTATACTGAGCCTGGTTCTGAACATTTCCCGGACTGAGTTTATCCTGCTCTGCATGGCAATTGTACTTGTGCTCACGATGGAAATGCTGAATACCGCAATCGAAACAACGGTGGATATGATATCCGTGGAGTACCATCCCCTGGCGAAAATTGCCAAGGACATCGCCGCAGGTGTCGTTCTGATCGCATCCATAGGCGCTCTTACCCTTGCATATTTGATCCTGTACCCGGAGCTTAAAAACACAATTATGTATGGCCACTCGCATATCCGGAAAGCACCGCACGACGTTGTCTCCTTCGTGTCCCTTGCCGTTGTAATCATACTCGTGATTATTATCAAAGCATTTGTCGGAAAGGGAGAACCACTCAGAGGAGGAATGCCAAGTGGCCACGCAGCAGTATCTTTTTCGATATGGTCGGCAGTGTATTTTCTTGCTGATTCACTAGCTGTCAATATCCTGACATTCCTGCTTGCTCTCATGGTTAGCTGGAGCAGGTGGTCGTTTGGCGTCCATCGTCCTCGTGAGGTCATAGTGGGAGCTCTGCTGGGCATAGGCGTCACTTTCCTGCTTTTCATCATCTTCAGTTGATTACGCAAGAACTGCAATAAACCGTATAACTGCACCTGGCACAACGGACCAACACGGTTTAAAGCAAATGTAACCTCGCATTACTAGCTTTCAGCTGTGGTCAATGAAAATGCCTTTAGGACTGTGTAGGAACTCAAGCATAAAGTTTGTCGTAGCAAAATTATAGGACATAACCTTCGTAGTCAAATATTTAATGCAAACCAAATTTAGCCACGGAGTGATTTATTCTTCCCATTTTAATTTGAGAATTTGTGCTCACTTGTTATCATCAATTGTTCCATATTTTTCTTAAGACTAGCGAATGCCATCATTTGAGGAGGTATAGTTGATCCAAAAGATCTTGGATGAACTCATCGCGTCGTTGCCAGGCTCTCGCGCCGCCGTTTTTTTGGATAATGAGGGAGAAACGATCTCTCTATCTGGACCTTACGGTGGTGATGTGAAGTTGCTCGGCGCATGGAAAGAGATCCATCTTGACCATATCCGGCAGATTGCCGAACGCCTTGGATTGGGAGCAGTTCATGCTGTGCTCTTTTCGCTTGATGAGGGGATTGAGCTTATTGTTCCTGTAGCAGGAGAGTACTGCTTACTGCTTGTTTTATCAAACTTCGCTAACGTTCAGGATGCTTTGGCAGGTTTAAGGGTTACCAGTGAGCGCTTGAGGAAAGATATCGAATAATTTATTATAATTGGTCGAACATCCCTAACTTTCTGAATTTCTCATACCGTAGTTTTACCAGGTCACCAGGCTCCATGCTTCTCACTTCGCCTAGGTTCCTGATGAATGCTTCTTTCAACAGTTCTGCGGCCCTTCGCGGATCGCGGTGTGCCCCCCCTATCGGCTCTTCCACCACCTCATCTATCACCCTCATCTGAAAAAGGTCTTGCGCGGTAAGTTTAAGCAGTTCTGCGGCTTCGCTTGCTTTTGCGCCGTTATTCCAGAGGATTGCCGCGCACCCTTCAGGGGAAATGACGGAATAGGTGGCATGCTCGAGCATCATGACGCGGTCGGCGACCCCGAGTGCCAGCGCACCTCCGCTCCCACCTTCTCCTATCACCACCGTTACGATAGGAACCCTAAGCATCGACATGATGTAAAGGTTCCGTGCAATTGATTCACCCTGGCCTCGCTCTTCCGCGCCAATCCCGGGATAGGCGCCCTGAGTATCTATAAATGTTAAGAGGGGCCGCTTAAACTTTTCCGCGAACTGCATCAGCCGCAAGGCCTTTCGGTATCCTTCGGGGTTCGGCTGGCCGAAATTACGAAACACGCGTTCCTTCGTGGTCCTGCCTTTCTGGTGGCCGATGACTACGACGGGCATGCCGTCTAATTTGGCCATCCCGCTGACAATGGCAGGGTCGTCGGCAAAACCACGGTCACCGTGCATCTCGACGAAATCAGTCAGCATGGCTTCAATATAATCGAGTGTGTATGGACGGTTCGCATGACGAGAAATTTGGACTTTCTGCCATGGCGAGAGTTTAGAATATATCTCTGCGAGCAATTGGTCTGACTTTTTCTGGAGTTTCAGTATCTCTTCTTCAAGATCGATACCGCCGTTGGAGGTGAATAGCGTCAGCTCTTCGATCTTTTTTTCCAGCTCGGCTATGGGTTTTTCAAATTCCAGGTATTCTTGTGGCAAAAGGAACTCCCTGTGTCATTAATACGTAAAAATAGATATGCCGCTCATAATGACGCGGCAAAGGCAAGAAGCTCTAATAATATGCTGGTTATTATCTGATATTAACGTGTCCTTGTCAAGGGTTTGTTGAGACTCTACATTGAGAGTGGTGAAGGAAGGCAGATTTACTGCAACAAAATCTCGTATATTGAACATTTTACAAGGTTATCATGGGTAACAGTGGGATATATTTCTCTAGTCGCTGTTCTTTATCTATCATCAAATAGCGCAGTAAATCCTCGGCATTCATGCTGGGGATATAAGGCGCTGGTTGCGAAGCAACCAAAGAACTGCTATTGAAGAACACAGGGTTCTTGGTGCCAATCACTAGGTCTCTCTGAATTACCTTGCAAGAATCTCTGACCGAGAGATAATGCGCTTTACGCCTTACCTCCAAGTCAAGGATAACCTTCAAAAAGAAGTCGGTGCGACTGTCCAAGCAGGACTCGAGAAGTTTATCCGGATATTGTCAATCTAAAAGTGAAAAGACTCCGAGTACGTTTCAATACATTTGGAGTAGCAGCAATAATGAGTAATCTGATCATAACGCCTGAATTGCTGCTGATAGTGCATCATTCATGATTGTCAATGCTTGAAATACAAGGAAATCAAATCACGGTTGAAAGAGAGGTAAAGAAGCCCATGCTCCCCAAGGCCCGGAAGAAAGTTAAGCTAGGAACAGCTTATCACTAGAAGGTCATGAGAACCTTTGCCCGAGAAAGACAAGAGAACATTGCTACAGCTATTTAAAACAGGAACCCCGTTTCTGCATAGGTTGACAAATATTCTGAATATCCTTGCCTTTTGAATTGTTTTATAGTAATTTTATTGAAAAAATATAAAGAGCTTGTGCGGCAGTCTGGTTATTGTGAAGTAATAAGACGATCATGTTTGAGTGGACTGGCGATCATGACAGAACAACTTGATACTGCCCCATCCACATCGTCAGATCGTCATGGCCGTTTTATCCTCATTGTTAACTGCGGTGCAAATCGCCTTTTTTAACTTAAAAATATGAACAGACGATGCTGGACATGAGCACAGCCCTGAGTGAACAGGCTAGCTACGAGCGAGAGAAAGAGGGAACGACTAAGTCTAAAATGTCTTTCTGCTTTATCCGCAATTGACGTCTCTAAAGGAGGAGTATCGAAGAATGGAGCTTGATATAAGTGTTGACAAAGATTCGATATCGATCGGTATCGATAACCCTTTTCACCTGAACATTGATTCCTTGGTTGGACAAATTGAGCAGTTCATTGCATCAAAAGGACAAAAATTGAATGGGCTGGATGTGCGGGGACTTTTGCCACGCATGGTCAAAGGCATCGCGGGGTGCGAAGCTGGCTGTCCGGCAGATGCTAAAAGCGTGGTAAAAAAAGGTTATGAGAATTTCAAGCTTGATTATATTGAGGGAGGCATTTTGTCTGCAACAGCTGAGATGGGGGACGGGAAAATACTGTCGCTCAAACTTTTCCCGGATTTTTGAAAAGGTATTTCTCCATAAGGAACGATCGGTAAGCTATATTATTGAGGCACCATGTGATATATTGGCACGGCTATACGGGATTCGTCCAGATATGTACGTCGCATATGAGCATCTCTTCTCATGAGAAGGTAGGACGGTTACGAACTATAACTCTATAAGTTGCGCAGAGTCCCACGTTCATCGCTGTCATTGGTAGATCAAGGCGTTTGAGAACCTTAAAAACCGCTTATCATGCATAAGAATTTATATGCAGGTTTCTTGATTTTATATTGATTTTCCCTAGACTTAATCGGCTGTCGCATCCCATTCGGGAATCTTCCATTGGCTGATGCATTTTTAAAAAAGTATAAATGGTCCTTACCGATATGGGTCCTGAAGACCATCATGATCTAGCAACGGGATGGGCGTATCTGCAATTTGCATCAATGTCAGGGGGCTTTTCTTTGCCGAAACTTGTGGACGTTTTTTCTCTTCATTGTATTATCTATATAAATAATATGGATAAGCAACTTTTAGATTTCAGGAAAAGTAAGGATAGTAGCCGGATAAACTCAATTCAATGAAGGCAGTTTACTGCTGTCCCGATCCCGAGAGACATTGCGCCGAACGTTGTACGATTCAGCGAACAGACTAAAGGATCAATGAAAAAGATAGTATCCTGCTTCATCAGTATCATTCTATTTATTTTCTCTACTACAACGGTCCGTGTCCATGCTAATGATGGTTCCAAGACGACTGGTCAGGAGAGAAACGACGTTTATAAATTTGCCGCGCTATCAGTGCTGGATACATTGAAGAAGGCAATGCCCACTGCGCCTGCGGGATGGACGGTTGCCGACGAGACTACAATCGATTCATTACCAGAGCCAGAGAGCGACGGGGCAAATCAGTTATATCGTTTCACGTATCAAATTCATTACAAGCGTATTGCCGGAATAAAAGAAGAAAAAAAGAGACTTACTGAAGTCTATGCCGAAAGTGCTGAACGGCATGGCGAAGAGGCCAATTCGCAAATCGATGATTTGCTTAAACAGCAGACCGCAACTTCTCTGGCACTCCGCAAAGCTACAAAGCACAAAAACCAGGCGGAAATGCAGCGTCTCAATGATGAGTTAGAAGAGAATGGTCGGAAGATGCGCGCCATCCATGCGGAAGTTGACGATAAGATTAGCAGCGATGTTGACCAATATTTGCTCAAAGATACAGAGGTCTTGATCGACATCGCCGTGAACGACGAAAGGGCGGAAGACGTGTACGGGGAGCCGGTCACGGTTGCTGAAGCCGCGTTCGCATTCCGCCGCGAGGGGGAACGAAAGGGACCTGTGATGTGGCAAGAGGGCAAGACCGTTATTCTCTACGGTGATTGGCAGCAGATCGGAACCGGGGCGTTCCGCGGTCACGTGTTGCATGGGCCCCAAAACCAAAGGGTACAGACAATAAAAATTACGATTACCGGTGCTGGGAAGCGAGTACTGGAGCTGCTGAATCAAATGGACAGAAAGGCGATCCTCTCATTAATGTAATTACGCCAGAGTTTATTTTTTGAGCAATAAGAAGAGCGGTAAACGATGAACCATAGTGCATCGGATTCGACCCAACCTGCAGGACGCTATCTCATGGTTGTTGACAGCAAAACCACGGATTTGTTTACGTGCGCCATGCTCCTACAACGGTTTGGTTACCGTGTCTGCACAGCGAATACATCGGTTCAGGCACTCGACTTGATATCGGTGGCAATCCCTGCACTTGTCATTGCGGACCTGTATCTTCCAGTAATAACGGGAATTGACCTCAACGGCCTGCTAAAGCAGGACCCCCGAAGTGCTTCTGTGCCTGTAATTATTTTGAGGCCTTCCGGAGACGAGTCTGCGATGAGAAGGTGCCTCGCGCAAAAAATCACAACTCTTCCTAAACCGATCCAAGTAGAAGACCTCTACCAAGCCGTTCAGGTGGCCATTGAATCCACGCCGAGATCGAATATCAGGATTGAAACCCGGATTTCAGTATCCGTGAACAACGTCCCGCTGGATTGCATTGAAGGTGAATGTGCCTCGGTTCTGTCCGAACACGGAATATATGTCCGCACTCGTGAACCCCATAGCCGAAATGAACACGTAACCGTTGAAATGAGTATTAACGGCCGTGTTATTCCTGCTGAAGCCACGGTCCTTTACAGCCACCGGCATGGTGACGGACCGTTTGCCGAAGCCGGCATGGGCCTCAAATTTCTCAACATAGCCCCAGAAGACCAAACATTTATTAGAAAGTTTATTCGAGAGGATGTGTTGAAAGAAGTATCTTCATAATGAGCCCCAGTCAATAATTCGAGACATATTATTGAAATCATCTGCATTGAATAAAATCGGATTCTGGTTGAAATAAATGGCAAGTGAGATTGGCCAATGGGGAATTAATGGGGGGAGAAAAAACCATTCTTGTAGTTGACAGCGATTGTACCAAGTAATTTTAATTGTGCTTTGCGAGATCATCTCAACGATCTCGTTTTTGCCGTCGAGGGTGACGAGGACGCATTAATGATTTTAGAATTGACCAACCATCTTCTCATTATTACAGAGATCACAATTTCACAGATGAACGGATCGATCCCCTGCCGAACAACAAGAAGAACCCTAGTACGAGAGGGGCTCCCCCCTCTTTTCATAGTGTACCGGGACCGATCTTAGGCTTGGAGAATAAGAGCTAGAGGTTAAGGTTATATACAGCGTGACTTCCAGATATCGGGAAAAAATGCTATGCAAGGGGGGTAAGTTCACAAAGATCAGGCTTGGGGACAGGGAGTCGATAAGGCGCTTTACCACAATGAAGTTGATTGATGGGAGTGCCTTGTCTGTTAGAGGATAGCTGGAACAGGACTTTACTTTTCATAGGATTACAGGCATCCTCGGTTCCTGCAGGTAACCTAACTTTAATATTTATCGTGGTTATAAAAAATGCAATTTTATTGAATAGGATAATGCATTGGGATCTGGAATAGTTTATAATATAAAAAAGATACTATTTCCCCTGTTAAAGAAATAACAGGTAAAACAATGACCTTATTGTACCGTAGGCAGTTGAGGGGGGATATAGAATGGACTCCACTTCATCGCCCAGGGAAAAACGCGGACACCGCTCGATACTAGTTGTGGGCAATAAGACCCAGTCAATGCTTTCAATTTGTCTGTTGCTTCGGCGTTTTGCCTATAACGTTTCCGAAGCGTACACAGCTTCTCAGGCTTTCGAAGTAATCAGCGCAAACTCTCTTTCACTTCTCATTACCGATTTAATCCTTCCTGACATGAGCGGCATGGAATTCTTCGGCATCCTGAGGCAGGCCAGACGTACAGCCTCTCTACCCGTTGTATTCGTTGTCCCAATGAGCGATGCGGCTGCGGAGAGACGCTGCTATGATAACGGTGCAGCGGGCTGCATTACGAAGCCTATCCAGTCTGAGGAACTCTACCGTGTGGTCCAGGCTGTTACTGAACCAATACCGCGGGAGAGCATCCGAATCGATACGCGGTCTCCCATATCTTTGAACAATGAGCCGCTTGGATGTCCCGACAACTCTTGTGCCATTGAGCTGTCAGAGCACGGGATGTACGTGCCTACATACAAACCGTATCCCAGAAACAGGCGAATTGCGGTCCGTTTCCACATCAAAGACCGCGCCATTTCAGCCGAAGGTTCAGTTGTACATAACTATACCAGGGTAGGACAACACAGAGAACCCGGAATTGGCCTTAAGTTTGTTAACATCGCACCGCAGGACCAGGAATTTATCAGGAGTTATATTCGTGATGAGATCATGCAGGATGTCAAAAAAACACTGTCTCCCGAGTTTTAAAATATTTGGTGATAACCCGGCCTGCGACCATGGCACGGCTCTCACTGTGCGATACTCAGAAAGAGGAATGGCACCCATTCCTGCTCATTTTACGGCGAAGCCAGCATTCCGTACTTCACAAACCAAAAACTTCACTAAAAGATTGAACAGAAACCTTGATGTTCAACTCACCTTATACCAATCTTCGTGATACGCTTAGGATGAGCAAGAGTAGGTATTCGGACAGGGAGAAGTATCATGATTGAGCTACTTAATTCTCGAAGAAGCATAAGGAAATTTAAATCCGACGCAGTTTCTGAAAAAGATTTACAGGATGTGCTTGAAGCAGCGATGAACGCTCCCTCCGCAATTAATGAGCAGGCTTGGCAGTTCATCATCCTTAGCGGGTCTGTGCTTGAAGAGTTTCTCAAAATCAATACAAACACACCAAAAAGCGCCCCTACGGGCATTTTAGTATGCCAGGATCTGCGAAGTGAGAAGGCCAAGGGTTATGCAGTGCAGGACTGCTCTGCAGCAACTCAAAACATCCTCCTTGCAATACACGGGAAAGGGTTGGGCGGCGTCTGGACCACGGTATTTCCCCAAAATATTCAACGAATAAAAGCCCTTTTAAATATTCCCGACGCTGTGCAACCATTCTCCTTTGTTCCTGTTGGATATCCTGTCGATAAACCTACCAAACCGGAAAGCAGGTATGATGCAAAAAAGGTTCATAGGAACAGATGGTGATATTGACTGAATGTATGCAATATCTTGATCGGTAAAGTCGAGTCTTTGTCGCTAGAATGTTATTACCGAGCAAATCGGATATACTTTTTCGACAAAAGGGGAATTATTCCATGACGAACAAAAATGAATTTTCCTGTGCCATATGCAGCGCCATATGGCAGAAATCCGGAGCAACGAACTGTTGGAGCGCTGATCCGACAAATCGGCCTGCTCAACCCGGCTATTGTCCGACTCGAGAACATGGGGACGTTATTCAGGAATGCTTTGACCTTTATAAAGGAGACAGTCAGGATGCAAAGATGGCGAAAGTCGCAGCTAAGGTGGAAGGCCTGTGCTACCAACCGGTTCCAGGCAGCGACGCCGTGAACGCGCGTTGGACGCGTGTAGAGGATACCATAGCATTTGCCAAGTTGATGGGTTACAAGAGGATCGGGATCGCAACGTGCATCGGGCTTCTTGACGAGACAAACAGGCTTGCAGCAATCCTCCGTGCCCAGCGATTTACACCAATCAGCATTTGCTGCAAGACTGGGAGCATTGATAAACTTGAACTCGGTCTCTCCGAAACGGATAAAGTGAGACCAAACACATTCGAACCTGCGTGCAATCCTGTAGCGCAGGCAAAACTGTTGAATGAAGCGAGGACCGACATGAACACGATCGTCGGACTCTGCGTGGGGCATGATATGTTGTTCGCGAAATACTCGAATGCGCCAGTGACAACGCTTGTGGTAAAAGACCGCGTAACAGGGCATAACCCGGTCAGCGTTCTATATGGTCAGAACTTTTACTATAAAAGACTTCAGATCCGACAGGTTGAGGTTGAGGGAACAGATGTTAAGAAGTAAAAATGCCATGCCTAGACGGAAAACAGTGGGGGAAAGTTCTTAGAGGAAGGAGCACTCGTTTTTTATTATTCTTATTGATGAGGGCGTCCGACCTCCTGCCCCAGGCATTGCTTTGCGTAATGCAGCGTTCGCAATGATTCTATAATTATTCTTCCTTCGAGGAGAGACTGGCGATAGTGATAAAGAAAAGTTAGCGCAAAACGTCATGCCGCGAACGGAAATACAAGCAGACGGCAGTAAAAAAACCATGGTGCAGCAATTATTGTAATTATGGGAGGAGTGCTTGCCATCAGGTAAGATGACAACTTCTTGCTTGCTCTGACAGCCCCTTCAGATAATGTTCTGCCTAGGCTTCTATGGAATACCAATAAGGGGTTTCATTTCCGCTTTGCAGGTGTGGCTGTGTGGATGCGGCACGAAGCTAATACTATGCCAAGTGTGAACATTCTCTCATTTCACGGTTTCGTTTTCTCGGCCTTATCGGTTCAAATCAGTGTGGACAATTCATATCCATGACCAGTCTCTTGTAATCGATTCTCCTTCCTTTGAGATGCATCGTCATACCTTCGTTGCTGAAGTGGAAACAGCAGGAGGCAATTTATAGAGGTTGCAGGATCTAGATCATAAAGGTTACATGTTATGAAGACTACGATTAATGGTGAAAAGCCTGAACAAACAACTGGTCAGCTAGATTACGATTACATTATTATCGGATCAGGATTCGGCGGATCTGTGTGTGCTCTCCGGTTGACGGAGAAGGGTTACAAGGTTCTGGTGCTCGAAAAGGGGAAACGACTAGGAGCAGAAGATTTTCCTCGTAGGAACTGGAACCTGAAAAAATGGCTCTGGATGCCGCTGTTTAGGTTCTTCGGGTTTTTCAAGATTACCTGGTTCCGTCATGTCACGATCCTTTCGGGCGTTGGTGTGGGAGGGGGGTCGCTTGTATATGCTAACACGTTGCCCGTACCGAAAAAGGAATTCTTTCAGGCATCAAGCTGGTCTCATCTCGCCGACTGGCAGCATGAGCTTCAAGAATATTATACTCTGGCGACGAAGATGCTCGGCACAGTAACCTGTCCTCGTCTGGAGAACGGCGATAAGTCACTCCAGATACTGGCGAGAAAGATAGGCAAGGAATCCGATTTTGAGCCGACGAGAGTTGCGGTTTTCTTTGGCGAACCAGAAAAGACAGTTCCAGACCCCTACTTTAACGGAAAAGGGCCCGATCGCAGTGGTTGCACATTCTGTGGTGCGTGTATGATCGGTTGCCGCCATAATGCGAAAAATACCCTGGACAAGAACTATCTCTATCTAGCTGAACAGGGGGGAGCATTGATCCTACCGGAATCACTGGTCTATGATGTACATCCTCTCGGCCAAGAGGATGGTGCTCAGGGATATCGGGTTTTCTGGCGTTCTTCGACGTCGTTGATCGGGAAACGAAGTTCTGCTACCTGTACAGGTGTCGTTTTCAGCGGCGGAGTCCTCGGAACTGTGAAACTCCTGATGGAGCTGAAAAAACGATCGCTCCCAAATCTGTCGGACAGGGTTGGTTCGCACATTCGCACCAATTCGGAGAGCCTCATTGGCGTGACTACGCTCGACAAGGACAGGGCATTTTCAGACGGCATCGCCATCAGCTCGATCCTCCATACTGATGGGCATAGTCACCTCGAACCAGTCCGGTATCCCTCAGGATCGGGATTCTGGAGGTTGCTGGAGGCGCCTCTTGTCCATGGCCGCAATGCATTGACAAGGTTTTTGAAAGTCATGATCGATCTCATGTTTAACCCAATCAAAAACCTGAAGGTCTATTTTGTTCGCGATTGGGCAAAGAGGACACAAATCCTGCTGTTCATGCAGACCCTCGACAGCACGCTGCGTTTGGAACAGGGGTTATTTGGCATGAAGACCACATCAGAACAGGGGAAGCGTCCAACAGCCGCTATCCCTGAAGCAGGTAATCTGGCCCAAAAATACGCCGCACTTGTA
>DASPQB010000201.1:0-7540 GCA_035625205.1 Nitrospirota bacterium | reverse complement strand
GGTGCTCATGAACAAAAAGGTCACCGAAATCGCGGAGGAAGTGATCGTCCTTCTTATGAACTATGACTTTCCCGGCAACGTGCGGGAGTTGGAGAACATTATAGAGCGGGGAGTGGCGCTCGCGAACGGTTCTGTAATAGAGACTGGCCACCTGCCGGAGGACTTGCGGGAACTCAGCATCAAAACGTTCCGAAAAAAGGATGGCAAGATCCTAACGCTTGACGAGCAGGAAGAAGCCTATATCAAGTGGGTGCTGAACGAGGTCGGCGGGAACAAAACACTTGCTGCTCAGATTCTCGGCATAGATCGCGTCTCGCTCTGGCGAAAGCTCAAGAACGGCTATGCGGACAGTAGCCCACAACACTAAAGATCCCCTTGCCAGGAGAGCCTTCCGCAAATCTCCATATCCAATTTTCTTAAGCCCTATCCTTCCTTGACCTGAACTCGCAGAAGAATACAAAGTTCTCCCGCAAGACTTGCGCCGTTTCATCATAGCGTTGGAGAGATCGATCAAACCGGTATTCAGGCGTGGTCTGCGCGTCAAGGGCACGGGCCGCGAGATGGCCTGGAAGTGCAGGAGACCCTCATGCGCCATGCATGACAGTGCGACCCCGCTCGCCAATGAAATCACACTGCCGGAATGCTCCGTTGGTTCTGGAGGGAGTTTTGTCTCCCGACCAAACTGTCGTTTCTTCAAAGGCAGGAAATTCCGGCATCATGTATTCCACATGTTGGCTAACTACAATTTTCGCGAAATATTTCCGTGCACGTACGGCTTTCGTCACGCCCCGTCTGAATTGCAGGGAGTCGAGAATGATGGTTCAATCTCAATTGAGAAAATGAACGAGACTTCTCTTCTGAAACCTATCGAGGTTTTGGCTGACAAGACGCAATAGAGAAGTGTTGCGAATAGCGGTTCTTCAATGCGCACACGGAAAGCTCAGTGCGCTTTGTTAAGAGATGCTGGAACGCTCCGCCTTGCTTTTGCGGTACGGTTTACGGTGAGAAGATGATTAATGCGCAGATGAAGATGGAATCTGCGCCTACTTGCCGAACTTCTTTTTCACCTTCTCTACTACGATTTTCGGCACGAGGCTGGATACATCGCCGCCATAACTCGCAGCCTCTCTGACGATCGACGACGTGATGAAGGAGTATTCCTCATTCGGCATCAGGAAGACTGTCTCAATCGTATTGTCGAGCCGCCGATTCATGAGTGCCATCTGCATTTCATATTCAAAGTCCGATACGGCGCGAAGGCCGCGGATGATTCCCACAGCCTTCTTCGCTTTTACATAATCGACCAGGAGCCCGTCGAACCCCTCGATCTTCAACCGTTTGAACTGCTTCGTCACCTTCTTGAACATATCAATGCGCTCCTCGAGGGTAAAGAGCGGCTCTTTCCTCGGATTTGCGGCAATCGCGACAATGAGCTCATCGAAAATACTGAGGCTCCGCTCGACAAGATCGACATGCCCTTTGGTAACTGGGTCAAAAGTGCCGGGATAGACAGCGACATGTTTCATGCGACCTCCTTGTTACCGCACGGAACTATAGCAGTGGATTTTAAGGATGGTTGTGAGTTCTCCGTCGAGTCAGGGCTGACAGCAACCCGTCGTTGTGAGCCCACCGTACATCCTTATGCCATTTTATAGAACGCCAGTACCGTGTCTCCGTAGCGCGCTTCGCGATACAGCACCAGGGCACCCGCTTTTCCGGGAGACGGCTGCTTCTTAAAATGCTCGGCCACCACGATTCCGCCGATTTTAACGATTCCTGATTCCGCAATACGATCAAGCAGCGGCTGCATGTCTTCGGCATAGGGAGGATCGAGAAAAACAATATCATAAGGCCCCGATGGCCTTCTCAGGTAGCTCTCGGCCTTGGCCAGGATGACTTGGGCCCGTTCCCCGAACCCCGTCTTCTCGATGTTTTTCTTGATCACGGAGAGGTACTCTCGTGATGAATCGACGAACACCACGCTTCCGGCTTCTCGACTGAGGGCCTCGATACCTATGCCGCCCGCGCCTGCATAGAGATCCAGAAAAGAAGCATCAATTACCCTGTCACCGAGAATGTTGAACAACGCCTGTTTAACCTTGTCGGATGTGGGTCTGACACCTGCTCCTGCCGGTACCTTTAACCGCTGCCCTCTGCTTATGCCTCCGGTCACTCTCATATCGCATTTTGCTGTATCGATGCTACAGAAAAACCTTTTCTGAGTCAAGCACTTCTTGACAGCATATGGCATAGCAGCTATACTTTGCTATCAGAAGGAGAAGAGGAATGCAAAAAAATATGAGATGGATGATCCTCATTTTCTCGTTCTTGCTGTTCGTATCCTGGTTCCCGCACGATACTCTGTCAGTCGAAAATGGTAAGTCCGCTAAACCGTTACCTCCGAATGTTGCCGCACGGCACAGTCAGATATTTCTCATTAACATTGACGCGCCAATCACACCCGTAGTCTCTGAATATATCCTCAAATCGATCGACAAGGCATCGGAAACCAAGGCGGAGGCAATCATCATCCAGCTGAACACTCCCGGCGGGCTCGTTGACTCCATGCAACAGATCGTCATGAAGATGATGGCCTCCGATGTGGCGACAGTCGTCTATGTTGCTCCGAGCGGGGCGCGGGCCGCTTCGGCAGGAGTATTCATAACTCTCGCAGCCAACGTCGCTGCCATGGCGCCGACAACACATATGGGAGCTGCCCATCCGGTCACGATGCAGGGGAACATGGATAAGACGATGGAAAAAAAAGTTGTGAATGATCTGGCAGCAATGGCGCGCGGCATTGCGGAAAAGCGGGGAAGGAACACCAAGTGGGCCGAGGACGCGGTGAGAAAAAGCGTATCGATTACCGAAACTGAAGCGCTGAAGGACCATGTGATCGATCTCATCGCGCCTGATGTACCGACCCTCGTAAAGGGCCTGAACGGAAAAACGGTAGGTCTCGTCATCGGCAATAAAACGCTTTCAACGGAGGGAGCGGAAGTCACGGAAATCAGCATGGGCTTCCGCTATCGTTTGCTGGAAATCATCAGCAATCCCAATATTGCATACATCCTGATGATCCTCGGATTCTACGGTCTCTATTTCGAGCTTTCGAACCCCGGCGCGATTTTCCCCGGCGTTGCAGGAGCGATCTGCCTCGTCCTTGCCTTCTATGCTCTGCATACCCTGCCCATCAATTATGCCGGACTCCTGCTCATTGTTCTCGGCATCAGTCTGTTCATCGCGGAAGCCTTCATCACGAGTCACGGGGTCCTGGGGATCGGGGGGACGATCTCCATGCTCCTTGGCTCCGTCATGCTGATCAATTCGTCATCGCCTGTCCTGCAGATATCCTGGGCGGTGATCATTCCGGCCGTTGGCATCTCCGCGATCCTCTTTATCATCACCGTGACCGTCGCAGTCCGCGTGTACCGGGAAAAGCCGACGACTGGCAAGGAAGGAATGATCGGCATGGAGGCGGTGGCAAAAACGGACATTCATACAGAAGGGCAGGTATTCATGAGAGGTGAATACTGGAGTGCCTGGAGCGACGAGCCGATTCAAAAGGGAGAACGGGTAACGGTCACCGCCTTGCAAGGGCTGAAAGTCAAAGTGAAAAGGATCACGTAGCAATCAACGACCTGGTGTCATTCATTAAAGGAGGACTCACCATGCAGATATTAGCAACCAGTTTTCTCTTCAGTCTCATCATCTTCTTTGCCATCCTCTACAACATCGTGAAGATCCTGAAACAGTATGAGCGGGGCCTCATCTTCACCCTCGGCAAAGTGAGCAAAGAACATGGCGTAAAGGGACCCGGAATTATATTCCTCTGGCCCGGCATTCAGAAAATGGTACGCGTGAGCCTGCGAACCGTCACGATGGATGTCCCGTCCCAGGACGTCATCACGAAGGACAACGTGACCGTAAAAGTCAATGCCGTGGTCTATTTCAGGGTCATCGATCCGAGCAAGGCCATCATTGAGGTCGAGGACTTCTACTACGCCACGTCACTCATCGCCCAGACAACCCTCCGGAGCGTCCTCGGCCAGAATGCGCTCGATGACCTCCTCTCGAACCGCGAGGCCATCAACGCCGAGCTTCAAAAGGTGATCGATCTGCAGACAGAACCGTGGGGCGTGAAGGTCACGACCGTAGAGGTGAAGAACGTGGACCTGCCCGCTGAGATGCAGCGTGCCATCGCCATCCAGGCACAGGCGGAACGCGAGCGCCGCGCCAAGATAATCCACGCCGAAGGAGAACTTCAGGCATCAGCGAAATTGAGCGAAGCCGCTGAGGTCATAAGCAAAAGCCCCATAGCCCTTCAGCTTCGGTACCTTCAGACCTTGACCGAGATCGGCACGGAAAAGAATACGACCATCGTGTTCCCTCTTCCGCTCGATTTTCTTTCGGCATTCCAAAAGCTGATCAATAAAGGGTAAGAAAGGAGATTCACGGCACGGAAAAGCCCATCATCGAGCGGACAAAAATAAGGGGACCGGCTATGTTGCCGGTCCCCTTTTGCATGAGTAAATCCTGGTTGACTATTTCCTGCCTACATCTCTGTGACGGTTATTGCCTGCTGGGGACAGCTTTCCACGCAGGTCTGGCAGTTGATGCATTCGGACATGTTGACCGGCTCGGCCTTGCCGCCCTCAACCTTGAACACCGATTGCGGACACACGTTCACGCAGGTGCCGTCTCCGTCGCACTTCGCTTTGTCGATTGTTACCATATACATGGTGCCTTGCTCCTCCTTCAGTAGAAGTATGATTCCAAAAACGTCATATATTACCTGTCGGAACTGATAAAATCAAGTAAGAAATGAAGATAAAAAAGGGCCTATCCTGGATCAGGAAGGCCCTTGCTAAATGGTAAGTATCTTTTCTCAATGATCTATTTCTATTCCCGCCGTTCTTTCTCTGACTGAGATCGCGATCTTATACAGCATGGAAAGGATCAGGAAGCCTATGGCCCAGACGCCAAGGGTAATCAATGACTCCGGCATGGTCGGCCAGTAGGTATGCACTTCTTCGAAGGGATTCGGTACGAAACCGCCGATGATAAGACCGAAACCCTTGTCGATCCAGAGCGAGATAAAGAGCGCTACGCACGCAAAAGCCAGTGATCCTTCATTTTTTCGCGTGGCCGGGAACACCAGCATGGCTAGAGATATAACCGCAAGCACGGTTGACACCCACATAAGAGGCACAAGCTCAGCATGGCCTTCAAGCCCTACGTAGAGGTATTTGAAAGAACTCGCGTGACCCGGGATGCCGCTGTAGAAGGCTGTGAAGAATTCGAGGCCGAGAAGAAAAACGTTTGTGAACATGGCATAGGCCACGATTTTCCCTACAGCCTGTATGGCCTCCTTGCCGGGATCGAAGCTCGATATTTTTCTCACGATCAGCGCCAGGATAATGAGCAGGGCCGGACCTGCGGAAAATGCAGACGCGAGGAACCGGGCCGCCATCACCGCGCTGAGCCAGAAATGACGTGCCGGAAGACCAGAGTACAAAAAAGCCGTCACCGTGTGGATACTGATTGCCCAGGGAATCGACAGGTAGATGAAAAACTTTATCCATGTTGGCGGCGGAACGCCCTTCCGGTCGGCGCTCAGGGTTACCCACCCGACCAGCAGGTTGATCGCAAGATAACCGGACAGAACGACGGAATCCCAGAACATGACCGAATTCGGTGAAGGGTGCAGGATGACGTTCATGATCCTCATAGGCTGGCCCATGTCTGCAAAGATGAAGAGGATGCACATGGTCACTGCCGAGATCGCGAGAAATTCGCCGAGGATGACGATCTTGCTGAATTTCTTAAAATCGTGCAGATAGTAAGGGATAACGAGCATCACCGCCGACGCCGCAACGCCAACGAGGAACGTGAACTGGCCGATGTACAGGCCCCACGACACATCCCGGTGCATGCCCGTAAGCCCTAACCCGTACTGGAACTGCTGGATATAGTAATAGACGCCTACTGCAGCCAGGGCACCAAGAAAGATCATCCATGACCAGTATTTCTTCCCTCCCTCAAATGCTTTCTCAAGCATGGTCGCTCCCTCCTATGAGATAATAGACGGCCGGGCCGGTGCCCAATTCCGGCTTTCGCCTGATGGTCAGTTGTGATGTTACGATCTTCCTGACCTCGGAATTCTGGTCTTCGATGTCCCCGAAGAACATAGCACCTTTGGGAGCGGCTTCCACGCACGCTGGAATCTTTCCCGCCTGGAGTCGCTCTGTGCAGAAGGTGCACTTCTCCACGACACCCTTGGTCCTGGTCGGATATGCCTTGTTTTCAGTGACCGGATTGATCGCTTTTCGCGGATCGATCCAGTTAAAGCTCCGCGACCCATAGGGGCAGGCGGCCATGCAGAACCGGCACCCGATGCAGCGGTGCATGTCCTGCATGGTGATGCCATTCGAGAGCTTGAACGTGGCCTTCGTGGGACAGACCCGTACACAGGGGGGGTTGTCGCAATGGTTGCAGAGCACGATGAAGGGCATGTCCTTGATGTGCTCGCTCATGAATTTGTTTTCTGCCCCCGGAAAGGTCCGTTCATAAGGCTCTTCCCAGATCCATTTGATTTCGTACTTCTTGTCCACGGTACCGTCGGGATTCCGGAAATCAGGCACATTGTGCGTCTGATGACAGGCGCTGGCAACTTTCTTGATGTCCTCTTCAGTCTTAAACTTGCTCATGTCGATAACCATAGCCCACCGCTTCCCGTTCAGGGCGTCCTTGTTCGGCTCAACTTGAGGCGGTTCCAGGCCCTTTTCCCAGATCGTGTGTGTAGCCGATGCTACCGAGGCGCCGAATCCCAGAATGGAGGAGATGCCGGCAATTTTCAGAAATTGTCTCCTATCCATGCTCATGATTTAGTCTCCTCCTTCTCTATCGGCTGAATATGGCAATCAAAGCAATAGGGCTTGACCGCCATGTAGTTGTGGCACTGATCGCAGAACTGCTTTTTGTTCGAGTGACAGTGCAGGCAGCTGTTCTGTAAGCTCATGTCAAACAGCTTGCCGCTCGCCATGCTGACGTACTGTCGATTCATATCTCGTACAACCGAGTCCCTCCAGTTGTTCAGAAGCTGCATATGCTCGGCCCGCATGAATTCCTTGGACTCAACGCACTCCTTTTTCCCGTACTGTTTTTCCCACTCCTTGATCACGGGGGTATCCGTTTTCGGTTCCGGCTTCGTATTCACCCTGCCGATATTGTAGTAAAAGGGGAACGTTGCAATCCCGATGAACACCAGAAGCCCGACGATTATTTTACCGCCGTCATAGAGTTTCATTAGGCTTTTTCCTCCTTCGCTTGGGCCGAGGGGAGGGGTTCGCCGCGAAGATCGGTCGTTCGTTCCTTCTCCCCCTTCATGACCAGGGCGTTCGCCACGAGTTCATGGAGTCCGCACACGTTCACACCCGGGACCCAGTAATCCATGAGCGGTTTAAGTGATGCACGGTCGATGGCGCACACATTGGCAAGCATGTTGACACCATGGTGCTCGTGAACAAACTTGACCGCG
>DASPQB010000200.1:0-4662 GCA_035625205.1 Nitrospirota bacterium | reverse complement strand
CGGCTCGACCGGATTTTCTCAGGGACAGCTCAAAGAAGTCTCCACGTATGTCCAAAAGATCCCCTGCGTGCTCTCACCGAACATGAGCATCGGCGTGAACCTCTGCTTTAAGATCCTTGAAGAAGTCGCGAAAGCCATTGGGCAGGACTACGACATGGAGATCGTCGAGGCACATCACCGCATGAAAAAGGACGCACCTTCGGGCACGGCCATGAAGATGGCTCAGGTGATTGCCCATGCCGTAAACCGGAACCTCGACGAAGTCGGTGTCTACGCTCGAAAGGGCATGATTGGTGAACGGTCAAAGAAGGAGATCGGCATTCAGACGCTTCGTGCCGGGGACATCGTCGGCGAACACACCGTGATGTTCGCTGGGAAGGGCGAGCGAATCGAAATTACCCACCGGGCTCATAGCCGCGATACATTCGCGGCAGGGGCGGTACGAGCAGCACAATGGGTCGTGGGCAAGAAACCTGGTCTCTATGATATGCAGGACGTGCTGGGATTGAAATAAACGCCTAAATTTGTTAGAGTCTGGAAACGGAGGCTTCATCGCTTTATCCACGGCAGATTCTCTCAGCCTCAATAGTTACTTTTGAATTGTTTCAGCTCATCACGGTAGCGACACAAAAATATTTTTTGAAAGGACCCCGAACATGAAAAGATCAGTTAGCATTGTCATCGTACTTGCGCTTCTCTGCGTACCGTTCCTGGCGGTCACGACGCAGGCCTTCCCGCCAAAAAAGGGCGATAAACCCTGCCTTGACTGCCATAAGCTCGACAAGAAGGACGCCGAGGCCCTCGTAAAAAAAGTCGTACCCACGGGCATTGTCTCAGACGTCAAGGAGGCCCCTATCAAGGGAGTATGGCAGATCGATGTGGACGCCGGAGAAGGAAAACGTGGGTCTTTGTACCTGGATTTCTCAAAAAAATTTCTCATTGCGGGACAAATCGTTCCAGTCGAAGCCATTGGCAAGCAGCCGCCCGCGACTCCCAAGCAAGTTGATATTTCTAAAATCCCGGTGGAAAATGCAATCCTACTCGGCTCGAAGGATGCTGCAAAGAAGATCATTGTATTCAGCGATCCCGATTGCCCCTACTGCCGCGAACTGCACAAAATCATCAAGCAGATTTTGCCAAAACGAAACGACATAGCCTTTGAGATCATCCTGAACCCTCTTCCGATGCATAAGGATGCTTTCAAAAAAGCTCAGGCGATTCAGTGCTCGAAGTCTGCAGAAATGCTTGATGATGCCTTTTCTGGCAAGACCGTGCCCGAACCCACGTGTCCTCCTGACCAGATAGAAAAAAACAAAGAACTTGCCAAGTCACTCGATTTCCTTGGAACGCCTATCCTCGTGCGTGGCGACGGCACGGTGCTCTCGGGCTATCTTCCGGAAGAGAAACTTCTTGAGTGGATCGACATGAAACAATAACGCCGGAGGGCTGGATGCGGCTCGCTCGGTTTCAAATTGAGGGCAGAGAGGCCTGCGGCATCGTGAAGGGAGGCGAAATTCAGGAGCTTGGGGGAAACTTTTTCGATCCCTCACTAATTCGGACAGAGACCCATCGTCTCGCTGACGCTACCCTCCTGGCGCCCTGCAAACCCTCAAAGATCGTGGCTGTTGGATTGAATTATCAAGACCACGCACATGAATTGGGTCTTCCGATTCCGGAAAACCCGATTATTTTTCTGAAACCGCCGACCAGCGTGATCGGCCCAGGCGGCGAGATCATTGTCCCGGCCATGACCAGCCGGATAGACTTTGAAGCGGAATTGGGCATCGTAATCAGGAACACGACACATTGCATTTCCCCTGAAGACGCAGCTGACCACATACTCGGTTACACCTGTGCTAATGATGTTACTGCCCGGGACCTGCAAAAGCGAGACAGCCAGTGGACGCGCTCCAAATCGTTTGATACTTTTTGTCCTCTAGGCCCCTGGATAGAAACCGACCTCGACCCTGGCAACCTCCTTGTCGAGTCTTATCTCAACGGAACGTGCATGCAGTCTTCCCGGACATCGCGGTTCATTTTCCCGCTCGGTTACGTTGTGAGTTTCATCTCACATATCATGACGCTTCATCCCGGCGACCTCATCATCACTGGAACTCCCGCGGGTGTCGGTCCGATGCACCATGGAGATAAGATCGAGGTGAGGATTGAAGGAATCGGAAGTTTATTAAATTCTGTTCAATGATATTTTGAGAAGGTCATTTTTCCATTTTACCGACTCGCGGAGGAAATATTAGTGACAACTGAGAAGGAATCTTATATTCAATCCCTTTATGCAGAGCGGCTCGGCGGCGGGAAATTCGGAAAAGAACAGAAGGTATATAAATTTGAGAAGATCAAACGAGCAAAGCGGGCTGCATTGGCGGCCCATCCTGGCGCAGAGCTCATAGATTTCGGCGTCGGGGAGCCGGATGAAATGGCATATCCTGATGTAGTGCACGCACTCCAGAGGGAAGCCGAGAAGCCGGAAAACCGAGGTTACGCTGACAACGGAATCCAGGAGTTCAAGGATGCGGCTGCCCGTTATTTATGGAAAATATACGGTGTCGGCGGCATTGATCCGGACATTGAAGTTCTTCACGGTATCGGCAGCAAGTCCGTGCTCGCTATGATCCCGGCCGTATTCATCAATCCCGGCGATATCACGCTCATGACGGTTCCGGGATATCCGATCATGGCTACCCACACCCGCTGGTACGGCGGCGACGTGGTCAGTTTACCGCTCCGTGAGGAGAACTTTTTTCTTCCTGATCTCGATTCGCTGTCCCCGGACGTTAAAAAACGGACCAAGCTTCTCTATATCAATTATCCGAACAATCCCACCGGCGCGGGCGCGACTAACTCCTTCTTTGAAAAGGTCGTTCGATTTGCAAAAGAAAACAGTATCGTCGTCGTGCACGACGCAGCTTATGCCGCACTTACCTACAGCTCCAAACCCCTCTCGTTTCTTGCGGTACCAGGAGCAAAGGACGTGGGTGTTGAGATCCATTCTCTTTCGAAGGCGTTCAATATGACCGGCTGGAGACTCGCCTTTGTCGCCGGGAACAACAAAGTGATCGCGGGCTTCGGAAATGTAAAGGATAACTACGACTCAGGCCAGTTCAAGGCCATTCAAAAAGCAGGTGTCTACGCTCTCGACCATCCGGAAATCACCAACGAGATCACCGCCAAATATGAGCGGAGGCTCAGGGCCATGTCCTCGGCGCTTACTGAACTGGGATTTAACTCAAAAATGCCTGCAGGCACGTTCTATCTCTACGTGAAAATACCAAAGGGCGTCAAGAACGGCAGAACCTTTTCGGATGCTGAAGAGTTTTCCGAATTTTTAATCACCGAAAAACTGATCAGCACGGTGCCCTGGGATGATGCCGGATCGTACGTTCGCCTCTCGGCAACCTTCGAGTCCAAAGGCAAGGCTGATGAACAACGCGTACTCGAGGAGTTCAGGAAGAGAATGGGCGAGCTGCAGTTCGAGTTCTAGGCAAGGCATCGCTCCACTACACTATCCATGATTCACGATGCACGGAGTCTCAATCTTCAGTCGTGCAGCTTTCATTCTGAAATCTATGTCCATCGTTGCATACATCGGACTGGGCTCGAACATGGGCGATAAGCTTGCCACGTGCCGGCGGGCAATCGAAATGCTCGGTAAGGCAGGTCGTGTGATCAAGGTGTCCTCCTTTTATTGCACCGAGCCTATCGGTTATGTTTCCCAGGAAGACTTTGTGAACGCTGTGGTAGAGATCGAAACTCCTCTGTCGCCGACCGCGCTTTTAGCGCACTGCCATGTGATCGAGGATGCACTCGGTCGGAGCAGGCTGGTTCGTTGGGGCCCGCGTACAATCGATCTCGACATTCTTTTGTACGGCGACGAGATTATCAGCGGTGCGGAACTCACGATACCTCACCCCTTGATGGCAAAGCGGGCCTTCGTTCTCGTCCCGCTTTCTGAAATAGCACCCGAAATTGTGCATCCGGTCCTCAAGGCGACGGTCTTACAGCTTCTTCATGGCCTTCGTGAGGACCATCGGGTATCTCTCTGTGATGCATCGGTCAATCCATAATGAACAAAATAACAGACGCTCTCCGGCATAGCAGATACATCGTTACTGAAGGTCCTATCGGCGTGGGCAAAACGAGCCTCACAACCCTGATCGCTGATGAGCTTGATGCGCGTCTCCTCCTGGAGCGCGCGGAAGACAACCCTTTCCTCACAGATTTTTATCAAGACCCTGCACGTTATCGATTCCAGACGCAGATGTTTTTTCTGTTGAGTAGGTTCAGCCAACAGCAGGAGATAACGCAGCCGGACCTATTCACGCGGATCACCATCAGCGATTACCTCTTCGACAAGGACAGGATTTTCGCCTACCTGAACCTCGATGAGCCTGAACTGGCGCTGTACGAACAGTTCTATAAGATCCTTCAGCCGAAAATTGTCAAGCCCGACCTCGTGATCTTCCTCCAGGCCGACACAGACACGCTGCTCCGCCGGATCAAATTGCGCGCCAGACCTTTTGAAAAAGAGATCAACCATGAATATATAGCCGCCGTTAATGAAGCATATAATAATTTTTTTTTCCGGTACAGCGATGCTCCACTTCTTGTTATTAACACCTCCGAGATCGATTTTGTACACCGGAA
>DASPQB010000199.1:0-5223 GCA_035625205.1 Nitrospirota bacterium | reverse complement strand
GATTCAGATGAGGATAGAAGATCTTTGGCTCAATTCCTGTCTGTTGACCCATCATGGCAATATCTCCATACCCAATTTGTGTTGCCATGCTTATAGCTCGAATGTCTAATCGTTGCAAGCATCATTTGGGCAACAGGCCGTGTAGACCTGACACCTAGACACGGCCCTTTGTGAAATAAAGGCAAAGCCATGGAAAAAGATTTGACTCATAGCATAGCCCACGTTGATTCTAAGGCATTATAATGTCAGCAAATCTTAATAGTACGATTAGATATTTTCACCTCATCCTGGCCTTTCTTAACGAAAATGCAGGGGGGATCACTACGATAGCGACGGTTGTACTCGCCATTGTTACAATATTCTACGTTTACCTTACAAAAAAGCTTGTCAGAGAAACCAGAAGACAAGCCGATTCGGCGTTAAACGAAAGAAGGGTAGCCTTACATAGAGAGATGGTGGAGAGAATATATCTTCCCCTAAAAAATCAAATCATTCCCTTTATAGGGTACAGCACTTTGAAGAACGATATGAATATCCCCCGAACTTTGGACAAGTGGGAAGAGATTATGCATCGAATTCCACATTTAGCTTATCAAATGGACGGAAAGTTATTTGAAACTGTTAACGCGCTAATAACTACTCTTCAGAGGTTCTGCGACATCAGAGAAAGCATTGAGAAAACTCTGAAAAGGACCTTGGAAGAAGCCTTCGAAAAACCAGAGATTAGATCTATTAGTTTCACCTGTAAGGGTGAAAGGATAGCGAAAGAACCATTGGAAATCATTTTCGCCGACGGCGATTTGAAAGATTACATCCAAAATTGTTTCAAGAGCCGAACACGAACGGACGAAATAGGCACGGGCGATATTGAGTTTGAATACTTTCGATACGGACAAAGGAGGATTGATATTCCAGGTGCCCATCATGCAAGTTTAGCTCAGTTCATTGAACCATGGGACAGGGTGAGGATTAAGATTAAGGCAAATCCAGATTTCTCAGTTTGGTTAGAAATAGGGAACGAATTGGTGTCCAAGGCTAAGAGTATTGTGGATGATCTGGACAAAACAATGAAGATATCTCTGCTCTAATATCGCCAGCCGGCTCAGAACCGTCCGCAAGATATAATATGACCTATACAGTCTCTGATGGTTGACACGAATCCTCCCGTAGTTTATTCTCTGCACTAGGGTGCGGGAAATTAAGTCTGAGATCTCAACGACTTGAGTTACCCCAGCACAGATATCCTCTAAGCCGTTTAATCATTAAAGACACTTCGAGCGAAAAATGACTGATTTTTCTTCAATTTCTATACCGAAGCCCCTGAACTGGCAAGATTTTGAACGTAATTGTCGAGTTCTTTTCGAGTGTATTCTTTGTGACCCGAATACGCAGCTAAACGGGCGCACAGGACAACCACAAAACGGCGTGGATATTTGGGGAAGGCGAGGTGGCCACGGCCATTGGGTTGGTATCCAATGCAAAGGTAAAGAAGGTGATTATGGGCACGCGGTGACCGGAAGGGAACTCAGAGCAGAGGTCAAAAAAGCTAGTAAATTCGTGCCTGCCCTATCAGAGTTTATTATAGCGACTACCGCTCCTGATGACGCAAAAATTCAGGAAGTTGCGAGAACAATAACGCAGGAAAATGAAAATTCCCGTAAGCTCATGTCGGTTAACGTATGGGGGTGGGGCACGCTTCAAGGACATATCAGCCAATATCCACAAGCTATTAGAGTTTTTCACCCAGATTCAACGCCATTCACAGATGAAATCAAAGTTGACGCAGAAATTATAAAAAAGGATACTGCTCAGTCTCTTGAAATTCTCAAGGATATCCGTGCTGCGGTTCGAAATACAAGTGACGGCTCGACAAAAGACATAGAGGCGATCGATCAATATCTACACGGCGACATAGATACCTATCGGGACCTTATAAAGAGTGGCCAGCCCAAAACCGCAATGGATTTATTGCAGAAATTAAGAGAACGTTGCTGGGATAAAGCATCTTCTCGTGTGAGGTTTAGGATTCTCACTAACATTGGAGCTGCAAAGCTAAGAGTTGGTGACGAGAAAGGTGCTGCCTCTGACTTCTTAACTGCTGCAAATTATGATTCTACTGATAAAATAGGTATGGCCAACGTTACCCTTGCTCATTTACTCTTAGGAAGATTTCCAGAGGCGATCATAGCGGCAGAGGCAGCTCTTAAACAGGATTCGACGAATGCGGATGCAGCATCATACCTTATTCAGTCTTACTCTAATGATCTTTCAATAACCGATCCGCTGACCCTCGTTTCACAAGAGCTTCAGAATACTCCTGCAGTGAGAATGGGAGTTATCTGTTTTTATCGTCGTCGTCAACATCCCGACTGGCGCAGGGCCGCACTCGAAGCAAAGTCTCTTTTCCCAGATGTTGATGAACTCAAACGCGCCGCTGCTGAAGCAAACCTCGATACAATATTGGAGTCTCGTTGGTTTCTTCTAGGCGAGCGTAATTCGATTGAAAATTGCATTGATAAACTCAAAGAAGCGGCAAATATCCTTGAATCGTTATGGAGCAATATTAAGAGTAGCGAAATACCTCTTATCGAGACAAGCCTTCCCCACAACCTTGCTGTCGCATACCGCGCCTTGGGAGGTTACGATTCAGCAGCAAGGGTTCTCGACGAAGCTATAAAGATGAAACCGGATGCTGTTGATCTCGTCGCGCTGAGAATAGCCATTCATTTTATATCTAATGAAGAAGATAAGGCGTTAACACTCCTGCAGGGTAGACGAAATGGAGACCCCGACTCCAATGTCGTAAAGGCAGAACTGCTCTTAAAACGTAGCCCTGCGGCGGCTCGTGAAGCTGTTAAAGGTCTGGGCATGCCGGGTGTTGACGAAGAACATAGGCTATCCGCACTCACCTTAGTAATTGAAAGCTACTGCCTTGAAGGCGATATGGATTCTGCGCTTGAGCACGCGAATACTTTAGTTAACGATTACCCGCACAAAATCGAACCTTTGATTGCGCTTTTCCGTGTCCAGGATTATTTCGGCGATAGTTCTGCAGATAAGACATTGACAAGAGCCATGCAACTTGTGGCGCGTGAGACGTCATTTCACGAACGCTTTATTGTCGCACAAGCGCTCAAAAGACGCGAGCGCAACGATGATGTGGTTGAGGTCTTTGATGACAAAGTTGATTACTCGCACGACACGCCCGCACTACAGTTGCTCCTGTCAGCAATGATCAATAGTGATCGACGAAAGCAGGCCCATGAGATAATTCAAAAATTGCCACAGGAAGTTGCGGGTGAACCCTTCTACTTACGCATGCAAACCGCAGTGCATATGATCCGTGGCGATTATCTAGCCTCCCAGGAGGCAATTGAACGTTACCTTCAGATTAGGCCCGAAGACCTGTCTATGCGCCTCAAATGGGTCTATTTACGTATTCGGAGCGGCGGTGAAATGGAAGTCAGAGCCTTCCTTGAAGGAAACGTAGAGGAACTTGAGGGCAACCCATCTGACCGAATGCATTTGGCAGTCCTGCTTGAGCGGTTTGGCTTCAGCCAGAGGTCCCTCCGGCTCGGATATGAGATTTTTCTAAAGAACCGCAAGAATCCACAAATCCATCTCCAATATATGGGCCTGCTACTACGTCCGAGCCGACCGGACGACATCGATATTAAGTTGGCAGAGGTCACGCCCAACGCTGCTTTAACCATTGAAAATACAAAAGGTGAACAGGATACCTACTTTATTGAAACGGAAGATCACCTCCGCATTAATGAAAAATATATAGCCCCTGATCATCCTATCGCAAGGAAAGCACTCGGTCTCAAGGTCGGTGACAAGTTTGTCATCCATGATGCGAAAGAGCCCATTGAAGAATGGCGTATCATATCAATTAAACACAAATATCTTGACGCACTTCATAAGTCCATGGAGCATTTCGAACGCCAATTCCCAACTGTCGGTGGGCTTGAGAAAGTCGTTATTGATAAGGAAGGTCCGGAGTCTCTGCAGCCGATGCTCGCTCGTGTCAAGGAGCGCCACGACGTGATCGAAGCAACATTTACTCAGTACGAACACGATCCTCTCGCTTTAGAACTCTTAGCGCATAGCTTCGGAGAGGATGTTATTCAGGTTTGGCAGACCATGATCGATACCGGACGAATACTCAGGGTATGCATCGGTACATCCGCGGAAAGAGAAGCAGCACTGAAAGCAATTTCAGAAAACGCGCATAGGGGGTGCGTTATTGACACTCTAACATTTTATCTAACACGAAGGCTGGGTATTGAAGATGGTGTCTCATCGGCATGCGGCACCATTGGTATCACTGAGGCATCCGTCGATGTCCTCCGACAGCGCAGTGAAGAGATACGCATGCATATTAATAATCCTTTTATGACGATATTTTGGAGGGATGGTCAGTACTTCCGCCACGAGTTTACAGACGAGGAACTTAAGCGTGCGTTGAAGGTGATAGATGATGATCTGTCTTGGATCAAAGAGCATTGCGAAGTCCTCCCTGCTGAGGGAACCCGTGATCTGCCAACTGAGCTGCGCGAATTTTCGACGAAAGTGGGCAGAAGCTTTTTTGATCCCATCCTTGCAGCTGATGGCGCCGATCGGCTCTTGCTGTGTGATGATTTTTCATACCGTACGGTTGGAGCTCAGCTGGGACTACGAACATCTTGGCTTCAGCCAGTACTCATGGCAGCACGGCACCAAAACGTTATCACGCTGGCAAATTACACTGAAGCTCTTATTGGCATGATTCAATGCAAAATGCAGTTTATTTCAATTGATAGCCAAGTTTTGCTCTTGCTGGCGCGAGATCTGAGCGATGATGGCACAAAATTCATGAAAGTAGCGGAAAGTCTCTGCATCCCAGATGCTGATATTGGATCAGTTATCCGCGTTGCTGCCAATTTTTTCACCGAAATTTGGAGGGAATGGAACCCTCCACTCCGTCACAAAGCCCAAACGGGCAAGGTCCTTGAGTGCCTAATGAAAGGCCGAGGCGCAATATACCGCGGTATCTCGGCAGCACTTCTGCGAGATGTTGTTTCCCCTGGTAATGGCTTTGGTGACTATTTGCGTGGATGGCTACAAGGGCATTTCTTTCCCCCTTAGAATGAAGATTGTAAGAGAGGAAGTGCCAAGGGAGAGGTCCAGCCAATCGTAATAAAGTATTTAAAAAAGTACGGGGGATGTCGATAAAATCAT
>DASPQB010000198.1:0-27596 GCA_035625205.1 Nitrospirota bacterium | reverse complement strand
TCACGTCTCCGCAGGAAATGTGTTCAAGGGCTTTCCGAATGCGCATGAGCGGGCCGACGAACGTGTGGGAGTATAATATACCGACAATGCCGATGAAAATCAGGAGCGTGATCAGTGCGATGGGGAGAAAGATGGGAAATTGAACGATTTCTGCGATTTTTTGAAATACCCGAAGAAGAACGGTGTAGGATATCAGAAGCAAGATAAGAAATATGATGAAACGGAACTGCGATCTCGACGTGATCAGATGGTTCTTGCCCCTGCCCATTACATGTCTTTTAACCGTTTTTTGCATAAATGTCCTCAGTGCTCCGTGGATGTGTAAGTTCCTGGAATACCAATTCTAAGAAATGATTCAGAAATAATTACATGGTTTTAGGTAACCATGAACGTTTCCCCCGTGGCCAGCCACATAGATGGATGTCATCCTTGATGAGGTGATCATAAGGAAGGCCCCCTTATCCACCGAGGCCGTCACTTTAGCCGTGACCTTCACGACATCTAGACGCTTTGCTAAAATGCCCCGCGTCTAGCAGACTATCCGACTCTAGCTTTTTTTGATTTTTGGCCTCGTATCTACGTTAATGTATGTTAGACATATTAACAAACTTCGAATCGTCAGACGACCTGCTCGGCTTGGGGTTCTTGGCTCCGCCTGAAACTTATTACTGAAATTTCACGTAACGTCTCATGAATGTGTCCAACGCTCGTCTCGCTTTTGCATCGAGATTAAAAATCGTACGCCGCATTGGCTAACAGCAGATCGAAACGCATGATAAACGGCTCGGACTATCGCTCCAACCACCTGGACGTGAGTCCCCTTGGAAAGACAGAACGCGCAGACAGTCTGGACACCCTGGTTGATGATCTTTATCGTTTCCAGAAGCACACCTGTGAAACTTTTGTTATGGCAACAGCGAATCAGCGTTGTATCAACAGGACTTCCATGATATTAGACTTTCCCGTTAGCCGAGACCCGAACTTGGGAAGCTTCCCTCCATGAAATATCGAGGAGGCTTTGCGCCTTCGCCAGAATCAACGCAGGGTTCGCCGGCTTCGTGATCACGGCATCCGCCATGCAACGGGAACATCGTTCAACCGACTTCATGGTATTTGGACTGATCATGAGTACCATAACGTGTCGAAGTTCGGGGTTTTTCCTGATCGTGGCGTAAAGAAGTTCGCTGGTCATGCCGGGCATATCCAGCTCAGCGATGATAAGATTTACCTTCTCTGCGAGATGTATTTTCAGGGTCTCGTCGTTCGAGCCTGTCTGAAATACAATAATGTCTTGCCGGTTTAATAAGCTGTCTTTATCCTGGAACAGCTTATAAATGTCCTGTGAGATAATTATTTTCATCGTGGCAATTTCTCTCTAAGGAACCTGCTGCCATTACGAAATGGAGAAAGCCTCTCGATTTCTACGTCGTGCTAACATGCGCTGCGACCGGGCGCGGGTAACTTGATTTTGAAAATCTCCAGGATGGACATCGAGGCGACTGCAATCACGAATGCGCATGCCGCCCTGGCCAGCTGGATTGGAAGACCGAGGAGTGGGGTTACGATGAGCCCCCCGCAGATTGCATAGGCGGCCAGGCTCACTGCCAATACGACAAGCCCTCGACTCAATTTTTTATTGCCCAGCGGCTTCATCGTATTGCTCAATCGGAAGAGCGCAAATGCACTGAGTGCCGATCCCGCAAAGCCAAAGCCGTATCGAGCAATAAGGCCGACTTGGCGGATATCGGAAATCCCAAGGAAATAAACGGATATGAGAAACACAGCAAGTAAAATAGACGGTATTGCCCTGGGGCCTTTACGTTGGGAGTTTTTGTAGGTTAGGAGGTTGACTCCAAACTGCAGCAGCACTACAAAAGAAAGGATCAGGAAAAACTGCGACGTGTAGAGCAGCCAGGTGTTTTCCGGTAGGCCGAGCATTTCTCTGATGAACCTTACCCAGTCGATCATCTCGGTCGTACCATGTGTAAGACCGAAGGCGGCCAGCAGGGAGAAGGGCGAAACGAGAGTGAGCGAAGACGCCCTCGTGACCCCGCTGATGACAAGACCAGCCATTACAAAAAAACTCACTCCATAAAAAAAATATATGTAAAAGAGCGGTTCTCCAAACAGCGCAGCCATCCGGACCCCTTCCTGTGCTGTCACACGAAAATAGTCACATGAGATGCATTATTACTCATGAGTAAATTGCAGTAGGCGTGCCTGAGTACCTCGCTCCGCATGCGTAATTCTGAAGCGCTCCCTCTCTCAGAGCCCCGTTTTTTTCTGGTAGATCATGCTGGCCAGTTCGTCACGGGCGATTAGACCATTTTCAATGAGGAGGGCGATAAGCGCATCGAGACGCATTTTGATATCCTGCAGCTCCTCATGAGAAGCTTTTCCCTTGGACAGCAAGGGAGGGGCCACTTCGCTCGATTCCATTTTCGGCATATTAAGATCACTTCCATAAATAATTTCCATCTTCCCGCCACCGTTAGGATCTCGTGGATGAAATGGTGAGCCCGTTGATTGTTTGCGGACAAACTCTTCGTGATCATAATATTTCCTAATAGCGTCGCGGATCTCGGACTCTAAGGCAAGTGCAGGTTTGATATCCAGTCCCGTAATGAACCGGATTCCGTCCATGGCCTCCATGTCCTGGGGGTCAGACATAACGAGTACGAGCTTGCCCTTTTCTTTCCTTACCGGCACTACCTGGTATTTCTTGGCAACGTCAGGCTTGATGAGCATAATAACGCTCTCGGGGATCTCCGGATCGAAGGGGCTGACATAGGGGATACTCAGTTGCTCGGAAATAATCCGAGCGAGGTCTTCCTCCTTGATAAATTCCAACGCGATTAGTATTGAGCCTAGTTTTCCTCCCCAGTTTCGCTGATATGCAAGTGACGACTGAAGCTGAAAATCATCAATGAGACCTGATTCTTTCAGCATGTCGCCAAGCTTCTTGTACTCGGCCATCAGGCGAACCTCCCGGCATTAGCGTTTGTTCACTCACCAACTTTCGCCTGTTAAACATTATTCACATTTATTGTTTATTCGATGCATCCCATTTTTCAAAGCATTTCCACTCAGCCTATCGCTGCTATGTCAAATGAATCACACTAATACGCTGCTATCTGTTCTGCTGGAAAACGATCTAAACGGCGTTTATACTGCCCTGTAGCTTACAACATCGTCTCTGCAAAAACGTACCCGAATAATGCTAGGGTTTGCTGACAAAGGTGATTACAGAAGGGGCAAGCGTCACTTGCCCCTTTGTGGAGAGCACCAAAATGCTACTGAGCCGACCATCCCGCTGTATTGCCATCCATTAAAGCCGTCGGATCAAGGAGGGTGCTTACACCGACAGTTTGACCGGCCTGATAATAGATGTTGGTGGCAGAGCCGTTTCCGCCGCCTGTCCCATAACATCGGTCCCCTGATCTGTTCTTGGAGCTTGCACCATAATTCTGCCCGTTGTTTGCTGTAACATACTCAATGTAGACATTGTTGGACGTGTTCACCGACGTTGTTGAGCCTGCAACAGTCCCAATAGTAAACGCTCCGCCACCTCCAAAAGTCTGTGACCCTGCCATCGCAGGCGATGCGCTAAGAACACAGAGAAGTGCAACTATGCCTACAAAAACCATGATCGTTTTCATCATTCTTTCCTCCTTACGCAAAAAATTAACTAGTTAGGATATACCTGTGCATCTGCATAAAATGCTTCGAGAGCCGTTTTCAGGTTTCTCAGGTCCGCCTCAGCAGCCGAGTTGTATGCTTTGACACGGTAAGCGCTGAACTGCGGGATAGCGATAGCCGCGAGAATTGCGATGATGGCCACCACGATGAGGAGCTCGATAAGCGTAAAACCCTTCTGGTTCTTTTTCATAGTTATTTCCCCCATAATATTGTTGGAGTCGTGAAGAAAACGTCTTGTACCTAAGGCCCTTCGATGGGATGTCTCACCTCCTTTCACGGGCCGTAAGCTTTTCTCAGTCAATTCCAAGCACGCACATTTTGAGGTCGGGTATCAAAAGTGGACACCACCCCTCAAGATCGGCAGCATTTGAAACATGTCCCGGCTCAGCCGCAAGGTTTTGAAGTTCTTAATTCGAGGTTCACGGCATGCTCTCCTGCGGAACGAGGGAGTTGCCGCGCCTTATCATCCTGAGCTGCTGATGACGATCCTGTTTTTGCCTTTTTCCTTTGCCGCAGAGAGGGCTTCATCTGCCGCTTGGAGAAGGTCTCTCGAATTATTCGCCGTTTTCGGGCAGGATGCCATACCGATGCTGACCGTCATCCTCAATCTGAGCGTGGCTTTTCCAAAGATACACTGCTCGATCGTCACTCGTATCATCTCCGCCACCCGGCCTCCCCCTTCAGCATCGGTTGATGGGAGCAATACCGCGAACTCCTCGTCACCATACCTGAAGGCCAGATCATTGTCCCTGAGGGATGATGCAATGCAGAGAGCGGTCTCCTTCAAGACCTCATCTCCAACTACGTGCCCCTGTTCGTCATTAATTCGCTTAAAATTGTCGGCGTCAATCAGCAAGAGGACAAAGGGGTTCCCGTCACTTTCAAAATGTGAAATCTCCCGTTCAAGACAGTATCGAAAATGCCGGTGCGAATAGAGGTGCGTGAGTTCATCGGTGATCGCGATAGAATAGAGGTAGGCGTTTTCGAAGGCTATTGCCATATGACTGCAAACGGCATCGATGAACTTGAGTCTCTCAGGGTCGAACGGCCGTGCATTTCTCCTGACGCCGATGAGAGCAAGACGCGTATCATTTCCCTTGAGAATAGGCATGTATACCTGTTTGCCGTCGGCGCTCATCGTCGTCTGATGTAAGGAGTCTGCGAGCCAACGGTTTATCGCGGAGTATAGTTCCGATGACTTGTCAACGGTTCCCCGCTTCATCTCATGCGACGTTCTGTCCCACGTATAGAGCCGGTATTTTATGCCATTCTTGGGATGGACGATATCCACCTCATCAGCATCAAAGATAAAGCTCACGACATCTGCAGCGACATATCTCAATTCCTTGACATCGATCGTGTTGCTCAGCCGTTTTGCCATTACAGCGAGCAGGTGTACGTCGCGATTTTTGTTCGAGATCTCATCGACATAAATGTCGATCTTTCGCCGTAAGAAAGGAACGACCAAAATAAGGCAGGCGCCAGCCGATCCGACCATGATTAGCTCAATCGATGAAATGAGCGTTCCAGTGTGCTTGAGGGAGCGGTCGATGATCAGTTTCCCGTTGATGCGGTTCGAGGGCGCGTGGCATCCATGGCATGCCTTTTCGTTAAAGAGCACCTTGACGTTCCGTTGTGCCTTGATGCCGTCGCTTGTGATGATCAACGTGCGATCTGAGGGGGCTGTGTCTATGTTTTTGTGACAGTCGCGACAGGATTGGTCGGTAAATCTGTTTAGGACTTTGCCGATCTCCGCCCTGTCCGAGGAATAGACAATCCTTCCCCCTTTATCGAGAATAAACGCCTTGACTATCGAATCGTTTTTCCTTCCTAACTGGCCCAAGGTATCCTGAATGATATCAGGGGCTCGCTTTAACATGAGGGCGCGCAGGCTTACCTCTATAGTGTCGTTGAGTTCCTGGGTTTTTTCCGAGCTGTCCTGCATCAGGCTGTTTCGCACCAGGAGAGCAATCCAGATCATCGCGATTGCGATCGAGACAGTCACAAAGCCGACGATGCCGATAAGCATCTTTTTTTTGAGGGAATAGACCCACGCGAAACTATTTGCGCTATAGGCATTGATCAATAAAAATTCTCTCTGCAAGTGAGGCCTGCATCGTGATTATTTTCAGTGTGTAAAAGTGATCCGGCCGTTTCCCTGTAAAAGGCCTCAGTGAGATCGCTCACAGAGGTCACCCGAGAAAAAATCTCGCAGGCGTACCTTCACTCATGAAGCGCACCTGGTCAGCCCGAGGCTTCCTACGGTTTGCGATCTGTGAAATGACCAGGCTGCCCGTCATAGTATCCGTATTTTCACACTATATAAACGATATGATGCAGACACTCTCATTTGCACTTGTTTCGGCCCTTCCGAACACATGATCATCCTAGAACGCCGCTGTTATTATATATGGCCATAACTGAGCCTACAACTGTTTTGCGACGAAGCGCGGACATTGGCCACCGAGATACGATATGATGCGACGAACGACGATAGGTATTCGGACAGGTCTGACGATAACACGAGGTAGGCGGCACGACGGGACATCAAAAAGATGCAGAACGTTGCCGTTCTCCAGACTGCGGTATGCGACAATCACAGTTGCTTGAATTGATGAATGAAGGACCGGCTCACGGCAAGGGGTTGCTGACAATCTTTGACGGTCAGCAAATATGTTTCGCGTCCGGTTTGGCTTACGGAGATAACCTTGGAGGCATTCACGATCGTGGCACGGTGAATCTGCCAGAACTTTTCGGGGTCAAGCTTCTGGATCAGTTCGCTGAGCGACGAACGCATCAGAAACTCACCGTCCTTCGTGACCACAATCGTGTATTTCGTGCGGGCATTGATGAAGAGGACGTCATCGACGGATATAAGACGCATGACCTTGCCCGAAGATGCGCGAAGGTAGCGCACATAGGTATCCTTGTTTTTCATCGCCTGGGTGAGTTTCGACAGAAGCGATTCTATATTCCGCACTCCTTCATTGCCGGCGAAGCGATTCTTTACCCGGGCTAGGGTACTCATGAGTCGCTCATCACTGACCGGTTTGAGCAGATAATCTACAGCCTCTTCTTCAAAGGCGGCCACGGCATATTTGTGGTAGGCGGTGACAAATACGACCATGCATGGATGTGTCATTCTTCTGACGACTTCAAGGCCCGACAGGCCAGGCATCTTAATGTCGAGAAACGCAAGGTCCGGTTTCTCATGATTGATCCTCGCCAGGGCGTCTTTACCGTTTGCCGCGATGCCGCAGATCTCGAGTTCGGGCCACAGTTCACTAAGTCGTCCGGCAAGATACTCCGCAAGTTTCGGTTCATCATCAGCGATAAGGGCGCGTATGCTCATAGAGGCACCTCGATAATCGCAGTAGAACCACAGGGTATATTTTCTTCAAGGATGAGATTGGCACTGACGTTGTACAGCGCTTGAAGGCGGGACCTCACATTTTCGAGTCCAAGTCCACCGGCATTCATGGAATCGGAAAAACCGAGACCGGTATCGGACACCGAAAGGCGCAGCATATCATAAGATTTTTCCGCCTTGATTGTTACGCAACCACCTTCGACCTTGGGCTCGATGCCGTGTTTGATAGCATTTTCTACTAGAGGTTGCAAAAGCATGGGCGGGAAAGGCACATTAAGAAGTTCGTCGGGGATCTCTATGTCAAAGTCCAGCCTCTTTCCCAAGCGCATTTTAAAGATACTGAGGTAATCCCTGAGCATGTCGGCCTCATGTTCGAGGGTTGATACGTCCTCCCTTGATCGCTCCAGCGAACGGCGCAGAGAACTCGTAAGATGCTGCAACATTCTTCTTGCGGATCTCGGCTCCTTGTCAATAAGGCTTATGATATTGGCCAGTGTATTGAACAAGAAGTGTGGCTCAATCTGGGCCTGGAGCATTCGAAGTTGAGTTTCGACGACCTGCCGCTCGGCAGACATGCGCCTCACCTGCTGCTCCTCAAGACGAGAGATTTCCGCCTCTTTACGTCCGGTGATGTCCTGTGCAAGCTGGACTACGTGTAGAACATTCCCGGATTCGTCCTTTACGGGGTAAGCGCTGATCTCGATATATTTCATCGTGCCAGAGGAGCTGCGATGGACGCTCTCGCGGGCTGCTTGATTCCCTGTACGCATCGTCAATTTGACGGGGCAGTCTCCACAAATCCGGCCGCATGGCAGAGGCTTCCCCTCTGCAATGTCGAAACATCGTTTTCCCATGACCTCATGTTCGCTTACTTCTACTTCCTGGATAAAAACCTTGTTGAACGCCGATATCCTCATGTCCTTCGAATCTACGATTGCAATGGCCGAGTTGATACTGTTCAGAACGGCTGTCATAGTGTCTTTTGATTGCTCCATCTCTGATTCATGGCGTTTCATCTTTAAAACGTATAACGCGAGGAGGAAGGAGGAAATAAATCCCGACGCAAGAATGATCCATGAATAGAGTGTCTTGTGCGTTGAACGATAGTCAGGTGACGCGAGGAATTTGAGCTCCCATCTTCGGTCGGCGACGTTCAATGCTTTTGTAAAGGTGAGGTCATCGCTCACGGAATCTTCTTGCCTGACATTTGAGTAGAGCATCCTTCCTTCCGGGGCGTCTGACTCGTCGGATAGAGAGAGCGCTATGCCCGTGATGTTTAACCCCCGCAGGGCGTCGCTAACCATATCCCCGAAGCGAAAGACACCCACGGCAAAGCCCACGAGGTTCTTTCTGCGTTCTTGTAAGGTATCATGCAGCGAAGCATTGCGGTATACGGGCTGCACGGCGAGAAAGGCAAATTGGTGGCCAGGTTCCAGAAACTGGGTAAACCCCGGGGTCAGCACCATGGCGCCGGTGTCCCTTGCCTTCTCCAGGGTAGCTCTGCCGACAGGATTTGACGAAATATTTAACCCGAGCGCGGCTTCATTGCTCCCGGATGATTCGGAATAGTAGACCGGGAAGTACTCACTCCGTTTCCTGGCCGTCACTGGCTGATTTTGTGAAGTTAGCTCAGTAAAACGGAAATTTGCATAGCCGTCCTTGATGGCGGCAGTTTCAAACCTCGTTCTTTCGGCGCCTGCAACGCGTGGTACCCATCGAAGGGCATGAATTCCGCTGCTGTGCGGTAATATGTTGCTTACAAATGTGTGGAACTTGGCCCTGGTCACCATTGGAGAAGATGCATAAAGACCTTCTATTGCATGAAGTGAATTCAGGTTTTCTTGAATTCTTTTTTCGACTGCAGCAGAGTAATTTTCTGTATTAAAAATAAATTCATTTTGAATATTCTTGAATTCCAGCCGCTGCACAAGGGTGTACATGAAAACAGACACCACTATTCCTGCACACAGCATGAGTATTGCCGGCATATCCTTCTTCATGAAATATCCTTTTAATTTGTTCTCCATCGTGTGAGCTTCTTCTGTTCCTCTCCAGGCAATCATACATAGAGCGTCAGACGACGGGGCGCTGGGAGGGGGGCTGGCTTTCATGACCTTCTGAATCTGCGCCCGGATTCGCCTCTGCACATCAGGGAATGTAACTATCATTACTGAAATCGCCCCATTTACGTTAATCTCTTGAGTGCGACTTCGCATCGTACCGGCAACACTTTGACCCTGAGATTTTAGTGAGGACATGTGGTTACGGCATAGCCGGCACTGCAAGCGCATACTACCATGAAAAAATAAAACTATCAAGAAGCTGTGACACCAGCTCATCGCACCAAACAATGCTTTCATGGCCACGTAGTATAAGATCTCCAAACAATAATTCCGATTGTAAGAGGGACCGTTAGAGCAAACTGGAAAGGTGAAGACCACAGACCTTATGCTTAAAAGAAAGGTCTTACTTAAGCTATATTTTCATTAGGAAGACCAAAATACACAGACGGTAGCCACGATAGGGGCCCGCGCAGTTCTTGCCGCATCGCGTGAGCAAGGGGTCCGGGTTAATCTTTTTGCCCCTAGTAGCCATTTTTCGGCAGCAGGGGGCGGAATAGGAGAATCTGTCCTATTACTGTCCTGTAAAAAAATCGGGGTTACAGCTTTTGCACTCCTTCGTGATTTGTTTGGTAGCGGGGGGCGGATTTGAACCGACCACCTTCCTGATATGAGCCCAACCTGCTACCGGACTGGTCCACCCCGCGATGAGAGGTGCATTTCATAGGAGCAACGCCGCAAACTCAAGAACATTTTCAGAATTCAGCTGTTTTATCCTCCCGGGGCATCGCTTCCGCTTTCGGCCACGGTCCCCGGCGGGGTACCAGGCTTCTCCCCTCTTGTCATCCTGTCACTTCATCTCTTTGGCCATTTCCTCTGCCAGGCTCTTGTCGATCAGCATGATCCCGATCCGGCGGTTCGGTATGCGGCCGTCCGGCGTATCATGGGGGGCCAGGGGACGGTACTCGGCCCTCCACGCGGCTACCATCCGCTCGGGCGGTATGCCGACCTCCTGGAGGTAGCGAACGACCGAGGCCGCCCGCGCGACCGACAGCTCCCAGTTCGACTGGAACATGCTCGTTGCTATCGGCACGTTGTCCGTATGGCCCACGACGCGGATAATCGTCGTGTCATAACCCTTCAGTGCCTCTCCGACATCCTTCAGGATTTCCTTGCCGTCCGACTTCAGCGCTGCGCTGCACGAAGCGAAGAAGAGCCGCTCGGCCAGGTTCACCGACACTGTACGTTCGCACAATTCGTGAAATTTCAGGTTCTGAAATATCAATAACTTACAGAGACCGAGAATGAAAATTTCACGAACAATTTCGCATATCAGTTGAAATTTTCCCGCAGTTTTCGCACAACAAATGAAATAAAACTGACGTGGGCAAAAGAAATTATAGCAGAACAACGCTAGCATGCCGCGGGCTTGAAGACCAGAGGCGGTCATTAGCACAAACCTCCGAGACCGTGCTACAATAATCCCATGTCCAACACCCGTGTAACTGGACTTTATGCTCTGGTCATCGGCTCCTTCCATGACGAACAGGCACGAACAGATCTTTATCTCCCTGAACAGAAACACCGCTCTCTCATGCTTTTCGGGAAAAAACGGCATCGCAGAACCGGCGGAGAGGGACGATGAATGAAAAGAAGCGAAGTCCCTGGACGATGCAGGGCTGGGTTGTGCCGCCACCGAAAGAGCCGACGAAGACAGCGGAGGAGTTCAGGGAAGAACGGGAAGAGAAGGTCCGGTGGTTGATCAGGCGCGGATTCCTCCGCTCCGGGCGCATCAGACAAGCAATGCTCAGGGTCCAGCGAGAACACTTTATCCCGCGCCTGTTCCGAGACTACGCCTACCGGGAAGTGCCACTCCCGCTCCCCGGGGAAGGGTCGACCATCTCATGCCCGCACAGCTACCCGCTCTTCTATGAGCCTCTGGACCTGGACGAAGGCCATCGGTTCCTTGAGATCGGCCTCGGCTCGGGCTACGGCACCGCGCTTGCGCGGGAAATCGTGGGGGAACGCGGTCTCGTCGTGTCCGTGGAGATCGATCCCCTGACGTACCAGTTCGCGAAGAACAATATTGAAAAGGTGGGTTACAAAGACATCATCCTCGTGCACGGCGACGGAGGCCTCGGATATCCCGATCGGGCGCCCTATGACCGCATCTGCATAACCGCTGCATGCGCGGCAATGCCGCCCCCGCTGATCGATGAGCTGGCAGTTGGCGGTCGGATCATCGGGCCCGTGATCGAACAGGGTATACAGAACCTCGTGATGCTCGTCAAAACGGAACAGGGCATGGCTCGAACGGTCATCTGCCAGGTGCTCTACATTCCACTGCGTGGTACCTACGGTGTTTCTGATCAGGAGCTGCCATGACAAAGATCGTCATCCTACCGATCGGTGAAGCGGATCAAAACACCCTCGACTCCATTGCCCGTGCGCTGCAGGAAAACTACGGAAGCGAGACGGTTATCAACGACGTTGTCCGGGTGCCAGAGAAGACCTATAATGCGCGAAGAAAGCAGTATCATGCAACGAGGATCCTAAAAGCGCTGGAGAACGTGAAACCCGGAGGGTGCGACATCGTTCTCGGCGTGATTGATCAGGACCTCTATGTGCCGGAGCTCAACTTCGTCTTCGGGGAGGCGGACGTGCTGGCCAGGGTTGCCGTTATCGGGCTCTCGCGACTGAGGCAGGAATACTACAGTCTCGAACCGGACCTTGACCTCTTTCACCAGCGGGCCGCTAAAGAAGCGATCCACGAAGTAGGCCACACCTGTGGCCTCGGCCACTGCACAGATCCCCTGTGCATCATGCACTTTTCGAACAGCCTCAAGGACACGGACAAGAAGGAATCAAGGATCTGCATTGAATGCAGGAACAAGTGCGGTCTCTGTTGACGGCCATATCGTTGAAAGGATGATGCATGCTTGTGCGCATTCCTGCTCACGGGATGCAGCAGTCCGTGAAAAGCCAAGTAGAACGAATTTGAATTCATTACCGCCTTTCCCCTCACTTTCGTCCTTGCCCCTACGAGCCTTCACTTGCCCAAGAGGGGGGAGGGTCGGGTGAGGGGGGACGTTCAGAAATGTAAGAACATTTACTTCATTTATATCAGAACGCGAAGGGGATGCATAAAAAAGCCATGGCAAGACCATCGAAAAATATTCTTCTTACCGGCCTCCCGGGAAGCGGCAAGACCACGCTCATACAGAAGCTTGCAGATGAGCTTCGGGAATACCGTCCTGTAGGGTTCTTCACTGAGGAGATACGGTCGCATGGCGTAAGAAAGGGTTTCAAGCTCACGAGCCTCGACGGTCAGAGGACAGGCACGCTCGCTCATGTGGACATCAAGGGATCGCACCGAGTCGGGAAATACGGCGTTGTTCTTGATGGGTTTGAGCAATTCCTCGGAATGCTGCGGCTGCTCGACCCCTCATCGAGGCTGGTCATCATCGATGAGATTGGCAAGATGGAATGCATCTCCACAAAGTTCCTCGACCTCGTCGCAAAGCTGCTTGATGCAGATGCTTTGGTCATTGCAACCATCTCCCTGAAAACCAACGGCTTTATAGATGAAGTCAAACACCGAGGAGATGTTCGGCTCTATGAGGTCACCGAGAAGAACCGGGATACGCTCCTTCCGGATATCGCCAGCTTTGTCCGTTCCTTACTAGCTTCGCACAAAACATAAGTAGATAGTTGCACGCTTGGTGCAAAAGCAGGTTAAAATCTGCAATTCATAAAGTTCCCCTTGCCCTTTCCTCAAAATCCGGAATCCTCGCAGTCACAAGGAGGCAAGCAATCCTTAAACTTTGAAAACTTTGAACTTCGAACGCTGAACTCTGAACTAAAGTGCCCGATAATCAAGGAACAGTATGGGCACCGCTAATTGAACACGAGTGGCGTTTTTTATGCACTCGCATAATGATGCGGTCGAGAAGGGTTTCCCTCACGAGGGAACAAAAAAAGCCAGCAGCGATATGAGCATCCAAGCCGGTGGTTTAGGGTGTCGAAATTTTCGGCTTGAAAGTGATCAATTAATAGTCATCCCCTTACTCCGTATGATAGAGTAAGGGGATTTTTTTTCAAGATTCGGTTTTTGTTACGCTCTCTTATAGAAATTAGAGCTGATTTCTGATATAGTATGCTAGCTACAAAGGAAGAGTTGTTTATGGAAATAACAGAGCAAAAGCTGAAAGATATACTGAAAGAACAACGCATTGAGTTCCAACAGGATACCAATCATATATTAGGAATTATGAAAGAAGATATTGATTCCAAAATGCAGCTTATTGGAGAGCAGTACGGCGCTATTAAAGAGCAGGTCGCCACACTTACAGGGGATATGCAGATCGTCAAGACAGATCTTGAATTCATCAAGAGTTCTCTCCGTAAGAAAGTAGACTATGACGAATTCTCTGCTCTTGAAAAAAGAGTTGCCATGTTGGAGGCAAAAGTTCGGAAATAACAGTTAATACGAGAAACATATGTCATGTTAAGCCGGTTAGCATTCTCTATGCTTTCCGGCTTTTTATTTTAACGGGAGGCAATAAAATGACACAAAAAATGACGTTAAATATTCCCGAAAATGAATGGGAAGCGATGGGCTATGATTGTGGCCCTACTGGCCGACTTTTGGTATCAATTTCAATTAATGGCGTAGACATGCATTTGGAAGCCTTTGCGATCGACAAGGCTGATGAGATGCATTGGGATATTTACGACGGTGTTTCTCGTGCTGTAGAGCGCGCAGATTTTGAAACGACAGTAATAGGGAATAGGAAATATGTCCTTATTGCTACGCCGTTTCTCGATTAAAGTTTTTGCGGAAGATATTTTCTGTAAAGTGAAGGGCCTCTAAGTAGTTAACTTAGAGGCCCTTTTGCATTGTTTTGCCGATAAATTTCAACACCCTAAACCACCGGCTTGAGGATGAACGAGTAAGGGGATTTTTGTTTCAAAAGGAGGCGCTTTCAAGCGCCTCGATCTCTTGAAGCAGCTTAACCAGTTCGGCGGGACCATGCACGTGCTAGGACTGGAAGAATCACCTCTTGACTTTGCAACATATATATTGTATAAATAAAACCATGATCGGATGGCATCCATGACCGGTAAAGAACTGCTGAAGCTTCTGGAAAGGGATGGATGGCATCTGGAGAGGATAAGCGGAAGCCATCATATCATGATCAAGGGTCATAAGACCTTATCCGTCCCGGTTCACGGCAACAAGTAATTGGGAAAGGGTCTTTTGAGCAAGCTGATGAAAGTCGGAGGTTTGAAAAAATGAGAATTCTGTATCCTGCGAAAATAACTTACAGCAAAAAGGATAAAAGCTATCTTGTTGAATTCCCCGACTTGGAGGGATGTCTTACGGAAGGTTCGACAATTGAGGAAGCCTTAAAGAATGCCAGGGAAGCGTTGACCGGTTATCTGTCCTCTTTGTTTGAACGCGGCTTCAAGATACCGGAGTCTTCAAGAAGGAAGGACCGTAATTTTTATATGATCGAACCAGAATCGGAAGTTGCGACGCCGATCATGTTAAGAAAAATACGCGATGGGTTGAAAATGAACCAGATGGAAGCAGCCAAAAAACTCGGCATTTCCTATCAGGCATATCAGCGGCTTGAAAATCCGAATAAATGTAATCCGACAATCAAGACACTGGAGCGGGTGGCGAAGGTCTTTCAGAAGCAGCTGCTTGTAGAGTTTGTATAGGATCTCATTCGCGCAGTCCTTAACAACTTTTGCAAGCCAAATATGAGTTTTATCGGAAAATATCTTCTGCAAATGCAACGGCCTCTAAGTACCTGACTTAGAGGCCGTTTTTGATGTTTAGCCAGCAAATTTCAACACCCTATCCCACCGGCTTGTATGAGCATCTGCCGGCTTTTTGTTTTTGACGATAAAATATCAAGGCGTTGCTTTGGCCCGTATCTTAATCATTCCATTGAACCTCTCAAAACATTCAGCAAAATCCACAATCACTTCTATTACTAGCTCCCGAAATCCTGAAGCGATTCGTTTCATTCGCTAAATTTCCGTTCGGTCTCAGGGGCTTTCCACTTCCAGCCTTTGGTGATCTGCAAAACGGCGGTTTATCAGCCCTTACGGCCGGACTGCTGTATGCCGATCCCGGATCACGCCAGATTGGCGCTTAAGGCCCTCAACGAAAGTTAAAGATACGTTTGACACTTCTTAGTGTCAATCCCGCAACGCCTTGATATTAATATACCACTTTTTGTATATAAATGTTATTGCCATCTTGCTGAAGCTCAAGCATGACTTCGGCAATCCGTCCTCTGGACATCTTTCTTCCTGTGCCCAAGTGGCTGATGGTGCAGTTCTGGCAGAGAGGCAACCGAGATTGCAGTATCCGAAGAAGATGGTCCATGAACATGCGATCCCCCGAGCGGACGCTCCTCGCCGAAGTGGGCTCCCAGCTTGAAAGAAAGTGTTTGTCTCCTGTTTTGTAGAACCCTCTTTTGCCGGCGGTTCTATCGACCTGATACTCACGCGGGCAGAGTTTGCAGCTCATGAGCATTTCTTCCGCACTTTCGGCTTTTTCTGTCAATGTGCCGGAAGGAAGCTTGCGATAGGCCGGTATGAAGTTCGGATTCATCATTTTTGGCGAACGATCAAGATAGCTTTACCGAGAAGATCACGAAGTGCACAAAGTTGATGAACGGAACGAGTGAAGTACTCTTTCGTGTCCTTCGTGGTTAAGGATCTTATAACTGTTCTCATTTTTCTCCCCCGAACAAGGGCTTTCTCTTTCTTAACAGCAATTAATACTTACAATCCGTACCATACTGTGGTTCGCATCGAACAATCATGATCTAGAAGTTTATTTGATAACATTATAATAAGTGAATTGATCATGTTTCAGGACAGAAAAGGATCCGGAATGCAGCTTGCAGAAAGTTTGAAGGAATATATCGTGGAGGAGAACATTCTCGTTCTCGCGCTTCCCCGGGCAGGGTCGTCAGCTGTGTCGAGATCGTGAATCGCCTGAGAGCCCCCCTGGGTGTCCTGATCGTCCAAGAAATAGGACACCCCTGGCAGCCAGAGCTTGCTGCAGGTGCAATTTCCGAAACCGGCAGCATCGTCTGTTACGAAGACGTTGTTGCCTCGGCTTGCATCAGAAGGGAATATCTGCGCGGCGAGGTCGCATGACAGCGTGAAGAGATCGTCCGCAGGCAGCAGCTGTACCGGGGCGGTTTCCGGTGTGCTATCACACCCCGCACATTCTCACCATCTCCCACTCTTGGGAAGCCGATAGGGGGAATGGTTACAAGCTCGGAAAAGTTCAAAGTAGCATAGGCCAAACTGATCAGTCGCAAACAAATAACCTCCCGAAAATGTTTCGGACTGGCTTTCTTGAAAATCAAACTTATTTGACCTTGTCTATGGTTGAAACGGGTTTCTTTTTCATCTTGCACCTTTCTGTAAATGCTCAAAATATACACTGAAAGTAGTATTGACACCCCCAAACGTGAACGCTAAAGTTAAAGAGTATATTTTACACATTGCATAATTTCGATTATGCAAAGGAAGCCCTTTTCCATGCAGAAGGTAATTTAATAATGCCGTTTACTTCGACTGAAGATCATTCAGTAATCGTAAGAGTTGGCTCAAGTTATTTCTGCTTGCATGAGATGGTTTCAGTGAAATCTGTTTGCATTTTTTAAAAGCATGAGAACTGGGGAAGGCGATGAACTGCTCACACCTCACGGAGGCTCATATTTCATTCTGTACGGTGAACGAAGCCGTCTACCTACCGAGCTTGTTTGAGCTTGAGGAATACTGCACGACTTCCCGTTTCGGTAAATGTCCTCTTTTCAGGAATGCTTCGATGGAAACAGACGGCACCTCTCTATCTACGTCATACACTAATAAATCGAAAAAGCTAACGACTGGTTCATGAAACCGCTGCAGCAAACCTGCTCGCAGGATCCGCTTATGCGGAAGATATGATCATCCATTTGAACCTTCTGACCAATCAGGGCACAGGTAAAGGCATTGGCACAGTCACCACCAAGGATACACGGTATGGACCTTTGCTTGTTCCGGAACTTGCCGGTCTAACGCCAGGACTACACAGGTTCCCTGTGCATCAGAATGCTGACTGCGCAGCAAGTATGAAGACAACAAGCCTATGACAGGTATGGCAGCAGGCGGTTTTATGATCCAGCGGGAACCGCTAAGCATGAAGGACCTTACGGACAAGGAGATCTTGGCGAGCTGCCTGCTTTATACGTTGAGCCTGACGGTAACCTAACACGGCCTGTTCTTGCACCACGTCTCAAGATGGTTGACCTCAAGGGCCGCTCATGACCATGCTGGAGGAACAACTATTCCGATGTGCCAGCGCCACGAGGAGGGGGAGGCGCAAGGATAGCCTGTGGTGCCATCAAGTAGTACATGGATACGCTCATTATTTCTTCTAAACCTGATACCCAATCATACGGGATTTATTTCTGCTTTCATGAATATGAATTATGATATGAAACATGATTTTCAATGCCATCCGCATATCGTAGGATGAAGAAAATATCATTGCAAGCTACAATCGTTATTGGTCTATGAACCTGATCATGGCGTTCCAAAGAACACCCTGTAGAGGCGCCTCGAACGACAGGTTTCTGTCGAGGCTGTCTGCGCCCTGGAAGACCTCAACGATGTCTACGCCATTGCCCCGAGGAAAAGCACCTTCGCGCGGATAAGTATCGAAGGGCGCGTTGCACTACATTGGCCTATCTGCTGAGAGTGCAGTATGCATTGTGCGGAAAAGGAAAAGGGCGGTTTCGGACTTTCCTTGTTAGAACTGACGCAACGGATTGACGTCGGAGACCCTCTCGTGAACGGAATGATCAAGAATCTTAACGACAGACTTATCTGTTTACGGGCGCATAAAATACGCTCAAAGGAGGCAACACGAACATGAGCATGCTTGCTGAATTCAGTGTGGTTCCGGTCGGCACGGGTGTGAGCATTAGTCCGCAAATCGCGGAGGTCCTCAGGATCGTAGCGGAGAGCGGCGTAAATTACAAAGCAAACCCCATGGGCACCGTCATCGAAGGAGACTGGGATTTGGTCATGGCGGTCATCAAGAAGTGCCACGACGTCGTGATGAAAAATGCTGAGCGCGCGCTCACGACGATTACGATCGACGATCGCAAGGGCAAGGAAGAGCGGATCGAAAAGAAACTCGAATCTGTGGAGCAGAAACTCGGCATGAAGCTGAAGAAGTGATGACCGTTGACGGGATTATCACGCAGTCTTCATCCAGACCACGGTTTTCCGCAGCCGCTTCTCAAGGTCATTAAGCCCGGATGCACGGGCGCAGCGCTTTGATGTCCAAATTTTTTTTGTGCGTGTTGCGGACGTGCTGGTACGGATCGCCATAATCGGGTTCCCAAGACTGAGGCAGGAATACCACGGCCTCGAACCGGACCGGGACCCCTTTCTCCTATGGGTCGCACAAGAGGCAATCCCCGAAGGGGGGCACACCTGCGACCTCCGCCACTGCCCCGATACCAATTGCACCATGCATTTCTCGAACAGCCTCAGTGACACAGACGCGAAGGACCCCAGGTTCTGCATCGCGTGCAGGAATAGGTGCGATCGCTGAAGACGCTATAAAAGCAGTTTGTCGGAAGATCACCGCCGCACAGCGGCACCGACCTATGAAAAAAGAAGCCTATCTCTATGCCGCACTGGAGGGGAACACGGTCCAATGCAGCACCTGCCAGCGAAGATGCGCCATTCCACCGGGCGGGAGGGGATGGTGCCGCACCCGCGTGAACGAGGGAGAGAGGCTCGTAAGCCTCATCTACGGAGAAGTCTCCTCCCTGTCCGTCAATCCCATCGAGAAGAAACCCGTCTTCCATTTTTTCCCCGGATCGCGCTGGCTTTCCCTCGGGAGCGTGGGCTGCAACTTCCGCTGCCCTGGCTGCCAGAACTGGGACATCGCCCACTGTGAAGAGGGGCCAATGGATACGGACTACCTCTCACCGGAGGAAGCTGTTTCCCGGGCAAAAGAGGCAGGATGCCTCGGCATCTACTGGACCTTCAACGAGCCTGCAATCTGGTTCGAATATACGGAAGACACTGCGCGGTGCGCGAAGGAACAGGGCCTGTTTACAAACTATGTGACGAACGGTTTTATCACGATGGAGGCCCTCGACATGATAGCACCCTTACTCGACATTTACCGGGTGGACATCAAAGGGTTCTCCGACAGGACCTATTCGAGGATCGGGCACGTGTCTTCATGCGGGGGAATCCTCGATGTCGCGGCAAAGGCGAAACGATGCGGCATGCACGTGGAAGTCGTGACGAACATCATCCCCGGTTACAATGATGACGAGCGCGAGCTTCGAGACATGGCATCGTGGATCAAGGCGAGTCTTGGGCCCGAGACCCCCTGGCATGTGACGAGGTTCCATCCCCATCACGAATTGACCCACGTTCCGCCCACGCCGATCGCAACCTTGGAACGGGTATGGAACCTGGGAAAAGAGGCAGGACTCTGGTACGTCTATCTCGGTAACGTTCCCGGCCACCGATGGGAGAATACCTGGTGCCACGTCTGCGGTGAGCTACTGGTCGAGCGGTACAGCTTCACCGTCGTTCAAAACAGGATAGAGGTCGGAAAGTGCCCGGCGTGCCATACCGTGATTCCCGGGAGATTTACATCGTAGCGGAATGCCTGCATAGTCATTTGCTAGATCTCTTCTGAGCGCTTCCGTTCCTGCCCATGATCAACAGAGAGCACAGGCCGGACGGCCGCCGTGAACCCTGGACAGAGGCTCGATCTTTATTACCTGCATTCTTCTGTCAGAAAGTGCAACCAATTGCTCTGTTGACAGAGTAGTATCCCGGTATCATAATAAAAGTATGAGCTATTCCCGATAAAGCCGAACCCTTCACGTGGAGGGAGCGGAAAGCAATGGGTCTTGCGAAGAAGAAAGACAGCCGGGCTGCCGAAGGAATATGGTTTTGAGAGCCCGGCTTTTTGCTCTTGAAGAAGGTGTCTGGCGAGGTTATAACCCGAAGGAAGGAGGGTGCCATGCTAGCAAGACAGCTCATGCAGAAAGACCTTGTAACGATCCAGCCCTCTGCGACCGTGTTTGATGCCGCTGTTAAGATGAAAGAGCATCATGTCGGCTCGGTCCTCGTCGTAGAAGAGGGTGGGAAGCTGAAAGGGATCCTGACGGACAGAGACATTGCAATGACGATTGCCACAGACTTGAAAGATCCGAAGACGATCTGCGCCTGTGACGTCATGACCGCAGACCCTATAACGATCAATTCCGATGCAGACGCTGAATCCGCCCTGAGGGTAATGAACAGGGCGCATATCCACAGACTGCCGGTGACCGAGAACGGAAAACTGGTGGGCCTGTTGTCTTCGGCTGATCTAGCGGCCGAGATGAAAGAGGAGTTCAGTCAGTTCATCGGGCTCGAAGAGGTCTTTGCAAAACATACGCATTGAGACAGGCAAAACCTTTCGCCTCGCCAGCAAGATTCACCGTGTTTTTCACCGTCATTCATCATGACAACATCCTTTGCAGGTTGGCAAGTTTTCTCCGTTGCTGTCATTCATCACGCACCTGCTTCACCTTCTTTCACTTCTTTCCGGTAAATCCCCTTGCCTCCTGGCCAGGGCTTGAAGCCGCAGGATCCGGCCGGCAGCGATTCATGGCTGCCCGTCACGAACGCGCCGTTGGGGAAAAGCCTCTCGCTGACGCGCGTGAGGACTTCCTGCTGCAAGGGGGGCTCAAAGTAGGTGAATGCCAGATTCCTGCAGAGAACGAGATGGAACCGGTCTTCGGGCGCGGCCTTCCTGATGTCCTGCACGAGAAAGGCGACCTTCCTTCTCGCTTCATCCCCTATGTAGTAGAGATCTCCCTTCCGAAAGAAGGCGAGCTTGCGCAACTCCGCGGGCAGGCCCACGAAGCTGCCGGACTTATAGCGGCCCTCTTCTGCGCGCCTGATCATGAGCGGGTCCCTGTCAGTCGCGAGAATAGTGAGCGAAAGTGCGGGGAAACGGCGGGTCATGACCAGGTCCCACAACAGTGCAAGCGTGTAGGGCTCCTCGCCGGAGGCGCAACCGATACTCCAGCAGCGAAGTACGCCCTCCCCCCGCGCCAAGGCATTTTCGGACAAGGTCACCAGCACTTCCTGCTCGAGGAACTGGAACACTTCACGGTCGCGGTAGAAACGCGAGATCGTAATGTTGCAGAGGGAGTCGAGCGTTGTCCATTCGCCGTCGTTCGTTTCCAGGAACGCCCTGTACGCTGCAACGTCCGGAAGCCCCAGTTCGCGCAGACGGCGGTCGATGCGCTTGCAGACCTGTCCACGGACCTTCCGGAACCCCTGCCATCGCATGCGGAGCCGCGGGAGCGACCACTGGAGGAACTCGACGCAGTCACGGTCCTTCATGATGAGACCTCTTCCCCGCTGCGATGACCTTTCCGAGCAATCCGCTCCCAGACAAGGAACACCGGAATTCCCATAAGCACGACAACGATGGCACAGCATGATGTTTTCGTCCACGTGACGAGCGCTGCCAGCATCATGGCAATCGTGAAGACGATATACACCAGCGACACGAGCGGGCCGCAGGGGACACGGAATGAACCTTTCACCTCCGGCCGTGCATGCCGGATATAGAGAAGTCCGGCCACGGCCAGGAGAGGAAATAGGCTCAACGCAAACCCGAGATAGATCACGAGCACCAAAGCGCTGCCACTAAGTACGTAAAAGATTGCCAGGACCATCTGAGCAAGGATCGCGACGTGGGGAGTTTCAAAACGCCGATGCACCCTGGCCAGTGACCGAAAGATCATCTTGTCCTTTGCCATGGCATACGAGACCCGGGGCCCGACCATCATCTGCGCGGAAACGGAGGAAAGCAGGATGACCGCGATGCCCAGGGTGACGATGCCGCCAACGCCGGGGCCGAAGAGATGGGAAACCGCAATTGCACCGACCTCGTCCTTGCCCATGATTTCAGCTCCCTCCGTAGAGATCAAAAAGAGAATGTTCAGCAGCGCGTAAAGGATCGTGGTAAGAAGGGTGCCAAGCAGCAGGGCCCGGGGCAGGTTCTTTCCGGGTTGTTGTATTTCACCTGCCAGATAGGATGTGCAGTTCCATCCCGAATAGGCATACATAATGATCAAGAGGGCCAGCCCTGTCTGCGGGATATCGAGATGCGGGGCGACTGACGGTGATTCGTAGCGGGCGACGAGGCGGCCTGTCATGCTCCAGTCTACGCGGGAAAGCCCGAAGCAGATCAGCGATACTACCAGAAGAATTTTTATTGCAGTGAGCAGGTTCTGGAGCGAGCTTCCTTTTTTTACACCGATCATGTGCAAGCTTCCGAAAAAGGCGATCAGGCAGGCGGCGAAGAGCTTCTGGATCCCTGGGGGATCAAGCAAAGTGGCCGAAGGGCTGGCTCCGGAGATGCCGTGTAGGAACCTGTTCACGTACTGGACCAGCAGCTGCGAGCTGACGGCAACGGGGGCCGAAAAGCCAACGACCAGCGAGATCCATCCCGTAAGAAAAGCGGGGAGCGGACCAAAGATGTTTTTCAGATAGACGTACTCGCCGCCCGCCTCGGGCCAGATTGTCGCAAGTTCGGCATAGCAGAGCGCACCGGCGGTTGCCACAAGACCGCCGATTCCCCATAAGACGAGCACGAGCAGTGCGCTCTTTGTCATCCCCAGAACATTGCCGGTCGTCATGAAGATGCCCGTTCCGATCATGTCGGCGACAATAACGAAGATCCCCGTAAAAAGTCCGAGCTGGCGTCTCAGTTCCACGGCACCATCCTCCTCGTACGAAAGCATGGTACACTATAAACACAGAATGTTCGGACATGCGATGAGTATATGATAGCAGAGAACACTCTAAGAAGGATCATAGGAAAGGCGCATCATGTCGCGGAAAGGTACAACCTGGACACTGGTTCTCTTCGCGCTAGCAATCATGCTTTCCGGCGAAGCCCGGGGAGAAAACGGGCGCGATTTCATCAAGGAAGCGCGGCTGATTTTTGTCGCGGCTGCATGTGGCGACGGTCAGATCCCGGACGGCATCGAGGCTGTTGTCGTTGAATCCCACTGCCGGGAAGTCAGACCCTTCATCGTCAAGGCGCGTAAAGATTTTGTTGACAAGGTGCGGTCCTTCCTTGCACTGCTCCTGCCGAAAGACCTTCCAACGGAAGTCGTCTATCCCTTCGGCGGCGGCGATCTTCTTACCGCCCTCGCCACCTATACGGACGCACGGGTGATCACGACCATCTCGCTCGAGAGTGCTGGCGATCCGCAGCGCCTGGGTAAGGCGAGCGCTTCTGAGCTGCGTGATGCCCTCAAGACATTTCGCACCATGCAGGTCTACCTGCTCAAGACGCACGACAATCGAACGGAAAATCTGCCTCCCTTCGAACGCGGCGTCATTCCCGGGCAACTGGCATTTTCGCTGGCAGCGGCCGTCGTGTTCGGATATGAACCCCTGTCGTTGCGCTATTTTCGCATCGAGCAGAATGGAGCGCTGCACTACCTGACGCAAGCAGAGATTTCCGCCCTGGAGCAGGTCAAAAGCAAAAAGCTTGCGTCATTCATGCCCGATCCCGATTTTTCACCGGCATTCCGGAACATGGAGCTGGTTCTCCGCCGTATCGGCTCAGGGGCTGGTCCGGAACTTATTATCCACCGGCACATTGCTGCGAACCTGAGTAACCGCCATTTCGAAGGCTCCTTGCTCAAGACACACCTTGAGAGCAAAGGAAAGATAGCGGCAATGACCAAAGCGGGCGGCTATCTTCTGTGGAGGGACGACTTTTCATCTTTCCGCGGCTATCTGCTGGCTCATATGACTTTTATGATCTCGGACTCCACAGGAATCCTGCCCCGACACGCAGCTGCCGCGGGATTCGAGCAGACAACCTTCGGCGCCTTTCACGGCGCATTCCTCGAAGACAACGGCGGCGAAGACGCGGCCGAGCTTCGTCGGCTCTGGAACGAGCAGCCCTTTCGGCCGCTGCCGTTCCGGTATGGGTACTCGGACATCCGAGGTGCGAATCATCTCATGGTAACGAGACCGAAAGCGGCTGGGAGGTAGGAATCGTTTGTTCTTTTTCGGCCGAAAATAACAGTTCTAGTCGAAAAGGATATGCTAAAAAACCGGGCACGCATTTCTGCTCGCAGTTATTTGTCTGCGGCTGATCGCTTAGCCGCACAGCATGCCGGGCACATGTTCAGCGCATCACCAATGGTCTGCAGAACTCGCAGACTTCCCCTCGCCCGCGGGCTTTGAGCCGTGGCTGCACAGCCGGGGGCCACCGAGACGGACCCGTCGTAAAAAACGAAAGGTTCTTCTTTTTAAAGCGATCAATGGCCTCCGTCGCCGGTCCACTCTCTTTCGCTTGCCTCCGGAGCAGATCCGCACATGGCTGAATCCTCATTCCGGGCCTGCCCATGAAAGGTTGCAAATCAGATCTTTTGATTCTCACTAGATCACCGTCATACGGTACGGAACGTTACGGGCCACGATATCATCCGTGCGCGTCCTCCGTGACACGCCCTCGGTACCGCGCTTATGGTAGAAGAATGTCGATCACTTCACACAAGGAGCCAAAAAGGCCATGGAAAGAACGGCTGCAGGGAAGCATCCGGGCCGTTCTCTCCACCTTGCGCCGCCAATTTTTAGTTGACAAAACAGTTTTTAATATATTATAATGCAGACAATTACCTGTATGCCGCAGCATTAATTTCCCGGAACCGGAAGGATGAGGTTTTTGATGATACGCCATGCAAAACTCACTTTCGTGGTAGCCGCATTCCTCTCCTTCACCTGCCGGTACGCCCTGGCCGACATCTACCAGTATACGGACAAGGACGGCGTGATCCATTTCAGCAACGTCGGGACGGGTCCCGCCAAAAAGGTCAAACGGGTTAAATCAGAACCAACAGAAGAACAGCAGGCAAGCCGTGCCTCGTCTTCCCGGACAAAAGCTGCGGCGCCCCGCCCTAGCCTCGATGCTCCCGCGGCCTATTACGACGCCATAAATAACGCCTGCAGCCGTCACGGCGTGGACCCGGCGCTCGTCCACGCGATCGTCAAGGTAGAGTCGGACTTCAACCCGTACGCGCTCTCCCGGAAAGGCGCCATGGGTCTCATGCAGCTCATGCCGCAGACGGCCATCGACCTGAACGTGCAGAACATCTTCAATCCCCACGAGAACGTCGACGGCGGAGTGCGGTACCTTAGGTACCTGATCGACCAGTATGAGGGGAATCTGACGCTGGCCCTCGCCGCCTACAACGCCGGCGAGACCGCCGTGAAAAAATGGGGGACGGTCCCGCCGTTCCCGGAAACGCGGAGCTACGTGCAGCGGATCATGAAGCTGTATAGCGGCACAGGCGTTACCGCCGCTCCCCGCTACACGATCTACGTAGGCTACGGCGACGACGGCGCGGTCTTCCTTACCGATGACCCCTCGAAGCAGCACGGAAGCAAAACGAAGTTCCGGACGCCTAAAGAGCTCTAGCGCCCTCCTGCTCCGCACCCCCCTCTCCCGGAGCGAACCTAATTTCACTGACAGACCATACGCTCGCTGTCCGCGGGTTCAAATCCCGGAATACGCCTAAAGGGTACTCCCACTCACCGGAACGGTTTCCCCTCCCCTGATCACCAGAGTCGAGACCCGAACCTGGAAGGCCGTACCTATTGCTATCGTACGTTCACTGCGCTCATCTTGATCCATCGATCTGTTACGGTCAAGGGGGGAACCGGAGACGCGCTTCAGAGGCAACACCGTCTATGAAGAGTGAGGGATTTGCCGGATCTACCTTAGGAGTGAGTCCGCCGGTGAAGGATGCAGTTATGCTCTCACGGTTTTATTCTGGAAGAGGCAAAGAAGGGTCCGAGGGACTTGCTACTTGATCATTACTTCCTGTGTTTTAACTTGTACCCGGTAAAAAGCGCGGAGGGACCGAACACGAGCATCGATAAACTGCCCATCATAAAATCATATGAGCTCATGGAATCCAGTGCTATCCATAGTCCGGCAGCGAAGAGCGTGATGGAGAAGAGGAAAAGCGGCCAAAGAACGGATTCACCGCGATCTGCGGCGGAATCCCTCTGGTAATTCCCATAGTCCATTGCTGTCTCCTTTCTGCCGTCCAAGAATGATCCGGCGGGCCGCATAGTAGTTTTTCCCGGAACGATTATTATACGATGCTTGTACTAATAATACTACGAGTAAATTAATTGTCAAGAATAATAATCATGTTATTTTTGCCATAACCATAATAATTGTGCAATAAAAACGGGCGGCGTGTTCCGTGCTGCGGCCCTATTTCATGAAGTTTCCGGAAGATCGGGAAGCCGCTTGGAGACTGAACGCTCACGCTTTGCTCATGCGCAGGCGGTCAAAGACGCTTCACATGCAAAGCCCCTCCTTCTTCATGGTTCAGACGATGGCTTTCCGTGATCCATGACATCCCGTACCCTTACCGGTGCCTCTTTCCTGCAAGCCTTTCTCTGCCTGTACCGCCCATGCCCGGGAACTGTCGTTGCCGCCGCGATACCCTTTCGGAATGACTCATCCGTCACCTCGCCATCGACGGACTCGCGGAAGACAGGTTCGTTCCTCCCCGACGCGCCTGGAGGCAGGAATGTGCCTGACGAGACGTTATGAAGCGACGCTCCCGATCGCTCCCGGAGCGCCACCCGGAAAGAGAGGCCGTGTCATATCATATGGGAATGGAGCATCCCTCCCGACTAACATTCTCGGCAAAGGCACTGACCGGAAGATCGGCGCCGCCAACCGTGATCGACTGGCTGACGGGGCTGAACGTGTGCAGGATGGGATTGGGGCAGTGCCCCGTCGTAAAATTGACCACCGATACGGTATAGGCACCGTTCGGAACGCCCGCGAAGGCGTAGTTGCCGCTCGCGTCGGTGGTCGTCGTGACCGAGGTTGTCGACGTCGGACTGCTCAGGACTACCGTGACGCCGGCCAGGATATAGGTGCCCGAAGGAGCAGTTATGACTCCCCCTGTAATGCTCCCCGAGACGGTGTACGCATTCGTCGTCGTAACCATCGACACGAAGTCAATGCCCGGGACATTGGCGCTACTGATCGTGACCTCTTGGTTCGGCGGAGTGAACGTATAGAGGGTGAGCAGATGGGTGAGCGCGTCAAACTGTGGTTGATTACTTGGCGTCACCGTGTATCCCCCGTTTAAAAGACCAGTGACGGTGTAGTTGCCGCCTGCGTCGGTGGTCGCCGTCACTGAGGTTGCCAAATTCTGCCCGGCCACAGTCAGGGTAGCGCCCATCAGAGGGCCGGCTGGTGAGGCAAGGGTAACGATCCCGGAGACGCTATAGGCCTCTGTTGCGATAAAACCGTTGCCCGTGGAATCGGCGCCGCTGATCGTGACCGG
>DASPQB010000197.1:0-3846 GCA_035625205.1 Nitrospirota bacterium | reverse complement strand
ACCCAGAAGAAAATGAGAGAAATTGCAAAAATACCGCGGCCGAATTCTGCACAGCTTGCACGAAGGGTTCTGGTTCTGGGGACCGGTCCTCTGGCAAAAAAGGTTGGCGATCTTATAGAATCCACAAATCATCAGCATGTCCTCAAAGGATATGTGGACCTGACGGGTGAACCGATCACCGTCCCCGAGTATGCCATCGTGGGGAAGGGGAGCAGCCTTTTTGAGACAATCCGCTTTCAAAAGGCGCACAAGCTCGTCATATCGCTGTCCGAGCGGAGAGGCATTTTGCCGCTGCAGGTAGTCCTAAAATGCAAAATGAGTGGTATCGAAGTAATTGACGCCACATCGTTCTACGAAGAATTGACGGGTAAACTACTCATCGAAAACATTACGCCCAGCTCGTTCTTCTTTTCGGATGGCTTCAGAATTACTGACACCAAACGGATTTTCAAAAGGATATTCGACGTTCTCTTCTCGCTGACCGGGATAATGATTACCTTGCCAATCTTCCCTATCATCGCGGTCTTGATCAAGCTGGATTCCCGCGGCCCGGTCTTCTTTCGCCAGAAACGAGTCGGTGCAATGGAGAAGAATTTTACACTTTACAAATTCAGGACCATGCGTGAGGACGCGGAAAAAAGCAGCGGCGCGGTGTGGGCAGAAAAAAACGATCCGCGGATCACCAGGCTAGGCAAGTTCCTGAGAAAAACGAGGCTTGATGAGTTGCCACAATTTTACAACGTCCTCCGGGGAGATATGAGCTTCATCGGACCGCGGCCGGAGCGGCCGGAATTTGTGAATACACTAAAGGAGATCATCCCTTTCTATCCTGAGCGGCATTTCGTGAAGCCAGGTCTGACTGGCTGGGCACAGATCAAGTACGCCTACGGAGCCTCGACGGAGGATGCCGTTGAGAAGCTGCGATATGATCTCTACTACATCAAACACCTTTCGATCTTTCTCGACATGTTGGTTATGCTCGAAACGGTTAAGGTTATGCTGTTCGGCAGAGGGGCAAGGTAGGAGGGCTATGGGGAAGTTACTGTGGCATATCGGAACCTTATTGTTAGTACTTACGATGACCTCAAGGGCTTCAGCAGAAGGGTACGTCATCGGTGAAGAGGATATAATCCAGATTTCTGTCTGGGGAAATACTGAACTCAGCGTTACGGTACCGGTACGGCCTGACGGCATGATTTCCATGCCTCTCGTGGGAGATATTAAGGCTGCTGGCCTTACTCCCGAAGACCTGAAAAAGAGCCTGGAAAAAGAACTTGTAAAATTTGTGAAGGCTCCAGTCGTCAGTGTCATCGTGACGGCAATTAACAGCTTCAAGGTCTATGTCTTTGGTGATGGCGCATCGCGGGTCCTGATCGGAGGCGCCGCAGGAGGCGCCGCAGGAGGGACCGCGGGAGGGACCGGGGGAGGCACCCAGACATCAGGACAAATCACCCTCCGAAGACACACAACCCTCCTTCAACTCCTCGCACAGCTCGGATCTCTCAGTGAGATTGATCTCGCCCATGCCTATTTGTTAAGGGACGGGAGGAAACTTCCCGTTAATTTTGAACAATTGATGAAAAACGGCGATTATTCCCAGGATATTGCGCTACAAGCTGATGATGTCATTTACCTTCCGGGCGGCTACAGCAACCGTATCCGCGTCACTGGCGCCGTCAAAACTCCTGGCAGCATTCCCTATGCCGAGGGCATGACTGCGCTCGATGCTGTACTGAGCGCGGGAGGTTTTACGGAATTCGCGAGTCAGAATGATGTGCTGGTAGTGCGAAAAGACGGAAATGAAGCCAGGAAAATCAATGTCAAGCTGAAGGACGTCTTGAACGGCAAAACCACGACTAACGTCCTTCTAAAACCCGGCGATATCGTCACGGTTAATACCGGTTTTTTCTAGGGAGACTAGCATGCAAGAACATATTCCAGCAACAGCCGACTTCGAAATTAAGCGATATCTTGGCTTGATCTACCGAAGAAGGTATATCGCACTGGCCGTAGGGCTCGGTGTGCTTTCGCTCTTTACATGGGGAAGCTTCCTGATACCCAAGACCTTTGAGGCTAGTAGTACCATAGCCATTGAAAACGCTGGCATTGTCAAACCGATCATACAAGGCGCGGGCGTCTCCGTTTCCACGTTAGAAAGGCAGAGGAATATCCGCAATAGGATAACCAGCAGGAGCCTTATAGCGCGGGTTATTAAAAAACTCAACCTTGACGCTGGTTTCAAATATCCAAGCCAGGACAATGAGCTAGCGGCATATATACAAAAAAAGATCATCGTAACGATGCAAAGTTTCGGGGAGAGTGAAAGCGATCTGTTTACGGTAGCGTATCGGGGAGACGATCCCAAAATAGTGCAAAGAATGGTTGATACGCTCGTACAGGAATTCATCGACGACAGCATTTCATATCAGCGTTCCGACGCCGAGGGCGCATACGAGTTCATCCAGGGCCAGATCAAGGAGTATAAGAAAAAACTGGAGGGTTCCGATAAGGAGATCCGTGAGTTTCGGGAGATGCATCCCCAGATGATTCCACAGAATGAAAACTCCATCGTCGGAAGATTGGAAAATTATCAAACGGCCATAAGCGATGGGGAAATCAGGAAGAAGGAACTGATCAAAAAACGGGAAAGTCTGGAAAAGCAGCTTTCCGGCGAAAAAGAACTGACCGTTGCATTTGTATCGAGTGAGAGCTCGCCGGAAGCGCGTTTGAATTTGCTCAACAGTCAGCTCATGGACCTGATGACCAAGTACACGGAAAGCTATCCTGAGGTCCTCAGGGTAAAAAGTGAAATAGATGAGTTAAAAAAGCAGATTGCGCAAGGATCAGCCGGGAGGAAAAGCAACGATGCGCCCGGAGAGATGAAGGCAATAAATCCTGTCTATCGGCAGATCAAGGAAGAGCTGCAGAAAACCGACACGGAGCTCGAAGCCCTGAAGGCAAGACTGGACGAACTTGCTCTCCAGCAGAATGCAAGTCGCAGGGATCTCGGACGTATGCCGAAAGAACAGGAAGAGTGGTCAAAGCTTCAGCGTGATAGAAATGTCACCCAGAAGGTATATGATGATCTCCTGGAGAAGCTCGAAAGTGCACGGGTATCGAAGAACCTGGAACTTGAAAACAAAAGCACAAATTACCGTGTAGTCGATCCCCCGGTTATCCCGCGCATCCCCGTCAGACCGAACAGGGTACTTTTGATCCTTGCCGGCCTCTTTTTCGGGATAGCGTCAGGCGTGGGTGCCGCCATCGGTCTTGATTATTTGAACAATTCGTTCAAGGATGAGGATTCTCTTCGAAAAGCATTAAACCTTCCTGTTCTGGCGGCCGTTCCCGCCGTCATCATAGAGGCTGACGTCCAGAACGAGAAAATGATGGACAAAAAAGTATTTAACGCAGCTGCAGCCTATCTTTTTCTTATCGGCGTGGTGCTGATCGCCGACATACTTTATCGAATTGGCATTATAGGCAATCACTGATCAGCGGAGAACTCACATGAGCAGAATAGAGCGAGCACTTGAAAAGGCATTAAATATGAGGCGGCCGCTATCGGATCCAGGGCGCTCAACCATCGGACATACCACCTATAGCAAGTGCGATCCGGCAGTTTTCGATGTGGGCGAGGCGGGGATAGATCCCGCTTCCGTGAACCGGCATCTCGTCAGCATAACGGATCCGTACTCCACTGCTGCCGAAGAATACCGGAAACTCCGCTCAAAAATTCTGCGGGCCACTGAGGCGAATTATCTGAACACGATCATGGTGACCAGCGGCCAGTCCGGTGAGGGGAAGAGCATGACCGCGATCAATCTCGCCATCACTATCGCCCAG
>DASPQB010000196.1:0-4272 GCA_035625205.1 Nitrospirota bacterium | reverse complement strand
ACCCAGACCCTACCTATTGGCTTTCTTTTTATTTCCTTCGCTAGCACTTCCGGGGCATTGATCTTGACGTCAACAAACTCACCCCACGGTTCCCGGTGACCGGTGAACCGCTTCATGAATGCAGCGTAACAATATCTGCAGGCGTTGCTGCATCCCCTATACGGGTTCACGGTGTAATCATAGACCTGGGATTTCGAAAGGACGGATTTTGCAGATATTTCTTGGATCTTCATTCGATTTCATCATATCTAGTGCGGGATTCGCACTACGGTGTTTGTCGTACGACAAAGGTCATGAATCCTTTGCAAGTGAGAGCGTCCGCAAAGAGCCGGCCGTTGCCGTTGGTTCCTGGCAGTAGTTGCGAGCGCCAATCACGATCGGTCGGTCTGCTCCCGGCGATAAAAATGATCCCTGAGTAGGGGCCTCTGTCGGTCGGTTGTGTCAAGGTACCATAGACCGTGATTCTCTCTATCCCCAAGTAACCTCTTCACTCTCAAAATCAGGCTTTTCAGTCATAGTTTTTTATTTCCAAATGTGTTTCTTCAAAGCGTATATCATTCATATATCAACATTTAATTCTTTATTGGTTGAATTACACAACCATGACTATGGCAACAGCGAATGTTGAATTGTTGAATGCGATGTGCTAGGGTAAACTACATGTGTTTTGGGGACGTTGCGCCACAAACAGTAGATTACCGCGTCATTTTCTTTTTTTACGTCTGCAAAAATGCTGTCACATGCGGCCAAAATCATGTGTCACATAGAGCTTTTAATCACGTAAATAGCATAGTGCTATGCTTTCGACAGGTAACCCTTATTACTCTAACACAGTGAGAAATTACTATGGCAAAAGACAAATCAACTAAAAGTGTAGAGTTTACAGAAAAGACTGCCAAAATAACAAAGAAGCGTGAGGAGGACGTTGGAAAGTCGAAAGGCAAGGGGATCGACGTGCCAACAGATGAACTGGAGGACCTTCTCGATTATCCTGAATGACACGTAAGGAGCCATAACAACAGGACAAGTACCTTACGTAGTACGTTAAAGGATCACCCTCTCGAACTTTCAAGCTGAATTCTATGAGATATATTCTTTGCTCCTTTTAAAGGGCACTGACTATATCTTCATCGTCAAAGTGCAAAACACCCTAAAGGCACAATGAGGTTTCCCGATGGTGAGGGCCTGTTAAATTCTATTTTACGATACCCTCTCGCAGGTTCTGTCGTTACGCTGTGGATGCATCTCCTATGTGATTGTGAAGGTATTTGGTGATTCACTGACAGTTGTAAGTTAGTGGGGCTGAAGGTTATGGTGCATAATCGACAATGAATGGGAAAAAAGCTATCAGTTTATGGTCAGCCGTTTCTATCGGCATCAGCGCAATAATCGGTGCAGGCATTTTCTCTATTTTAGGAGTTGCATGCTAAATATCAGGTAACGCGTTGTATGCCTCATTCATTATTGCTGGAATTGTGCCCCATATCGACGATGGCAGATTTGTATGCGCTCATAAAAGAGAGTGATAAGGTCGTGACCTTCTAAATCCGTTATTCTGTCCTTTGATAATGCACTTCCGCTGCTGTAGTGCAGAACTTTGACGAGATCGGAGCAGGAGTAAGTCGTTGCGCGCTCTCTACGGCAGCCAACCCAACTGTCCGCCTTTGCCACCTCTATAGACGGGCAAAACATATCATATTAACGCGCCACTATTCAATGCAGAAAAGGGTTAAAAGTACAGACTGGATGAATTATCATGTTTTCGAGATATCCGCGCTGAGCGGGTGTCAGGATAGAGGCAAAAAACAAATGGTGAACAATCCATGAAAGAAGAGCAGGCAAATTTGAATGTGGCAACCCTCGCAGGTGGCTGTTTCTGGTGTATAGCGTCTGATTTCGAACAGTTATCTGGCGTTGCAAAAGTCATATCTGGATATACCGGCGGTCACGAGGAAAACCCCACTTACGAGGAGGTCTCAACGGGGAAGACGGGGCACTATGAAGCGGTACAGGTTTACTATGATCCTTCAAAGGTGAGTTATGAGCAGATCCTCGATGTCTTCTGGCGTCATATAGATCCGACGGACGCGAACGGGCAGTTTGCTGACAGGGGCCCTCAGTACCGTACAGCGATTTTCTACCACGATGAGGAACAGAAGCGCATCGCTGAAAGATCGAAGGAAGATCTTGAAAAATCCGGGCGATTCACGAAGCCTATTGTCACTCAGATTGTGAAATTCTCAAGGTTCTATGAGGCCGAGTTCTACCACCAGGATTACCACAGGAAGAACCCTCATAGGTACAAGCTCTACCGGTTAGGCTCCGGCCGGGACCAGTTCTTCGATAAGACCTGGGGAAAGGAGAAGGTGACAGACACCAACCCCGGCGGCGATCCAGGGGAACATAAGACCTATTCCAAGCCCGATGATGCCACCCTGAAAAAGAGGCTCACACCGCTTCAATACGACGTAACGCAGCACGAAAGCACTGAGCCCCCCTTTGAAAATGAATACAATGACAACAAGCAGGAGGGGATTTATGTTGACATCGTATCCGGAGAGCCTCTCTTCAGTTCGCTCGACAAGTACGACTCCGGGACAGGATGGCCAAGCTTCACGAAACCCCTGGAGCAGGAGAACATCACGACGAGAAAAGACCGGAAGCTCTTTCAAGTAAGGATCGAAGTGAGAAGCAAGCACGGGAATTCCCACCTGGGTCACGTTTTTCCAGACGGGCCCGCGCCGATGGGACAGCGTTATTGTATGAACTCGGCGGCGCTTCGGTTCATCCCGAAGGAGGACTTAGAGAAGGAGGGCTACGGGGAGTATCTGAAGCTTTTTGCAAAAGAGAGCGAATAATCTGTTTATGATGTTTGGTCTTTCTCTCTTTTTCATCGAGGCGAGGCATGAAAACATGCTCGGACACATAGCATAGACCTTACTGGCTCTCTTAAACTTTCAATTCTCTTTTTCCGCTCTCCGCCCTTAGCCGCAAGCAGCGTGTTGTAGGGGATGTCCATCACCCGTGAAACTTCCGACCATGATAACCTCCTTGCTCGATACTCGTCAACCTTTCGCCAGTTGATCCCCCGGAACGGCCTGCCGATGTGCTTCCCCTCACTGAATGCTCGTGTAAAAACGCTTCAAATCGCACAAAGCTTTATTTTCTATGAGAAGCTCTAACTGGGGAAAAATTCCCCAAAAGAAGGGATGGCTATGAAAAAACAATTGTTAATCATATTGATGGCTACTATTTTGTTGACGACGGTGTTCGCGGGGTGCACTGCAAGCACGAATGTGACTACCACGTCCTCCACTGCGAGCACGCAGGCGACAAAAGAATTACGCATAGGTGCGCTCATGCCATTGTCAGGAGACGCTACCGAAACTGGTAGCAGCGTCCAGGCTGCACTTGCGGTAGCAGAAAATGACATCAATACCTACCTTTCTACCATCAACTCAAGTGTGCGGATACGCTTGGTGCCCCTCGACACGCGCAGCGACCCTTCGACGGCGCTCGATGACCTGAAAACGCTGCACGCGCAAGGCATCCAGGTTGTAATCGGGCCCGGCTTAAGCTCCGTGGTAAACGCGACATGGCGCTACGCGTATGAGAACAACATGATTCTTGTCAGCTATTTCAGTACTGCCCCTTCGCTCGCGATTCCTAATAACAACCTCTTCCGGTTCGTTCCGGATGCCACGCACGAAGTTGCGGCGATGGCGCAGCTGATGCAGGAAGATGGCGTTAAAGTGGTGGTGCCCCTCTGGAGAGATGATACGGGGGGCAACGACTACGTCGCCGCATTACGGACGGGTGTTGAAAAGTATGGCGAGGTAGTTACCGAAGGCGTGCGCTATACACCTGGTACGACTGATTTCTCGAGCACACTCACAGCCCTCGCGCCACAAGTGCGCCAGGCAGTCGAGCAGTACGGGGCAACAGCGGTAGCCGTTTATGTCGTCCCGGCGAATGAGGGGGGGGATATACTCGCACAAGCATCCAGTGACCCCCAGTTAGCGTCAGTACGGTGGTACGGGAGTACCGGCACTCCTTTGAATTTAATCGCTACAACCCCCTCAGCCGTACAGTTTGCCGTCAAAACTGGCTTAATAGCTCCGAAGCTGGCAGGCGGGCAGGGAGACCGCTTTGAGAGCGTGAAAGCACAAGTCACCGAGAAGCTGGACCACGTCCCACAATCCTTCGCCTACGCTGCCTATGACAGCGCGTGGGTCATCACCATCGCGTATCTTGAGACCCGTTCGGACGCCG
>DASPQB010000195.1:0-17072 GCA_035625205.1 Nitrospirota bacterium | reverse complement strand
GGATAAGGTAATCTTGGCGGCCATACGGCATGCCGCATAGGCGACATAACTATTAGAGATATCGTTCGTCTGGATGCGAGAGACTCGTCGATAAAAGTGATAACGGCATAAATGCCGAACGAGAGAGGTGTGTTTTTTAATATACTGATCAAATTATCCTGTTGAATAAAAACAAATTGAATTTTTTTCTTGACAGGAGCGTTATAGTATGTAGTTGAGACCTGCAATAACTGCAAGAGATAGGCCTTGAGAAGTACAGGAAGCCGTTGATGCCGCGAGCTTCTATCGGAAAAGAATAGCCTTTGGCGTCAACGTGTACCAATTGAACGCAAGAAGGATTTGACAACTGCCGCAAAGCGCTCCGGCTGATCATAGTGGACCCCGTGGCCAGCTTTCCGAATTTGTTCAACCTGAAATCCCGGATTAAGACGTTGCAGTTCTGCGGCCACAGCAGCCGAAACCACGCTGGCTGTATCACCAATAACGAGTAGGCTAGGTACGTCAATCGCGCTCACTAACTGCAAATAGTCGGGGTTCGGTGGCGTGAGAACGTCGAAGGCACTTATGCTGGTTTGAAGCCGTGCCTTGGCGATCAACTTGAGAGTATCCGATGACCGATCAGGATGTCTAATCCGCGCATCTGCCACCACTTCATTCAATGATGCATTGAGAATTCGCCGATGCTGATCGGCTATATCACTATCGTGAATTTCGCACTGAACTTTTGGACTCAAGAACGCTGGATCAGCTAAGATTAGGCAACGGAGTAGCTTTGGGTTGCGACTCGCAACCACGGCTGCAGTCATACCTCCCATAGAATGTCCGATTAGAATCGGAGGAGGAAGTCTTAGAGCATTAATAAGATCGACGACATCGTTTGCATGGTCTTCATATCGGTATCCATAGTCAGGCACACTTGACTTTCCATGACCCCTAGCATCCGGCATGATTACGTCATATTCTCCCTCTAGAGCTTGTGCCAAAGCAGTCCAGCAGACTCCATTAGCGGTTAGTCCGTGCAGTAATATTAAAGGGGGCTTGTTTCCTCCTGTTCTCGTGTAGTGTATGCTAATTCCGTTCGTTTCGCAGACTGCTGTACTCCAGGCGGTCATTTATTTTTTCCTTCGAGCATAGGATTCATGGTTTAGTATGTAATTCAAATCAACGTTGCCACCAAGACATTAGGATCTTGTCGTCCTGCTTAATTCTAAACTGAAGGAAAGCTGTCCACGCTATGCTCAATTTTCAAACTGCCTAATGTTCAACCAGTATTTGTCAACTTGTAAACCGTCTCGTAAAGAAAAGCGACGGGAGCTGTTTTGGAAAATAATCTTACTTTAGCATGATTACTTATGGCTATCAAGAATGTTTATGACATTTGGAGTAGATGAGATTTGTTAATCTTCAATCGAACTATTGGTTTTTCTGTTCAGTAAGGCTTAACAAGTTTAGCTTGCTATATTTTAGAAGAAGGATGTATTGATAAATGACAACAGTGTGAAAAGCATGTTTTAGCTGGGAATCCGCACTCATTTCGGTTAGTCGGAGTGCGAACTAGTTGAATTTTGAAGTGCAGATTTACTAATCATTTGTCAGAGACTAGTTTACGGCCCTTTTCGGTTCGGCTAATGTTTCCCGTTGTGAGAAACACGAATCAAGAAACTTTCCGTAAAAGATTTTCAGGCTGTGATCGCCCTATTAGAAGGACGCTTAGCCATACTCAAACGGCAGGTTGAGAGGCTGGACGAGCTTACCACGGTCAGGATCGTTAATACCGTCATTTCCAGGTTTCGGGGGATGCAGATCAATGTCGACCTAAATGAGTCACTAGAAGGTAAATAAAAAGAGCCGGAAAAACTCATGTGACGCAGCTAGCTCCCATGCGCCCAAGGTCCTTCCGGCTCGTTGTTGGAAAAACAACAGGTTCAGCGCTGGGATTGAGATTCCAATCCTGCGACCCGGAGACTGCTTTGGACGGCGGTCACAGGGTGCCCGCGTGTCCTCTGACACGCTTCGCGTTGAGCCTGATATAAATATTATAGCGCAGCGGATAGGGCTGTCAAGTTATCTTAGTTAGCGATAAAAAATCAGATTCAGGGCATCCCGTGGGCGTGAGGACTGGAAAAATGGGCAGAAGGTGCGGTATGCGTCGAGGTACGGAATATCTCAATTCAGTGGGGTATGGCCTCCCCTTATAAGTCCAACTCTTGGTGAGGTACAGAATTCGGGGTAAGATTAGATTACAATCATCTCTCAGATCAGTCACAGAGATATAGCAAAGAGGAGGGAAACCATTATGGCGAGATCGAATAAAATAACTACCCAAATAATTGTAGAGCAGCGAGTGACTTTCTGACACCGCTGCTCTACAGCTTCCTAGCTGAAATGCTTCTCACTTTCCAAAACGATATTCTTTATGACAAGACCCGCAAGCGTTCGGCATGACCGCATCCCATGTCGTTGCGGCCGACCAGGTCTCCAAGCTCATAACAGGCCACGCGACCTTGAAGACGTGAGAGGTGACGTCCCCTATAACATTTGCAGTCTTGCCGTTGGCGTCTAACCCAGAGAAGAACGCCCCCGTGAACGAAGTCTTCGCCATGTGGCATGAGGAGCATCGCCCCACTGGCATCCCACTGACGTCTCCGGTGGGATCGAAGTACGCAGGCATCGCTGCCCGGGCCATCATATGCGAATTGACCATGGCTGATATCAGGTCCGTTGATTGCATCTGCTGGGCTGAAGTAGGAGCGAAGGTCGTCCCGTTCAAAGATACTAAACCTCCAGTCGAGACGTGGTAGTTCGCCACATCTGCAAGAGCGATCGAGGCGAAGTCCCCATAAGTGGCGTGACATGCAAGACAGACCACATCATTACGCAAAATCTCGGCATTGCTCTGAAAGGCATACTGATCACCTGACTGCCCATTGGCTCTCTGGAATTCGGATGGGCCACCGGTGCCGCCATGGCCGTCATGGCAATTTGCACAGCTCAGTTTTTCATACGAATTATTCTCGTGAACGCTGCCCTCTAAGTCCATATAGCTGATGTGGTCGCTGCTCGGGAAACCGCTCGGCCAGTACCAAGCGGGATCTCCGTATGCAGGGATTATCATGAAATCCGAAAGCGTGTGAACGCCGGGGATGAAGTTCCCGCCGCCCACCGCAGCCATGCTGTTCCAGGCGAAACCGAGGGCACCCGCTGGGCTCGTCGATGTCACACCCTGAGAATGGCACTGACCGCATACTTCTCGTTCAGACTGTGCGGTGAGGTAGGCCGGGTTGACAATAAGCGAGGCGTCGCCTCCCGCGCTCACATGCGATGAGCCGGGACCATGGCATTTCTCGCAGCCGATGTTCTGCGAAACGGCGCTGTAGCTTGTCACGTTTCCGGAGGTGTCAGTAACGAGTGACAGGCCCGTCTCGTGACATCCTGAGCAAGCAGCGGAAAAGCTCATGCTCTGTATGGGATTATAATCCGGCGCCGGTATCCAGGTTTGAGTGCGCTGGTTCCATGCTGCTGGAAGGACGAGCAAATCGCTGGGGGTGTTAGTCGTGTCCCATGTGACCCAGCCAGGCTTGTTCGATCCACTTGCGATGCTAACGAGATACTCCTGTTGCCACCATCCCATGTTCGCAGTGGCTCCTGACCCGCCCAAGTTCGCCGAACATGGCGTATTCGCTGGAATAATACCCGCATTGCCGCATTGACCCGCTCCTGTTGCAACTCCACCGATACTGCCGGTCACTGGGATGATCGTGTCTCCGGCGACGACGCTGCCGGTCTGCTTCGTATCAAATGCCATCTCGAAAGTCGGCTGGCCACAGCCCGCCTTCCAGCGCACAAGGAAGACGGTACGGGTCGCAGGGGGAATTGTCACAGTCGGGTCGGTTGCCATAAAGCCGAGGTTCATTGTAGTAGGTGTGTTGCAGGTAGCTGGCGCTGCGGGCCACCCTGTTACGTCGACACTTCCCAGGGTCCGATCGGTCGCTTTAGCATGCGCTGAATTATTCCATGCCGTTACGACACTCGGTGAAACGTTGGTATGGCAGCTAATGCACGTATTGGTGCCGACATAGGTTGCCGTGTTGGCGGGCATCCCTGAGAGTGTAATGTCCTGCCCGGTCACGGTAGCGCCTGCGGCCAGAAAGGCTGCTTGACGGGTTTCGCCAAGAAGGTATCCAGTCGTGGAAGCGGAGAGGGAAATGAATCCTGGAGTAACCCCTGTCAGAGTATACGTTCCGTCGCTCTGAGTATCGGCGCAGATGGATCCACCCTCCACACAAACCTGAGCTCCGGCAAGAGGACTCGACACACCAGAAACTCCTTTTCGACCGAGGACTTTGCCCGACAAGGAGCCCGGGATCGGCGCTACTGGTGCAAGTACGAGGCTCACATTCATGGTCGATCCCGCGCCAACACCGATGCCGGTAAGATTGCTGTCAACATAACCGGCCTTTGACGCGACGACGGTATAGGCGCCGATAGGAATCGAGGCGAGAGTAAAGCTCCCGGATGTGTCCGTCTGAACAGAAATGGTGGATGGCTCGGTCGAGATGGCTGCAGCCACAACCGGAGACCCTGTTGGGTCCTTCACTGTGCCAGAAATGGACCCGTGGTCTATGGCGGGTGTTCCCGTGTCTCCCGTAGAACCCTTGCAGGCCACAACGCCAAGTACCAATAAGGCTGCGGCTGTCCATGACAGCAGCAAGCGAGTGCTAAACCATTGTTTCGTGTTCATGGTAATGTCACTCTCCTTTCGAACGATCGAATGCTCTTCGATTCGTTTTTTGTGCTAGCAACATGGCACACAAATTGATTTTGATGAAGAATACCGGTAGTTTCTATTGACATCCCAATAACTTTTTCCTGACCTCAATGTCTCCATTGCTCTAGAGACAATACTCCTAGGATGTGTTCGCAAAGAGGATAGCTGAACATGCATTTTGGCGAGCGTTGTTTATATCTTAGCACGTTCCAATGAATCACGTTTGAGCCTGTTGTTGCAGGCTCACTTTTGAACAGTTCGTCGCATTTTTATTCAGGAGCGCATGTATTATCAAACATATCAATGCATCTTAATGCACTTTCTGAACACGTCAGAATTTCTTATGATGTGACCGCGACCAAATTTGTGGGGTGCTAGGCGAGGTGGGGGCCTATCTTCCTTGCACGAAACTGTAAGTGTTGGCATTAACGCGCAGATTGATGCCCGGTACATCAAGAAGCCGCCACTTTCTATCGTTCTTTTGCAAACAAAAAAGCGACGAATAATTTTTCGTCGCTTCTCATGATGGACTGCCTCTGCAAGCCTTCGGAGTAATGCAACATATTTATGTTATTTCCCTGCAACAATGGCTGCGTTGATTCCAACGAATTCTGGTTATAACTTTATAAATTTAGAGAAATGGAAGGTTCAATAACTTCAGGAAAGCATGTTGAAAGATTACTACAGCATGAAACTCATATTTCGTTTTGAATTTTGCACTCTTTTCTTCTGCCGCGTCTGCATGTAAGTTGAATCTTAAATACTTGCCTTATTGATAAAAATGCACAGGAAGAATCTTCATCTTATACACTTGTTCGGGAAGGGAGTTTTCTGGTTTAGGCCTATAAGCATCGCTTCATATTTTCAGCCAGGTATTGGCCTTATGCTCCCTCAATGGATAAGGTGCTCAACGATCGGTCCTAAGGCCAAAGCAGGCAGAAAACTCATTGTCCCCATTATAATTACGGTAATCAAGACCAGTATACCGAACGTGATCGTGTCAGAGGGCAAGGCACCCGCTATCATCTGGGGTCGACGACGCTGAGCGGCTAACCGTCCAGCTAGTGCGAGCGCAAGAGCGGCCAGCGCCAATCTCCCTGCCAGCATGGTAATCGCTGTCGTGATATTGTAAAAGAGACTGTTTGCATTGAGGCCGGCCATATTCTGGCCGTTATTAGCCATGCATGAGGCAAAAGCAAAAAGTATTTCAGTGAATCCCCTAGATCCGCCGTTGGTCACCAGCGCCGCACGCCCGGATTGAGTGGAGATGGCCAGAGCTGTCAAGCTCAGCACAACCGTCGGCGTAAGGAGATTATACAAAGCAATCAGTTTTGCCTCGTCGGTCGTCACCGTTTTCCCCAGATACTCAGGCGTACGGCCGATCATCAACCCTGCAATGAAGACCCCGACAAGTGCGGTCATGACAATACTGTATAAGCCGGTACCTAACCCCCCGAAAACGACCTCGCCCATCATCATGTTTCCCAGCAGCACCAGCACACTAACTGGATGATAAGATCCATGCATGGAATTGTACGACCCGGTGGCGCCGTTCGAGGTAACCAGGGCAGCCAGGACTGAGCCATGGATGCCGAAACGTACTTCCTTTCCCTCCATGTTTCCACCTACAACCTTTAATTCAGTCAGGAGCGACGAGCCGGATGACTCCGCTCCATCACAGACCACCAGACCGGCTGTAAAAAGGATGATCATGACTGCCAGGAGCATCCAACCGGCTCCGGGCCTCTTGGCTAAGCGGCCGAACGCAACCGGCATCGAGGCCGGTATGACAGCAATCGCCAGAATGCCCAGAAAGTTTGTGAGCGGTGTCGGGTTGGCGTACGGGTGAGCTCCGTTGGCATTGAAGAAACCGCCGCCGTTTGTCCCCAGGTTTTTGATGGCCTCCAGGATTGCGACTGGTCCCTGGGCTATCGTCTGGAGCTGTCTATTCACCGTGTGGGCTTCCGTGTACGCCGACAGGTTCAGGGGAACTCCTTGCCAAACCAGAACGAGGCCGATTAGGAAAGCGAGCGGCAACAGCACCCACAAAAGCGCTCTGATGAGGTCCACCCAGAAGTTGCCTACCGTTAAGGACTTCGTCCGGCAGAACCCTCGCATGAAGGCGATCCCGACAGCCAACCCGGCCGCACCGCCCAGGAAGTTCTGAGCAGCTAACCCGACAATCTGGATCAGATACCGAAGCGTCGTTTCCCCGCTATAGGCTTGCCAGGTCGTAGTGGTCGAAAAACTGATCGCTGTGTTAAGTGCAAGATCAAGCGTCATCGGGGTGGTCAGGTAATGGCTGTCTGGGCCACCAGGCAATGCGGTTTGCACTGCCAAGAGAAGGAAGAGCAAGACGGTTCCCAGACCAGTGAAGGCGATAAAGGAGAAAGTGTACACCTGAGCAGACATCTCCTTCTCCGGGTGAATCTGGACAATACGGAAGACTACGTTCTCGATTGGCCTTCGCACACTAGCGAGACGGGTCGATTCGAATCCAAACACCCATAAGATGAAGCTGCTGACCGGATAGGCGAAAAAAATGACGATGACAATAAAGACGAAGCATTCCATCGAGCGTGTGGCATTCTCCGCAACCGCGCGAGATGCTGGCGGCTGATCACCTCGGTCAAGTGCACGGTTCAGTGCGAGAACTGAAACTCGAGGTTCGCCTAAAAATCCGAATTGGCGTCCTTCAGTATGTTCGGCCACCAGCCTGTGGACTGTATCCTCACTGAGTCGTCTTGCGCGCGCCACTCGCGATGTCTGCAGCGCCGCATTCGCTGGACTAATATGCGGATCCAGGCCGCTGCCTGAGCGGGTAACAGCGTCAGCCGGAATGACGTCGTCTGGCGACAGGCTATTTGTCCGGCGGTAATCACTCGCCAGCTGCCGGATGCCGGTGAAGGAATCTGCCCCATCCCACAGCTTGGCATTGTTCGGGCCGAGGTTCGTGCCTCCTGAATTAGCGGCATCGTAACCCAAGCCGGCTGCGGAGGGCCGCGGATAGAAATAACCAGGCCCGATGAAGTCCTGCCCAATCAACTCGGAGCCGATTATGACACTATCCGACTTCACTAGAGTTCCATTAGCCTGTTTCGGGAAAAGTGATCGGGCAGCAGTGCCCAATACCAAAGGAAAGAAGATGCCGCAAAGCACCGTGAGAAGGAGAGCGCCAAGTGCTGCAGGCAGCAGTTGTTCACGAAATGTTGCAGCGGATACAGGCGGAGAGGTTTCATCATCCTCTTTGTCTTGCCGATGATTTTCGTCGCTCACGTTATCTAAGCACCTACCTCTCGCGGCCAGTCGCCGGAAATCCGCTCACATGTTTATCTATTTGCAATGAAGGGGAGAAATATTATGTAAGTTTAAGCTCTGATTCCTATTTAAGTTTTATCTATTATTCTATTTAATTGTCTAGCTCCCATTTGTTAGCATCAATTTTACTGCCCGGGTCTATACTTAATAATATACTATAAAAAGAGGTGGAATTTAGCGGAGGCTACCCATGAAACAAAGATTACGAGATGAAATATTAAGAGTTGTCATGTTTTGAAATTCTTAAAAGAGGAAGACATATCTTTGGATCCCATAATAAAAGACAATAATGTTTCTAATAGAAATTCTCACTCTATGCCGTTGCCACGCGTGCAAACTTGATAACCATATAAAGGACACCTCCAGAGCATACCAAAAAGTATGAGTTTTGGTATGCTTTTGGGAAGAGACTCCCAATCCCATCCCAGGAGGTGCTTTATGAAATTGTACACAGGTATCGATCTACATTCAAGCAACAGTTTTGTGGGCATTGTCGATGAAACCGGCAAGAGAGCATATAAGAAAAAGGTGCCGAATGATTCAGGGGTGATCCTCGATACCCTGGCACCGTTCAAAAATGACATTGTTGGCATCGTCGTTGAGTCCACTTATAACTGGTATTGGCTGGTTGATCTGCTCATGGCAGAGGGATATACGCTTCATCTCGCCAATCCGACTGCCATACAGAAATACTCAGGGCTGAAGTATTCTGATGACCAGCACGATGCATTCTGGCTTGCAGACATGCTCCGGCTCGGCATCCTGCCGGAAGGCTACATTTACCCAAAGGAAGACCGGCCAATACGGGACCTGTTACGGAAACGAAGCCACTTGATTAAGCTCAGGACCTCGCTGGTGATCAGCCTTCAGAACATCATTAACCGAAACAACGGGTTTAAGCTTAAGGGAAACAAAATAGAGACATTGACGACAGATCACGTTGCTCCGTTTCTCGAAGCCAACGAGGATCTTGCTTTAGCGGGGAAGGTTAGCAAAGATTCCATAGACTTCTTGACCCGCCAGATCAGGGCTATTGAAGCAATCGTTGAGGGAAAAGTGGAGCTTCGGGAACCGTACACTCAGCTGCTCACTATCCAAGGCGTTGGTAAAATCCTGGGATTGACCATAATGCTCGAGACAGGCCCCATCGGCCGCTTTGACAAGGTAGGAAACTATGTTTCCTACTGCAGGAAGGTTTCGAGCAAATGGATCAGCAACGACAAGGGTAAAGGCAAAGGGAACAAGAAGAACGGCAACAAATATCTTGCCTGGGCGTTTTCCGAGGCTGCGGAACTGGCACGACGCTTTCATCCGGAGGCCCGCGCATATTATAATCGGAAGATGAAGAAAACGAACTTCATGATAGCGCACGCTGCGCTCGCTCACAAGCTGGCGAGGGCGGCATATTATATTATGAGAGACCAGATATCTTTCATGCCAGAGAAGCTTTTTGAATCATAAGAATTTGGCTGGGTGGGGCGGTGAACCTGGCAACTACATGGCAAACCCAATGACTTGATTGGTAATCCGTCCCACTCTATTATACAGTTATCAGCATCTTTACTGACCATGCTGTGAGCCACTATATGCTGGTTAACAACCACAAGACTTGAACAATACTCTTGGACATTGCATGGAACCGATGATTTTCTGGTCTGCCCCCGAGGCGGAAAGGGTCAATGGATAGAGCGCTTCACCAATGACCTTAATCCTGATGGGTGTATGGTGCAGTGAGGAACTGACACCCAAAACCGAATGAAACTGCGGCAATGGTAGGGGTGTTGTTAACTTAGAAAAACATCGACGAGAAAATTACATTTTCTCGTCAACGAGATAGTTTTTTCTCTTGACAGGTGCCCTTTAAATGGGTGTAATTGAAACAGGTCAACGAGAAGTCTCGAACTGATATCATCATTTTGCAAGTTCACTCGCGCTACAACGACTACGTTCCCAGCCCGCGCAGATCTACTTTGACACCTTCTTTATAGTTCCATCTAACTCAGTCCAGTAGACATTGGTGGAATCGATGGCAATACTTGCGGGATAATACAGTCCTGAGGCGACAGTCGTGATTGTCCCCCCATTTATCCCTATCTTATATATCCCGCTATCATCATCAGTCCAGTAGACAGTGGTGGAATCGACGGCAATACCCAAGATTCCATCCCAAGTAGCAAGTGTCGTGACGGTCCCCCCGTTTATTCCGACTTTATATAAACTGCCATTATTAGTCCAGTAGACATTGGTGGAATCGATGGCAATACTTGTGGGGAAATTTAGTCCTGAGGCAAGGGTCGTAACAGTCCCTCCGTTGATCCCTACTTTCATTACTGCATCGTTACTAAAATAGTAGACACTGGTGGAATCGACCGCCATACCCTGGGTATAACCTGGCAAAATAGTCAATCCTGAGGCGAGGGTCGTGGCGGTCCCTCCGTTTATCCCTACCTTCCTTATTCCAATAACATCAGTCCAGTAAACACTGGTGGAATCGACCGCAATACTTTGGGGAAAATTCAGTCCTGAGACAAGGGTCGAGATAGTCCCTCCGCTTATCAATACCTTATTTACAGTCCCGCTATCATTATCAAGCCAGTATACACTGGTGGCATCACTAGCAATACCCTGGGGACCATATTGCCAAGCACTCGGTCCTGAAACCAGTGTCGTCACAGCTCCTCCGTTTATCCCAACCTTCCTTACATCCCCAGTACCATTCCCAAACGGTGTACCACTATTATCAGTCCAGTAGACATTATTGGAATCGACAACAATACCTTGAGGAGTACTCAGCCATGATTCTGATGCGAGAATCGTCACGGTCCCTATGTTTATACCCGGCATAGCTCTCGCTTCTGACGATGGTGGGCTTTCGCCATATGCGTTCGCTGCCGTCGCGATGAAGTAATACATAGTGTCATTGGTTAGTCCGGTGATTGTGGTTGATGCGCCGGTGATTCCTGTTACACTTGTTCCCGATGACATAGTTACGGGGTTCGTGGTAGAGTAGTATATTGTGTAAGAGTTTACAGTTGCAGACCCCGGTTCCGGTGCCAAACTTATGATCACCTGCCCGTTTCCTGCAATAGCTGCGACTTCCGGGGGGTATGGTGCGCTGGTCGACGAACTCGTACTGCAACTCGCCAATAGCATGAAAATCATAACTATAAACACAAATGCCGTCAGGGTCCTATTCATCGCTTAATCCTCAAAATTATAGCGCCAACTGCGCTGCAGGACTACGAAATAGCCAGTACCTCAAAATAAACTTTAGTGTAATATAAAGAAAAAAGCAATCAGGAGTTCCCTATTTGTTGCTTCGATATCCCTGGACGTTGTAGGGAATGTCAATAAACTGCCGAATTGATCACCACAAATCGAATTAGTTCACATGATAAATTGTAATGAATACGATATGAAATATGGAATACAGCTGATTAGGTCACGTAAACACAGTTCAGGAAGCATGTTGATAGATGACTATAGCGTGAAGCGCATATTCCATCTGGTAATTCACAGATAATGCGATTGACCGATTCATCAACTTGTAGTTGAAGGTGTTATTCTTTGGCCTTCATATCATCATCGCCTACACCTACAAGTGTGGAGCCATGTTGACGAAATATTTATGCACAATACTATATGATAATTGTAACGCAGACGTTACCTGTTTAACTAATGTCCCCAAAGATTAGAAAGCGTTGGGAAGGTAAACAACGGGGGAGGAGTGCATGTCCCCGAGACTTCCTGTTCGAAATCAGCGGGGAGTGCTTCTCCAACCGTAATCCCGTTTGCCGATAATAACTCAGCACTAGGTAGTTGTTGCGGGCCCACTGTGTATAAAGTTCCACCATTATCTTCTCCAAATGGTGGTGTAAAATTAGGGTTAGCTGGAGTAAAACTGAAAGATACTACGAGCCCCGGTTCAAATGTTGAAGTTACAATAGACTCAATGGTGGCTGTTCCGGCATTATTACTGTATATGCAAGGTTCAAAACCAGTGCTACTAGAACCACATGAATAGATTAATGCAGAAACTAAAAAACAAATCCATAATATGATGACCGTCTGTTGAACGTTACGAATTGAAGTCTTCATTTTTGGATGACCTATCAGCAATTCTTTAAAAATGTTATGGCAATCATCATCCGGCAAAACAAGGATCCCATGCGAAAGGAAACCAAGCAAGAAGGTAACAGACTTTGTTCCAAACCATCCCAAAGTTTGTATTATGGTAACTGAGCCGCAAGCCGTTGAGGCATACCGCCGTTTATTGATAGTGCCAACGGTGGTGATACAAAAGAGACGACCCTCCCGTCACGACTGTGGGCGTGGTCACTGGTATGAGCGCCCCATCCGCGCTGATCGCTTAAGCGAGACGTGTAATCGCCATAGTTCGCTCCGTCGTCGGTTAAGCCCAAAACATTAAAGGGCCAAATCGCGTACAGCGTAACATTGGCCGCACCCATCGTGAAAGTCTGCCCCGGTATATAGAAAGTGCCGGATCCGTCTGCCAGCGTATTCCACCCCCCGAAGGAAGCTCCCGTCTTTACGAGGTTGCCTGTATTGTCGAGTACCGTGACGGTCTGCCCTTGCTCGTAATTGGTTAAATCAATCGGTACGTTACCGCCGGCGTTGCCATTACCGTTATAGGTTACAGTACATGTGGGGATACCTCCTCCCCCGCTGCACGAGGCAAGGAGTGCCGCTATAAGCAGAAATACCAGCACCAACAGCCTATGATTTCTTTTACTCACAGTTTCCTCCTTTCTAGTTTACCGAGTAGATCTAACCAAGTACACAAAAACCGTTTTTTCCAAAGGACGCAATCAAAAAAATGAAGCATTTGAAAAAAATTGTGCAAAGGTTATCACCACACAGACAAAAAAGCAATCAGAGAATCCCTATTTTTTGCTTCGATTTCCCTGATACCGTATAACCTAACAAGCACAGTCTTCTTTTAAAAATGACGAGATGAGGCTTTTGATATTAAGTTCGGGTGGAAACATGAAGCCCGCGAGAAAGGACATCGGTAACGATTACGGGGAAGACGCCTTCATCCTCAGTCGCCGTGAAAGTCAAAAAGAGTGAAAAACACAACCCTTGATTTGTAGCCTGGTTTCCCGAATAGTAAGGTCAATCAAATGGTTGAAGGCATTGCAATGAATCCACTTATCTTAATATTGATGCCCCCTTTGGTATTTTTTAGCATTAATTTAGCACAGTGCTCTCTAAACTTATCTGTTAAATACACTTGTTTCTGGTGCAGTTCACATCAGGTCACATCATTTATTGAACCTTAACCTTCTTGTTGAGACCTCTGATCATGGAGATGACTGCCTGCGTCTTCGGAATATTCGAAACAGCACCTTTCGGTGCTTCGACGCCGTCAAAATATGTGGCACCCCACAAATTATAATATTCAAGGATGTCTAGACAGTCATTACCGATAGCCGTTCCGTAGCGAATGTAGTAAATATCTCCATTTCGGAAATAAATCCTGACCAGATCTTCGCTGGTTTCCACGATGCTGACATAGAGGGCACCGGTCTTTTTCGTGTCATGGAGTTCCTGCAATAGATCAGCAAGCGGTCGTTCTGAAGACATTCTTCTACCTCCTGCAGGAATTACTGCTCAAATAGTTCGGGCCCGGGATAGCTCCCCAAAGATGATAAAGCAGGGCAATGGAAAGAGTATATTGACTTATCGGTATTGTGAATTACGCCTACAATCTTGCACCAGCGCGCGAAAAAAAGGTGGCGAAATACTATATGAAGCCTGCAACTCTGAGTCAAGTGAGTTGTTTAGTCACTCGACCCGAATGGTTAGGCTTATCATATCGAATTTTGAGCTATTTCATCCAACCTGCGAAACTTAAATTTTAAAAACTCTTATTCTTATCTGTCAAAAAAAACGTGGGTCACCGGGAAGTTCGATGTTTTGAACCATGTCAGCGATAAGCATGATCAGACAACCAAGCTGGCTAATCTAATCCGTTAAACTTACCTGTTCTTTAATTCACGATCTCATTCCAAAACAATTGTGATATTGATTGCGAGACTGCCGGTCGTAATGCCACTGCTTCTATGACCCACTGCTCATTATTTGAAAGTGTCCAACTCATGGTAACACTGCCAGCTGGAGATATTGGGCCTTGGTACGATCCCCCACCCCCAGCGCTGTGCGAAATAGACCACATCTGAGTCTGTCCAACTGCAGCCGTTGCGGTTACTGCTCCCGAACCCGGGAACGTAAGCGTATCAAAGACCCAAGCACTGTTAGTAATAGTGTTGATTGACAGGCTTGGTGCATTATTATTGCCTGTGGCAGAAACAGGTCCTGCGTCAATTGGGGTGGTCTGGTTAACTCCCGTAAATGAGACGGAACCACCATCAACCCTTACACTTGCCGGCAAGTTCACAGTAATAAGATGTGTGCCCGTTGCAGGTGCAATTAATCTCCATATTTCTACATGTGAGTTACCTGTATTATTGGCAGCACCGACGAGACTCATATTCTGAGTACCATAAGTTATCGGTCCGCTGACTGTCGTGGTAGCAGTTGATACACCAACAAAGAGAATGCTATTAGTCGCCGTTGCCGAAACTGTATGATTCCAAGTCAATATATTCGCATGTACTGTGTTATTAAAAGACTGATCAAAGGCGATTGACGGTTGATTCATAGTAACACCTGTTTGGATCGCCCTCCCAGCGTTTCCGACGCTACCAGTGGATCTGAGCATATATTGAAAGACATTGCTGTTGATCACGTGGTTCGCTATAGTGGAACCTTTGTAAGCCCGTATGCAGTTTGTAAAATTGTTTCCACTTGTATTTTCACACCAGATAAATTCATTGTTTATCTGAATGACACCCGGAATAACGAACCCTATGGTTGATGATACCGGGATAGTCGTGGTTCCCGGTAAGTTATTCACGGCAGCGGTAGTCGTTGTCGCCGGATATACCGCAGCTCCAAATGCGTGTGCAGCGGCTGTGGTCCCTCCGGCACCACGGCCGGCAGCGTTAACGGTGAATTGATTTGTCCCATTCCACGCTGAATACGTCATGATTTCCGAATCGATCACAATGTTTCCAGGCGGCGCAGGAAAGCCTGCCCACGATGATTTGTTGACAGTAAATGTTGAAGCTCCGGATGCCGGAATCCCACCCGCCGTTGTGACAGTGGCAGGTGTGTCAATCTTAAAATTTCCTGCGCCGAGATTGGTTGTTGCGCCATTTGTGGAGTAGTTGGGAAAAGTATTTACTCCAAGAATGTATTCTACTCCACCCTCAGCCACATACAACGCCTTAGTTGACTGTAGATCATTTACAGAGGATAAACTTGAGGTAGTAACCATGCTGAGAAGCATAACTCCCATAAATGCCAGGATGACGATGATAAATATAGCGGCGATTAGAGAAACTCCCCCTTGGTTTGCTAAATTATTTAACATTCCAAACCGTCTCCCACATTTGATTTACTAGGCACCATTTTTCAATTCCGAAAAATTACAATTGCTGTTAACTTACCGGGTAGACCTAGATAGCTACCCTACAGGCTTCCCACAGACGTGAACGTTCGCAAATCCGATACACTATCTCACCGCTAATAGAAGGGTGCTCCAAATTGTTGTTTACATTTCGCCACAGATTTTATCGAATCTAGTAACGAGCAGCCGCTCCATTCATAGGTGTCCTGAACAAATATATGCTTGATGCACCAAGATGTCAATGATGCTGATTGAGTGTGTCAAGGCGGTATTCTTGGGGTATAAATTAAAAAGATTCAGGTTGAAAGTTTATATGTTGCAATAGATGACAACGTCACCAGCTACAGGAAGCTATAAAGCATAATGCCGTTATTGCCATTATGCAGCTTTCATTGAGAAATCTTCAATCTTGTCGATTGCTGCGAGTGCATCTTTGTAGTTGGACTGTTGATTGTTTCGATGTGTGCAACTCCAAGAGTATAGGATGTTCGTTTTCTCGTAAATTAAGGGTTTCAAACAATCAGCATGGACTACCCGACTCTGTCCGCCAGTCTCTGTTCTTGGCGGCTTGAATTATTTCAGCTTTCTGTTCCAATATTCAATATAGGCAACATAAGCTTTTTTAGAAGTCAAGAATTTTATGTGCTGCTCAACGTTCAGTTTATATGATGACACGCTTTTTAGTCCCATCCTGCGCGCCTTTTCCATTCTGTGGTTGCCATCAATCAAGTTATATTGCCCTGGAGAAATTTCCACAATTATCACAGGCTTAGAAATTTCAACTGAGTCCATATAAGACTCATCGATGGATGAAAAACCTTCGAAGAAATCTTTTACCGCCACTTCTTCAACTGTAATGCTATCGGGTTCTTTTTGAATAGATTCGAACATTTTTGTGATATTAAACTCGAACATACCATTTGAAAACAGCTCATCTCCATTAGCAACGGAGCATGGAATGAAATTTTTATCGACTTTCAATATTTTTGCCAATTGGAATTCTCTATATCAAGGAATAATCTTATCTTTATCGCTACTTGCTGTCTAGACCTCAGCTTCGCTCATCAGCTATGGGCCAACAAATCAATACATCAACCATGGGACGCTTCTGCATGCAACTTCAATCCTAGCGCCATCATCACCTTGAGGATGGTATCAAAACCGGGGCTACGTTCTCCGGAAAGTGCCTTATATAGACTTTCGCGAGACAGTCCAGCATCTCGCGCGACTTGTGCCATGCCTTTCGCGCGCGCGATATCTCCCAGAGCTTTTGCAATGAACGCTGCATCACCTTTGGCTTCCTCAAGACAAGCCTCCAGATAAGCAGCCATTTCCTCTGGTGTTCGGAGATGTTCGGCAACGTCGTAGTGTGTGGTTTTTGTCTTACGCATATTTTCCTCCTACAGGTTTCGTGCAAGTCGAAGGGCCGTCTTAATATCAGCCGCCTGTGTGCTTTTATCGCCGCCAGCCAGCAAAATTATTATCGTTCGC
>DASPQB010000194.1:0-23915 GCA_035625205.1 Nitrospirota bacterium | reverse complement strand
GGTATCATAGGTTACATGGAAAATCAACCAAACATATCATTATCACATTCGGTATATTTGCTCAGGCTGCATATCGTGCTCGAGACGAAATCCCGGAGGAAGGTATTTACCGTGCAAAGGAAGAAGCTACCCCTGTCTCTTGACCCCCTCCTGACGAAGACGCCTAGCAGGGGGAATGTGCAGAGATGAGTTCATGAATAAGGTCTTCGGAAATGATGTCGGAATCAATATCCCGCATCATGCTGACGGGGCATAGCTGGAGGCATAAGATTGAAGAAATGGCAATCTTATGATTACAAAAAACTATTAAAAATCAATATATTAACTGGTGGTCCCAACGGGAATCGAACCCGTGTCTCCGGCGTGAGAGGCCAGCGTCCTAGGCCGCTAGACGATGGGACCGTGAAGAAAGTTAAGCGTTTTTAGAGATGAGTTGCAGAATGGAAAAAAACGGGACTGTCCATGAATCATACTCAAAATAAAAACTCGCAACTCAAAACTGGTTATGGTTGGGGGAGGAGGATTCGAACCCCCGTAAACAGGTTCAGAGCCTGTCGTCCTACCACTGGACGATCCCCCAAGGGCATACAGGATTAGTAATATATCCAAAACCCCTCCGGGTGTCAAGGTTAAAAACAGTTGTTTTGCCTCGATTGTCGGCATATACGACAAGAAATGAATGACATCATCTCTGGAGGTGCATAGACCACTCTTCTCATTTATATTCTTGACAGTCGCACCTGCATACGGTATTACTGGTACTATAGAACATTAAATGGAAAAAATAGGTAAACGTTAATGACTCCCGATCGCAACAAGACTGTATACGTCGTAGGCCACATAACGCCAGACACGGATTCCGTGTGCTCCTCCATTGCCTACGCATATTTCAAGAACGTGACGGATAAACGGTACCTCTTCACTCCTGTCCGGGCCGGGAAGCTGAACCATGAGACTTCTTTTGTGCTCGAAAAGTTCGGAGTACCCCCTTCAGCGGAAATAGACAGCCTCGCTGCAACTGTGAGCGATCTGGACCTCAAACGTCCCATCGCTGTTAATATCCGCGACTCCATCCAAGTGCTGGCATTGATGATGCGCGAGCAGGGTGTACGGTCGGTTCCTGTCGTGGACGAGTCTGGAAGACTTGCCGGCGTTGTGGGGTTAAAAGACATTGCACGCCATTACATGGATAGCGTTGGTTTTGCTGACCTTTCCAAAGCGCCCATCGAGATAGACATTCTTTTGAAAACGCTCGACGGTCGCGTCATCAGCAATACAAGGCAGATTACAGTATTGACCGGGAGGGTGTTGATCGCCGCCATGCAACGCGGAACCATTCTAAACCGGGTGCGCCCCGGCGATGTAGTCATTGTTGGCGACCAGAATGAAGTACAGCTGGAGCTGATCAGGACAGGGTGCGGTGCGGTCATCGTAACTGACAATGCGCAAATCACGAATGAGGTCATAGCGGCAGCCAAAGAAAGAGAGGTTCTTCTTATTTCCTCGCCAAAGCCGGCCTTTGCCACGGTCCAGCTCATGACCATGTCGGAGCCTGTGTCCTCTATCATGACAACGAATACGCCAACGGTCGGCCTTTACACTCCTATCAACGAAGTGCGGACGAAGATCATTGAGTCCGATTACCGTTCCGTTGTCGTCGTGGACAGCGACAACCGTTTGATCGGCTTCATCACGCGAACAGACCTTTTAAAACCGGTACGCAAGATGGCAGTTCTCGTTGACCATAATGAACTATCACAAGCAGTGGACGGCATTGAAGAGGCCGAGATCCTCGAGATCATCGATCACCATCGCGTCGGGGACATCTCCACAACGGCGCCGATCTACGTGTACAATGATCCCGTCGGGAGTACCTGTACCGTTGTTGCGGGCATCATGTTTTTGTACCAGACCCACATACCGAAGGAAATCGCCGGTATCCTGCTCTCCGGTATCCTGTCAGACACCTTGCTCTTAACGCTTTCCACAACGACGGAGCGGGACCGAGCGACGGCCCACAGGTTGGCCGAGATCGCTGAAATCGAAATCCAGTCCTATGCCAAGGAACTGCTACATGAAAGTATCAATCTCGAGGACAAGACCGCAGCAGAGCTGATCGCAGGGGACTTCAAGGAATTCTTGATCAACGGGAAAAAAATCGGCGTGAGCCAGATGATGTCCCTGGACTGTGCGGAGATCGACGCGCGGGAACGTGAACTGGTTGAAGAGCTTGAGCGCCTTCGTTCAGTGAATAATTACGATCTCACCGTGCTCCTGGTATTGAACCCGCTCGGCAAAGGACAAGAACGGATCCTCTTGAGGGGCGAGACGTGGATCGTTGAAAAGGCGTTTAATGTGAAGGTCACAAACGACACCTGCACGGTGCCGCGAGTAATGTCGAGAAAAAAAGACTTCATTCCCGCCATCGGCCAGGTCTTGAGCATGGGCCTGGTACGATAGGCACAAATCTTATCACAGCAAGCTAGTCAGACGCGCTCCGGTTCCTAGACTTTTCGACTTCTGGTTGCGCCTTATTTCATACCGTAGCAATAAACAAAAATTCGGTCAATTCAGGTCACTTTATTTCTTACCCTCCTCCTGAAGAACCATTCCCCAGTTTCAAGATCGTGAAAAAGCGTATAGGTGAACGTATCATTCCCTTTGACTGTGAAGAACCGCCTCTGCTTTCTGGTCTTATGCTCTTCCTCCACCCACATCTGTACGACCCCGAGCACATCAACCTTGCTCCCTTCGAACACGAAGGATCTCGGCCGTTCCGCGCCGCGATAACCGGCATAGGTGGTAACTTCTATTGTCTGATCGGCCATGGTATGTACTTTCCGATGCTGGGTAAAAAAACGTGCTTGGAATTTACGCAATATAGCGGAGGAAGTAATATTTTGAAAAGATCCGACAAAGCGCGATGATAGCAGCACACATGCATCGAGCCATTTCGGTCTTCGTCTTAAGCTCGGCCCTGTCTCGTATGTGCTCATGCTGGAATCGTTCCGGACCCCAGGAATTCATGTCGATAGAAAATAATCCATGTTCTTCCCCGCCACCTGCATGTCCCTAAACCCTGCAATCGTAAAGAGCTGCCTGTAAACCGCCTCGTCGCAACGCGTTTCCACAAGCTGGGACGGATGATGGACCCTGTGAGAGCTCAGCCACTTAACTTTAAGATCTTAGTGCGGCCGGATGTAGTCCCCCCCTGAAGAGTGCAGACAGGCGATCTGCTCATTCTTATTTCTCATCTTTTTTTCCCGCTCCATTAATACTACGATAGCGGACCATACGGCAGTCCTGAAGAGCATGGCGATGACGCTGCTGATCGCGACAGCCTCATGGAACGCAAGCAAAATGATAAGAATCATGAAAACAAAGCAATGAAGAGTAACGATCGTAACCGCATACCGTACGCCCCACGTATGCCGCTTCCATATGCCGATACCAACAATAACTGCAGCGAAACCCAGGCTGACATTGTACCACACCAGCCAGGGCAAAATGGTATATGCCCTGGTTGATACGCCGAGCATTACGCTCCCGCCTTCCTTGACGGAAAGCAAACCTGTCACTATCGCCAGAAGTGCAGCAAACCAGGCGTTGCGCTGCTGCGTCATTCGTTAATCCTCTTGATCAAAAATATTAATAATCATAGGCACCTCAGCATACCAGAGCGAATCGCTTCTCAGGTATGCGTTGCTATGAATTCTTGGAAACTTCTCCCTCCTGCGCATTGCGGGCAACGAGGCTTTCAAGCATCGTTATCGCAGCTGGCTGTCCCAAGACAATGAGCGTGTCTTTGGCATCAATTAGACTTGCAGAATCTGGATTAAAAACCATTTTGCCATTTGCTTTTTTGATGCCCACTATGATCACGCCCGTATCCCTGCGAAGACCCGCATCCCTAAGGTTTTGACCGATGAAGGTTGAGTGGGCGGGGATAAAGATCTCTTCGATTTGCAGATCGATATGTTCGCGACCCGTAGCGATCTCGATAAAATCTACCACGTTCGGCCGCAAGACGGCCTGAGCCATGCGATTCCCGCCGATGTGATAGGGCGAGACTACCTTAGTGGCGCCCGCCCGTTTGAGCTTTATGTCCGAGCCGGGCTCGCTGGAACGCGCGAGAATGAAAAGGTCCGGGTTTAACCCCCGCGCTGTAAGTGTGATATACACATTCTCCGTGTCCGAGGTGACAACGGAAACGAGCCCCTTGGCGCGCTTTATCCCGGCCTTGAGCAGGGTCTCATCTTCCGTGGCATTCCCACGCAGGAACAGCACGTTGTCCTCTTCCATTTTTTCGAGCACCGCGAGGTTGTTTTCCACGACAACAAAGGGGATCGGCTTTGCGGCGAACTCCTTGCAGATGAGCGATCCGATCCTTCCGTAGCCGCAAACGATATAATGATCCCGCAACTCATCGATCGATTTTTCCACTTTTTTCCTCCCGAGAAAACGTTGGAACTGGCCTTCGAACATGATCTGAGCCAGCTTGCCCACGGTGTAGCCGAGAACGGTCACGCCGAACACGATCAGCAGAATCGTAAATACACGCCCTGCGTCACTCAGCGGGTGCACTTCCTGAAACCCCACAGTAGCAAGGGTGATGATCGTCATGTAGAAGGCGTCGAGAAAACGCCAACCTTCTATACTCATGTACCCTACCGTGCCGATGGTTACGAGCAGGAGAAGTATGAGCAGCGAAAATTTTAGCTGTCTGGCAGGATTCATGGCCTCTTGCCGACGCTCCCTTCATCGTGGTACGCCTGTGATGCAGTGCTGGGATATTGTAACAGAATAATTTCTACTGTCAAAAATAAATATACGCGTGCAGACCGAATGAAAAAGAGCAATGCGGTTTCCCGCAGGAATGGATCAATCGGAGGGCCTCAAATCTTCAATCACCCGCTTTTCTCTGCATCTCAGCGCGACAAAAGGTCCCGGAATTATTGATAGGGATAAAAGATATAGAATAGCAGCGACAGTGCGGCAAAGGCCCAAAGGCCGGCGGGTACTTCTTTATATTTTCCCGCCACGGTTTTGAGGAGGGGATAGCTGAGCAGGCCCGAGGTCATGCCTACCCCGATATTAAACGTAAAGATCATCATCACGATCGTCAGGAAGGCCGGAATGAGCTCCGTATAATCGTGGAAGTCGATTCGCGTGATTGGACCGATCATGAAGCAGCCGATGACAATCAGCGCAGCACCGTATGCATGGGATGGCACCGATGTGAGGACCGGAGCAAAAAACAGGGCAAGCAGGAACAATCCTGCAACGACGAGAGCGGTGAAGCCCGTCCTCCCCCCTTCTTCGATACCTGCCGCTGACTCGACATACGCGCCCGTAGTCGTGGTTCCGAGAATCGGCGCTATCAGGTTAGCAACAGCATCGACGAGCATCGGTTTTTCTATCTCCGGAAGATTCCCGTTCTTGTCCAATAGTCCGCCTCGCGCCGAGAGCCCGATCAGCGTCCCCACCGTGTCCACATAGGCCATGACAAAAATGATGAACACGATGGGCAAATTCCTGAGTCTGAGTGCCCCGGCGATATCGAGTTGCAAGAATAAAGGACCGGGGCTCGGCGGCAGGCTTATGAATGATTTCGGTAGCGGGACGGTTTTCCAAGCTATTGAGAGAATTGTCGTAGCAAGTATGCCAAGGATAATCGCTCCCCGTATTTTTTTGAGCGTAAGCCAGATGATAATGAAAAAACCGGCAACGGCAAGGAGTACTGACGGCTGCGATATCTTGCCCAGAGTTACCGGCGCACCGGGTACCCCGAGGGACACGATACCTGTTTCGTTCAGGCCAACGAAGGCCAGGAACAACCCAATTCCAACACCAAAGCTGAACTTGAGCGATTGCGGAATGGCTTCAGCCATCCGTCCGCGTACTTTTAGCAGCGTGAGCACCGTAAATAAAACGCCTGCAATGAAAATCGCGCCAAGGGCGGTCTGCCAGGGACAGCCAAGCACCCGAACGACGGTGAAGACGATAAAAGCATTTTCACCCATGTAGGGGGCGAGGGCGAAAGGACGCTTTGCGTAAATGCCCATGAAGAGCGTACCGAAGGCTGCCGAAAGGATTGTGGCGGTCATGGACGGGCCTTTGGGCATGCCGGCTTCCTCGAGGATCGCAGGATTCACCACGATGATGTAGGCCATTGTGAGGAATGTCGCGATACCCGCTAGCATTTCCTGTTTATAGCCGGTGTTATGTTTTGAGAATTCGAAAAAGGTTTTCATTCATTGACTCTAACTGCCCATCACCTGCGATCTTCAGTCCATGCCGTTAAGTGACGCACCAGGTCTTCAACAGTAACGCAGAAATGACCGTTGAGGTCGATGGGCATCGCCTACTGCCAATATGCAAAATCGTCATCAATCTTCTCTTGCTTGAGTAGCGCATGAGTTATGGTGCAAACTCATTCAATGCCCGCTGTATACCCCGTTGGCAGTATCTCAGGGTCAATTCGACTCTATCAAAATCGAACTTCGTTTTCAAGCAAATTGCAGATGTTGTGAAGCAGTTTACGCACACAAAAAAGAACTGTTCAGGACTCTTTCTTGTCTAGCTTGCCGCACACGAAACAACCTTTACCTTGACAAATACCCTTAAAACAACATATTATTATTCGTTTCCTGAGGCCTGCGGTTTTCGCAAATACCGTCCTTGGCGGGCTGGTTCGGAAGGAGAACCTCGTGAAGGTAGAGCAGATATCCATATTCCTTGAAAACAAATCTGGACGTCTTGCGGAGATCACTGATGTCCTTGCTAAAAACGGCGTCAACATCAGGGCACTCTCGCTGGCAGATACCGCAGATTTCGGCATCCTCCGCCTGATCGTCGATGACATAGAAAAGACAGCACGGCTCTTGAAGGAGGGCGGCTTTACTGTGGGTAAGAACGAGGTCGTCGCAGTAGTGCTTCCGGACCGGCCTGGCGGCCTCGCGGGGATACTAAACGCGCTCCAGGGCAAAAACGTCAATGTCGAGTACATGTACGCCTTTGTCCAGAAGAGCGAGGGCAACGCGGTGCTCATTTTCCGCTTTGATGAAATCACGAAGGCAATCGATACTCTGCAAAAGGCCGGTTATAAGATTCTCAAACGCGCAGAAGTTCTCGCATTGTAAGGCAATCCCTCGTCCGAGAGGGAATTATCCAGAGGAGGAAAAGAACCTATGAGACTCACGAAACTTGTAGTAGTTGCAGCATGCATTATCGCCCTGTCCGTGACCACGGCATTTGCAGCAGGTACAATCAAAGTCGGTGCGCTCCTGGCTGTCACCGGTCCGGCATCGTTCCTCGGCGCTCCAGAGGCGAAAACGCTCGAGATGCTCGTGAGCGCGATCAACGCGAAGGGTGGCATCGATGGCAACAAGGTAGAGCTCATAATCAAGGACACCGGCGCGAGTCCTGAGAAGGCCGTCTCCTTTGCAAAGCAGTTGATCGACGAAGAAAAGGTCTTTGCCATCGTCGGACCGTCAACGAGTGGCGAGAGCATGGCCGTCAAGAACCTCGCCGAAGAGGGAAAAACGATACTGCTCTCTTGTGCTGCAGCAGAGCCGATCGTGAAGCCTGTGGCTAAGTACGTTTTCAAGACGCCTCAGATGGACCGCGACGCCGTCATCAGGATCTTTCAACAGATGAAGAAGATGGGCATCTCGAAAATCGGCGTCCTATCCTCCAATACGGGCTTCGGACAGGCAGGCAAGGACCAGATCGAAAAACTCGCGCCTGAATATGAAATTCAGATCGTCGTGAACGAGGTCTATGACAAGGCCGCCACGGACCTGACGGCAGAAGTGACGAAGGTCAAGGCTGCTAATGTGCAGGCTATCGTGAACTGGTCCATAGAGCCAGCCCAGGCCATCGTGCTCAAGAACGCACGCCAGATCGGCATAACCGCCCCGATCTTCCAAAGCCATGGTTTCGGCAACATCAACTACGTGAAGGCGGCAGGTACAGCGGCCGAGGGTGTGATATTCCCGGCAGGCAGACTGCTTGTTGCCGATGTACTATCGGACAAGAACCCCCAGAAAAAACTTCTCGAAGCGTACAAGAAGGAATATGAAGCGAAGTTTAAGGAAGACGTGAGCACCTTCGGTGGCCATGCCTACGATGCCATGCTGATTCTCGAGCGCGGAATCAAAGAGGGGGGAACGGACAAGGAAAAGGTGCGCACTGCTATCGAGAACATCAAGGGTCTAATCGGTACGGCAGGAATCTTCAACATGTCTCCGGCGGACCACAACGGTTTAGACGCGAATGCTTTTGAAATGCTCACTGTGAAGGATGGCAAGTTCGCGGTACTCGAAAAATAGTCATACGGCTCGTAGAACAGGGAGTGCCCGGGCTGTCCAGGCACTCTCTCATGTTTAGCTGACCGTTGAAATTCCTGCCGCTTGCCTTATATCAATTTAAGGGCCTGCGAAAGGACATTGAATTTATCAGTCTTAATCCGTTCGCGGTGAGCCTGTCGAACCACGCAATATACTTTTTCAACAGCCATTTGTGTCGCTAACCATCCTGTATAGAATGAAGCAACGGCAGCGAAGCATGATTTGTTGCGGTGTCCAAAATTTTTTCGCGTATTCTCAAGAAAGGGATCAAGGCAAGCCTTCGCAACGAAGCTCGAAGGGAAGAAAGTCTGCCCAGAGATCGGAGATTGAGGATGCTGCCGCACGAAGAACAAGATTCTTACTTGCCTACGCCTCAACCATTGCATAATTTTGTATTATATTTTTTCGCATAAATAAGGAGGCATTGTATCCATGAAACTGTTTAGGCTTCTTGCTGCTGCATACTGTTTTATTCTCTTCGCCGCGCCCGTATTTGCCGAGGATTCCATCAAAGTTGGGGCACTGCTTTCAGTGACGGGTCCGGCGTCGAACCTTGGCGCACCCGAAGCGAAGACACTCCAGATGCTGGTTGACAACCTCAATGCGAATGGCGGAATCATAGGCAAAAAAATCGAATTGGTCATCAAGGACACGGGCAGCAGCCCGGAAAAGGCCGTTTCCTTTGCCAAGCAGTTGATCGAAGAGGAAAAGGTGTTCGCGATCATCGGGCCTTCGACGAGCGGCGAGACCATGGCTGTGAAAAACATTGCCGAGGAAGGAAAAACCATCCTCCTCTCCTGCGCTGCCGCCGAAGTCATCGTAAACCCTCAGGCAAAGTACGTTTTCAAAGTCGCGCCCAAAGACAGCTTCGCAGCGGCCGAAATTTTCCAGCAGATGAAGAAAATGAATATCGCAAATATCGGGGTCCTGTCGTCAAATACCGGATTTGGAAAGGCCGGCAAGGAGCAGCTCGAAAAACTTGCCCCCGAGTACGGCATCCGGATCTTGATCAGTGAGGTCTATGACAAGTCCGCAACAGACCTCACAGCCGAAGTGACCAAGCTCAAGGCAAAGGGGGTCCAGGCCATCGTAAACTGGTCCATCGAGCCGGCACAGTCCATCGTGATCAAGAACGCGCGCCAAATCGGCATAACGGAACCAATCTTCCAGAGCCACGGCTTCGCCAATATCCGATATGTTAAGGCAGCAGGCGCGGCGGCCGAGGGCGTTATCTTCCCGGCGAGCAGGATCATTGTTGCCGACGACCTCTCTTCACGGAACCCCCAGAAGCCTGTTATTATGGCTTACAAGAAAGCTTATGAAGCGAAGTATAACGAGGAAGTGAGCACCTTCGGTGGCCATACGTATGACGCCATGATGATACTCGCACGGGCGCTCCGCGAAGAAGGCTTTGATAGGGAAAAGGTGCGACATGCCATAGAGCACATGAAAAACTTCATCGGGACTGCCGGTATTTTCAACTTTTCACCGACTGACCATAACGGCCTCGACATCAATGCCTTTGCCATACTGACGGTCACGGACGGTAAATTCGCCTTGCTGGAGAAATAGCAGTGATATGTTGACGCAAAGTCATCACGGACGCTAGGGAGGGGTTTAGAATGATTTTTTCTTCTTTTCTTCGAACATATTGCGTTTTTTCTGTCTATTAATCTTGCCTTTTTTTCATGAGCAGAAAATGTTTTTAGAATTATTCTTCCAATATCTTGTCGCGGGTCTGACCTATGGCACGATCTATGCTATAGTCGGCATTGGGTTCAATATCATCTACAACACAACGGGCATTATCAATTTCGCCCAGGGTGAGTTCGTGATGCTCGGGGGCATGACCGCCGTGACACTGCATGCATTCCTGCCGCTGCCGCTCGCGATTCTCGGCGCCGTACTCATTACCATGGTCATCGGCGGACTTATCGAGATCGCCTTCATCCGCTGGCTGATCAAACCCTCGGTCCTCCGGATGATCATCATTACGATCGGTATCTCGATCTTGATCCGGGAGGGAGCGCTTGCGGTGTGGGGTGAGGGCGTTCGGTCACTACCCTACTTCACGGGTGATGAGGTGTCAGCGCTCTCACTTGGCGGTGTGCGCCTGTCTCCACAGGTTCTCTGGAGCGTCGGCGTCTGCTTTGTCATCGTGCTTCTTCTGAATCTATTCTTTAAATACACGATGCTTGGGAGGGAAATGCGCGCCTGCGCTGCGAACCGCGAAGCAGCTGCCCTCTGCGGCATCCCGACCCGCAATATGGTCTCCTTCTCCTTCGTACTTTCCGCGGGCATCGGAGCACTGGCGGGGTGCGTCGTATCGCCAATCACATACACGCAGTATAATATTGGCACGGGTCTGGCCATCAAAGGCTTTACCGTTGCCATTCTTGGCGGGCTTGGGAACAGCATGGCTGCGGTGGCGGCCGGTTTCATCCTCGGTATCCTGGAATCCTTCAGCATCTGGGTCCTGCCGACCGCCTATAAGGACACAATCTCGATCTCGATTCTGCTCGCGATGCTGTTCATCAGGCCAAGCGGTCTGTTCGGAAACAAGGAAGCCATGAGGTTGAAAGATTTTTGATGAAGACCTCACACTATACTCCAGCCTTCATCCTGTTCGGCTCCGTTGCAATCGTTCAACTGTTTACTCTCGTGACCGGAGATACGTTCTACCTTACCCAACTCACGATGTCTGCATACTATTCACTCATCGTGATAGGACTCTGTCTCTTGATGGGCTTTGCGGGCCAAATCTCCCTCGGCCATGCAGGATTCTTTGCCATCGGTGGTTACACGTCTGCAATCCTCACGACCCTGGACCTGACGCCATACACGAAAACGTGGCTTGTAGCGTCACTCGCAAAACTCAACATTCTCATGAGCCACGAAGACTTGTATGGCCACTTGACATTAAGCGTTCATCCTTGGGCCGCCTGCTGTGTTGCCATACTGCTTGCACTTTGCATTGCATGGGCCATCGGCATTCCAGTTCTCAAACTCAAGGGCCACTACCTCGCCATGGCAACACTCGGCTTCGGCACGATTATTTATAGTATCGTACTTGGGACCCAGCGCTTCGGTGCCGCCGACGGCATATCGAATGTACCAGCATTTCCTTTTTTCCCGGGCGTGAGCGTAAGCGGCGATTCCTCAGTTCGCGTTGTAAATTACTATTTTGCTTGGATCCTCGTGACCGCCGCCATGGTGGTGCTGGCAAACCTTATTCATTCGCGGGTGGGACGGGCGCTCCGCTCGATTCACGGGGCAGAGGATGCGGCGGATGCAATGGGTGTAGACACAGCGCGGTTCAAATTGTATACCTTCATATTAAGTGCTGTGTTCGCCGCGATTGCCGGCGTGTTTCTTACGCATTTCAACGGTGGAATTGGCCCGTCGGAAGCTTCAATCATGAAGTCTATACGTTACGTGGCGATTGTTGCGGTCGGCGGCATGGGCACCATCTGGGGAACGCTCATCATGAGTGTGGTCCTGAATTTTCTTTCGCTCCGCGGTTACTTCGGAACCTTTGACGACGCCGTATTCGGTGGCATCCTGATTCTGATCATGCTGTTCGCACCCGACGGAATCATTGGATCAGACCTGCGGGCATTGGTGAGAAAATTTATTAAACGGTTTTAGAGGTGATGCTTCCGTAACTGTAGAGCAACACGGAGGAACATGGATACAAGCCCGGTACCAATAATTCTTTGATTATCTCTGTTGTTCGCGATCCGGACCGCATCAGGCCTAGTGGTTGTTTGAATACAACGTATGGCACTTCTTGAAATAAAAAATGTCAGCAAGCGTTTTGGTGGCCTGCGGGCGGTGAAAGATGTCAGTTTCACGGTGCAGCAGAACTGCATCAAGGCCGTGATCGGTCCGAACGGCGCGGGTAAGACGACGCTCTTTAACCTTGTTTCCGGCTTCCTTGCGCCTGATTCCGGAATGATCTTGTACAAGGAAGAACCGATCCAGGGGATAAGTCCTCATAAGATAGCAGCACGGGGTCTGTCGCGGACGTTCCAGCATATCAGGCTCTTCGCGCATATGACCGCGCTGGAAAATGTCATGGTTGGTTGTCACGTGCGAAGCAGGGCAGGCTTTATCGCCGGCATGCTGAACCTCCCGTTTACCTGGCGCGAGGAAAAGGAGATCAGGGCAAAGTCGCTCGAGCTCATGGACTTTCTGGGAATTGCAGATCTCGCCGATGCCGAGGCAACGAGCCTTTCCTACGGCCAGCAACGAGCCGTAGAGCTGGCCCGCGCCCTGGCAAGCGGTCCCACCATGCTCCTGCTTGATGAACCTGTTGCGGGGCTCAATATGCGCGAGACAGCGGATATGGCAAAACTCATCAGCAGGATCCGCGACCTCGGCATCACCGTATTGATTGTCGAGCACGACATGTCCCTGGTCATGAACATATCCGACGAGGTCATCGTCCTCAGCTACGGCGAAAAGATCGCTGATGATACGCCCCGTGCAGTCCAGAACAATCCCGAAGTTGTCAGGGTCTATCTGGGAGAAGACGATGCTTAGGATTCGGAATCTTGACTCCGGTTATGGCAGCCTGAACGTCCTGCGGCGACTTTCCATCCACGTAAAGCCGGGAGAGATCGTCACGATCATCGGCGCGAACGGGGCAGGGAAGACCACGCTCCTCAAGACCATTACAGGCCTGCTTAAGGCCCAAGCGGGTGAAATTTTTTTTAACGGCGCAGACATTTGCCGTGTACCCACGGATCGGATCGTCTTCGGTGGCTGTTCGCTCGTGCCCGAAGGCAGACAGGTGTTTCCCGCCATGCCGGTTAAGGAAAACCTTCTGCTGGGAGCCTATGTTCAGTTCAGACGCGGTGACCGACACAACGTGGAGATTGACCTCGCCCATGTTTACGACCTTTTCCCAATGCTGAAGCAGCGCGAACGCCAGCTAGCCGGCACCTTGTCCGGCGGTGAGCAGCAGATGCTTGCTATAGCCAGGGCGCTCATGGCTCGACCCAAGCTCATCATGCTCGACGAACCGTCCATGGGTCTGGCTCCGCTCATGGTGAAGGAAATATTCAATATCATTTTAAAGATACGCGAGGAAGGAAACACTGTCCTGCTGGTGGAACAGAACGCACGGAGCGCCCTAAAGATAGCAAACCGCGGCTATGTGCTCGAGACCGGAAGGATTATTCTCGAAGGGGAAGCCGAGGACCTGCTTGCGAACCGGAATGTCCAGAGGGCGTATCTCGGAAGAGACCTGGATTAATTAATAAATACCACATTCAAAAAGATGGACAGGCAGTGGATCCTGTCTTGATATCTTACCACTCGCTTTGGCAGAAACCGGTGGATTTTCGCAGCAACTCGGCATATTTTGAATGTGATTTTTTCAGTTTTGGAGGTGCGTATGTACTGGCAACCTGAAAGCGAATGCATCGACAGAGAAGAGCTGGAGCAGCTTCAGCTTGAACGGCTCGAATCGACCCTGAGCCGTGTCTACATGAACGTGCCTTTTTATCGAAGTAAATTCGACGAAATCAAATTCAATCCCGACGATCTGCGAACACTCGACGACCTCAGAAAGCTGCCCTTCACGACCAAGAACGATCTCCGCGACAATTATCCCTATGGCCTCTTCGCGGTACCCTTGCGTGAGGTCGTCCGCGTCCACGCATCATCGGGTACGACTGGAATGTCCACGGTGGTTGGTTATTCTCGAAACGACATCAAGACCTGGTCGAACCTTGTAGCGCGTGTACTCACGGCCGGCGGAATTACGAAGGACGATGTGATCCAGATTGCCTTCAACTACGGACTGTTTACGGGCGCCTTCGGCCTCCATTACGGAGCCGAACGCATCGGCGCATCGGTCATCCCGATCTCGAGTGGCAATACCAAACGCCAGATCAAGATCATGCAGGACTTCAAAACCACGGCCCTCGTGAGCACGCCGAGCTATGCCATGCTGATCGCCGACACAATGGTGGAAATGGGCATCAATCTTAATTCCTTGTCGCTGAAATACGGCCTTTTCGGCGCCGAGCCCTGGTCTGATGCGATGCGAAAGGAGCTCGAAAACAAGCTTAAGATCGTCGCCACGGACAACTACGGTCTTTCGGAAGTGATGGGGCCAGGCGTCGCCGGTGAGTGTTTCGAACGGAACGGGCTGCACATCGCCGAGGACCATTTCCTGGTCGAGCTGATTAATCCTGAAACGCTTGAACTCGCCAAGCCCGGCGAGGCTGGTGAAATGGTCATTACAACGCTGACCAAGGAGGCATTTCCCGTTATCCGCTACCGCACCCGCGATCTGACCCGCCTGCTTCCTGGCCCCTGTCCCTGCGGCAGGACCATGATGAGAATGACGCGCGTCTTTGGTAGGACCGACGATATGCTAATCATCCGCGGGGTGAACGTGTTCCCGCAGCAGATCGAGACCGTGCTCTTTGAAATCGAAGGTGTGGCTCCCCACTACCAGATCGTCATCAACCGCAAGGGAGCGCTCGATGAGACCACGGTGAACGTCGAAGTGTCTGAATCAATCTTCTTTGACGAAATGAAAAAACAGAGCGAGCTTAGAGAAACAATTAAAAAGCGCCTTGCTTCGGAGCTCGGCATTTCGGTCGAAGTGAAGCTCGTAGAAAAGAAAACGCTGGAGCGGTTCGAAGGAAAGGCGAATCGGGTACTAGACAACCGTAAATTCTAATCAGACGGTATGACCACGGAAAGTGCCTAGGCAATAGACGAAGCAAGGATTACAGCATATTCCTGTCTTCGAGTCTTCGTGGCAGAAAGGTTTTATCAATCCTTCTATGAACTATATCGACTTTCACACTCACATCTTCCCGGACAATATCGCCGAGCAGGCCATGAAGGCACTCGCGGCGGAGTCCGGCGATTACCGACCCTGCATAGATGGGACCCTGCAGGGGCTGCTCAATTCCATGAAGCGGGCGAACATCTCGGCAAGCCTCGTTGCAAATATTGCCACGAGACCGAAACAGATGAAACCAATTCTCGAATTCTGCAAGCAGATTAAGAGCGAGGCCATCTATCCGTTGATTTCGTTCCATCCCTCAAACGACACCTATGAAGTCGAAGACATATTCGGCGAGGCGCACGTTGCAGGTATCCGCGGCGTCAAGCTGCATCCCATGTACCAGGACTTTTTCATTGACGACAAATACATGTATGGTTTTTACGAGCTGATGGCGAGTTTCGGGTTCTTTGTCATGTTTCACACGGGTTTTGATATAGCCTTTCCAGGAAACACCCAGGCCGATGTAGAGCGGGTGAAAAAAGTGGCTAACTGGTTCAAAGACCTCACTATCGTCTGCACACACGTGGGTGGTTGGAAGCAGTGGGACCGAATCGGCTGCCTCAGCGACTGCAAAAATGTATATACCGAGACGTCGTTAACGCTGAGTGAAATCAGCGATGCCGAATTCATAAAGGCCATTTCCTACTTTGATGAGGACAGAATTCTATTCGGGAGTGATAGCCCCTGGACGGATCAGCGGGAGATGCTTCAACGGACGCTACATCTTAAGATATCAGACGCCTTGAAAGAGAAGATGATGTATAAAAATGCCGCGAAGCTGCTTGCATTGAACACACCATGATACTTTTTCCCACCTTCCTGTAAAGGTACGCCGGGTTATCACTGCATGAAACTTGACAGCAGCTCGCAATTGGAAGACAACTGCTCTTTCGAAGCGTTACCGCATTCATTGCGGACATTCCTCCTGAAGCATATCCGGCCCTTTGGCTTTTCTCAAATCGGCAGCAATAAAATCCCTGGCTATTTATTGAACAGTGCGACTTCTTTCCACCTGCTCGTATTAATCTGCCCGGCTCACTGTGGTACGTCGTATACTGAGGGACGGTAAAGCAACGGGGCGGTAAGAGGCGTTACCATTACTGTCTGAACACGCTATGCAGATAGCGGCAGATATTTCAGGAATGTCAGACCGTGACGTCACTTCCCCTCAGCCCTGCCCGCCATGAATGCTTTCTCGTTCATTTCAAGGACCTTTTTGGGGACAGTATGCTTGATTGCTTCGAGGATGACCGATTCTTTGAGCGGGAGGAACTTAAGCGCTGCACCGAGGAGCACGAGGTTGAGTGTGCGCTTGTCGCCGGCTTGGACAGCGACCTCGGTTCCGTCGAACGGCATGACCCTCTTTGCTCGGTGTTTGATAGTGTCGTCGAGGTCTGATGGATAATTTTCTGTAGCAATCGAAACGCCGATCGTGCCGATGGAACGGGTATTATAGATCACTGCCCCGTCGTTCCTGAGAAAGTGCAGGTAGCGCGCAGTTTCAAGGGGCTCGAACCCGATCAAGAGGTCGGCCTCACCCTCGTTCACGATGGGAGAGAAGACTTTTGACCCAAAGCGCACCTGCGACAGTACGCTGCCTCCGCGCTGCGCCATGCCGTGCACCTCGCTCTGCTTCACGTCCAGGCCGGAAAGAAGTGCAGCCTCGGCGATTATCTTGCTCGTGAGCAGAACTCCCTGCCCTCCCACACCGCTGATCAGGATGTTAAAAACGTTCACGTTATATACCTCTTTAGTGAAAGTCAAGAAGGAGAAATGGTGAAACTCGGGGAAGCGGAGAATCACAAGAAGCCTCATCGGCCTTGTTCACGCTTTCTCCTTAGGCTTCATTATTTTTAAGGCGTTCCTTTGCGTACTCCGCAACTCTGCGAAAAAATACCCAGATCTTCTTCTAGGGTTTAAATCTGCACATCGTCCTCTACAGTGATTTAGAGGGTCTTCATCGACCCCGTGGTACACAGCTGGGCGCATACGCCGCAGCCGTTGCACAAGAGCGGATCAATCTCAACATAGCCCGTTTTCCCTTCCGGTGTAAAGGAAAGCGCTATGCAGCCCGCTTTGAGACACAACTTGCATCCTTTACATGTTTCTTTTTCGACACTATAGGACTTCCTCGAAACACGGTAGCGCAGCACACAGGGCTGATTCGAGATGAGCACGGAAGGCCCTTGGGCGGCAAGTTCTTCCTTCACGATTTTCTCGAGCTCTTTGATGTTATACGCATCGATTTCCCGCACCCGCTTTGCGCCTATCGCCTGGCACAGTTTCCCGATATCGAGACGCGGTGCGGCAGTGCCTTTTGCCGAACGTCCCGTGCCGGCATGCTCCTGACCGCCGGTCATCCCCGTGGTGTCGTTGTTCATGATGATCACGATTGCATCGCCGCCGTTGTACACCATATTGACCAGACCCGTGATGCCGGAGTGCAGGAACGTGGAATCGCCGATCACGGCAACAGGCTTCTGCTGCGTTCCCTGGAGAGCAAGTCCCTTTGCCATACCGTGCGCCGCCGAGACGCTGGCGCCCATGCAGATGCACGTGTGCATTGACGAAAAGGGAGGCAGAGCGCCGAGCGTGTAACACCCGATGTCGCCCGAGACGTAGAGTTTGAGTTTCGAAAGCACGGTGAACAGGCCTCGGTGGGAACAGCCGGGACAGAACGTGGGCGGCCGTATGAGGAGGCCCGAGACCGGCTCTTTCATCGGGAGTACGCTGCCTGATATCTTTTCCAGCACCATGCGCTGGCTGAACTCTCCCCACGGCGGCAGAACGTTCTTGCCTAGATGGACCATGATGCCCATAGCCTTGATCTGTTCTTCGAGGAACGGATCAAGTTCCTCCACGACCACAAGCTTGTCTACCGATGAAGAAAATTTTTTGATAAGCTTTTCCGGCAGCGGGAAGGTCATGCCGAGTTTCAACACCGTGGCCTTCGGGAAAGCCTCGCGAACGTATTGGAAAGAAATGCCGGACGTGATGAAGCCGCAGGACTTGTCTCCCTCAATGATCTCGTTGAGCGGCGAGGTTTCAGCCCACGCTTTGAGGCTGATGAGCCGGTCCTCTACGAAGACATGCCGCTTCTTTGCATTGCTGGGGAGCATCACGAATTTACCGAAGTCTTTTGCAAGGCCGCGGCCTGCCGGAGACTCGGTACTTTCCATCTCGACTACGCTTTTGCAGTGTGATATTCGTGTTGTTGTCCTGAGGATGACCGGGGTGTCAAAAGACTCGGAGAGCTCAAAGGCGGCCTTAATGAAATGCTTTGCTTCGGCCGAATCGGTCGGCTCGATGCAGGGGATCTTTCCGAGACGGGCAAAGTGACGAGTGTCCTGCTCGTTCTGGGAGCTGAACATTCCGGGGTCGTCCGCCGCCATCAGAACGAGCCCCGCGTTGATTCCGGTGTATGCAACGGTCATGAGCGGATCAGCTGCCACATTCACGCCCACATGCTTCATGCACGCAAGCGAGCGGACGCCCGAAAGTGCACCGCCGATGGCCACTTCCAGTGCCACCTTTTCGTTCACGGACCATTCTGCGTGTATGCCTTCTTCGCACGAGAGCGTTTCGAGCACTTCGGTGCTCGGCGTGCCGGGATATGCGGCGGCAAGCTTGCCTCCAGCTTCGAGAAACCCGCGGGCAATTGCTTCATTGCCGGAAAGGATTGATTTAGTCACGTGCGCTCCTAAAACTGCCTACCACTGAGGTCGCGGAGAAAACATCATTCACTTACGGCGGATAAAACTTAAACGCGAATCATTCTGGCTAATAAATCAGGGATCACCATATGAAACCGGTGATAATTCTATTTTTCTTTTATTACAGGCTCTCTGTGCTCTCTGATGAGAGCTTTTATTTCTGTCGATTGTCAATCACGCGCTTGGCCTTGCCTTCGCTGCGTTGGATAGTATTAGGCGGACGAAGAGTGACTTCCGTGTTCACGCCGATGATGTCTTTGATATTTTTCTGGATCTCCCGTTTGAGATGCAGGAGCTCTTCTTCTTCCTGGATAAAAGCCTTGAGGTCCGTTGAGAGCACTCTCGAAGCCATTTCCTCCATGAACTTCGGCGTCACCTCCACGTAGACGCTCATCTCGTCTAACCTTCCCTTGCGGTTTACTTCAATGGTGTAATGGGGCGCGACCTCTGCTGAGCGGAGCAGGACCGACTCGACCTGAGACGGAAACACGTTTACGCCTCGGATGATGAGCATATCGTCGGCGCGGCCGCGCACGCGCTTCATGCGGACGAGCGTCCTGCCGCAGATGCACTTCTCAGAATTGAGGCTTGTAATGTCACCGGTGCGGTAGCGGATGAGCGGCATTGCCTCGCGCGACATGCTCGTGATCACGAGTTCGCCTTCCTGGCCATAGGGTAGTTGTTCGCCGTTTTCTGGATTGATGATCTCAGGATAGAAGTGGTCCTCGTTCAGGTGAAGGCCGTTCTGCGCCTCGATGCATTCGGATGAAACGCCAGGGCCGATGATCTCAGACAGGCCATAAATGTCGATGGCCTTAATCCGGAGCCGTTCCTCGACCTCTCGGCGCATTTCGTCGGTCCAAGGCTCTGCGCCAAAGAGCCCCACACGCAGCTTGATTGTATCGAAGTTCACCTTCATTTCACAGGCAACATCATAGATGTAAAGCGCAAAAGAAGGTGTGGAGCAGATCGCCGTGCTGCCGAAGTCCTGCAGGAGCATGATCTGCTTCTGTGTGTTTCCGCCGGAGATTGGGATAACCGATGCGCCAACACGCTCAGCACCGTAGTGCGCGCCGAGACCGCCGGTGAACAACCCGTAACCGTAGGCGTTCTGGACCATGTCCTTGTTCGTCACTCCGGCGCAGGTAAAAGTACGGGCCATGACCTCAGCCCAAAGATTGATGTCGTTCCGGTTATAGGCTACGACCGTGGGCTTGCCCGTAGTACCCGACGAGGCATGGATGCGGACGACGTTTTCGAGCGGCTCGGCAAAGAGCCCGTAAGGATAATTGTCGCGAAGGTCGGATTTCCTGGTGAAGGGGAGCTTCGTGATATCCCGCACGTCCTTTACGTCGGAAGGTTTAATCCCCTTCTCGTCAAATTTCTTTCGATAAAAAGGGACGCGGGCATATACTCGCTCGCAGACTTTCTGCAGGCGTTCAGCCTGAAGTTTGGTCAGTTCCTGTCGCGACAGGGATTCCTCGGGATTCCAGAACATGCGTGGCTCCTCTGCGATATACATTGCCAGCGGGCGAAAGGGGCCTGCTGGAACTGAAATGTCGCCATTATAAACCAGAATGCCTGCTTTTGTAAATATAAAATCATATTCCTGTTGAGCCTGGAGCAGGGATTTTGCTATAATAGCAACGCATTCCGGATCCTGCTTCCCGGTTTGCAAACCTGCGTGCTCCTCGGGTATCCGCGTAGCGGGGTCTGATGTTGACAAAATCCCAAGAAAGGACAGCCTATGGATATTATGAAGAAATTCACGGAAAACGATAATTTCGCCAAACATCTAGGCGTAGAGATGCTCGCATATTCACCCGGAAAAGCAAAGGCCAGGATGGAGCTCAAAAGCCATCACTTGAACAGCGCCGGCACCGTGCACGGCGGCGCGATCTTCTCGCTCGCTGATGCAGTCTTTTCCGTGGCGTCCAATTCTCACGGCACTCTCGCCATGGCGATCAACGTGAGCATCTCTTTCTTCAAATCTGCGAAGAGCGGCATGCTCATTGCCGAAGGCCGAGAGGTTTCGATAAACCCCAAGCTCGCGACCTACCTTATCGATGTGAAAGATGACGCCGGAAATGCCATCGCTTTGTTTCAGGGTACGGTGTACCGAAAAAAGGAAAGTATCGGCGATTTCATCACATAGATTCGCGGTAGCGGGAATTGGGTCCTTTAACCATTATCACTGCCAAACGAAGGCAACAAAGATGCTTCATCAGGGACTAGAAACCATCCCGGCAAGTAAACGAGATTACGTTGAATGGCACCGCGGCCGCGCGGAATACGGCTTATGGCTAATCGAACTCGGAACAGAAGAGCTCTTTCAGCAAGTCTACGCCGCACGAGAACATCTCTCCGATTTCCTGCTGAAGCCCTATTACAGACAGCCGCATATTTCTGTATTTATTTGCGGTTTTCCGGCCGAAACCCTGTCTTTTGACGATGATTACAGCGTTGAACAGTTTCATGCTCAGGCTGAATTGTTGAAGAACGCGGACATCAGACCATTCGACATAGAAGTCGGCGGGTTAAACAGTTTTGCTTCTGCTGCCTTTCTGGAAGTTGAGGACCCGCACAACGGCATTGAGCAAGTAAGGGCCGTATTGTCGACGACCGCCAGGGAGATCGGGAGGAGCTCGTTTACTCCCCATGTTACCGTCGGACTTTATTCACAGGCTTTTCCAAGCAGTTTTGTTACGACAAAAATCTCAACTTTTCAACGTAAGCCGGTCAGACTTACCGTAAACCAAATCACATTCGCAACATACGAGGCCCGGAAAATAGGCGGGGCATTGACGGGGAAGCATCGTGTTGCGCTACATTCAGAATAAACAAAGAGGTCCTGCCGATCGCGTAAGCATTATACACACGTGACGGACTAACGGAATCATTAAACACACTTGAGGGAAGACCATCCCCGTCAAGGTTTTTTCTTTGCCATTTTTCTCGAACGTGCTATAGTTTCCCCCATGTCGGAACCGAAACCATCCCACGTTCCCCTTCATTACGCCTGGATTATCGTATTCACCGGCACGCTCTGCATCATCGCCTGCCTGGGGTTCGGCCGCTTTGCATTCGGCATGTTGCTACCGTCCATGGCATCCTCGCTGGATCTTTCCTATTCGCAAATCGGTTACATTAGCACGGGCAACTTTGTCGGATATCTGGCGGCCGTCTTATTCTGCGGACGGATTGCGGGCCGGATCGGCTCTCAACGGCTAATTGTGGCCTCGCTCGTTTTGATTAGCGCATCAATGGCGCTCATCAGCCAATCCTCAAGTTTTTTGGCAGTATTGATCCTCTACATGATCACCGGCATAGGCAGCGGGGCAGTGAACGTTCCTGTGATGGGCCTCATTACATCATGGTTCGATCGCTCGGTCCGCGGCCGGGCCGCCGGTTTCGTGGTGATCGGGAGCGGATTCGCCATCATCATATCCGGCAAGCTCATTCCTTTTGTTAACAAACGGGTTGGCCCGGAGGGATGGAGGGTGAGTTGGCTCATCCTCGCAGGGGCCATTGCTGCAATTGCCGTTATCGGCCATACGTTCCTAAGAGACAAACCCGAAGACAAGGGGCTCTTCCCGCTCGGCAGTGAAGACAAGGCAATCACCCCGGTCCTTAGAAATGCCGCAGGTACAAAAAGCATCTACGTGAACAAAACCCTCTATCTCCTCGGTGCGATTTACTTCCTCTTTGGCTACACCTATGTGATCTATGCGACGTTCATTGTCACCACCATGGTTAGGGAGCGAGGCTTCTCTGAAGCGATTGCGGGCAATTTTTGGTCTTGGGTCGGATTTCTAAGCCTCTTTTCGGGGCCGGTTTTCGGAACGCTTTCAGACAAGCTCGGAAGAAAGGCCGGGCTCATGATCGTCTTCTCGTTCCAGACTCTTGCCTACCTCCTTGTTGCATCGAACCTCCCGCCGTTCTTTCTCTACCTTTCGATCGGCTTCTATGGGATTGTAGCCTGGTCCATCCCCTCCATCATGGTCGCAGCCGTGAGCGAATACGTGGGCGTAGCCGAAGCTCTTGAGGCTTTCGGCTTCATCACATTCATCTTCGGCCTCGGCCAGATCACCGGTCCGTCCGTCACCGGGGTCCTAGCCGAGAAAACTGGCAGTTTCTCATCGAGCTTCTTCATGGCGGCAGCTTTTACCTCTGCGGCGATTCTGCTCACTGCCTTTCTGAAAAAACCAGACGCAGAACAAGCATAATGAACTGAGCTACTGGGGCTTCCTGTCGATTAGCTGCACGTCAGAAAAGGTTCGGACTGATAGCAGCGAATACACGGTTTATTCGGTGCATCCTGACCACCGCCATTGAAACACTGCCGTCCGATTCCGGTGTCGCTGCAAGGGACTTCTTGTTCTCGGCCCAATTCGGGTGTATATTGGCATTCGGATCGAAAAAGATTGACACACTTCCACCGCTAAAGCATACGGGGTTTCCTGCGCTGTTTTCCTCAGCCTGATCAGACCACAGGGCAGGGTGGGATCCTCAAACTCGGGGAGAAACCATGAAGCGGAAAGCTATTGCCCTTTTTTCAGGTGGGCTTGACAGTACCCTTGCCATCCTGTTGATGCTGAAGCAAAACATCGATGTGCTAGCAATCACGTTTCTGACCGACTTCGGATGTGATATCGGCGATTCATCCTCGTGTTCGAAGAACCCCGGCCCCGCTGCCGCCAAGTTCGGCTTCGACCTCAAGCTCTGTCATCTGGGCCAGAAGTTCGTTGACATCGTGAAAAAACCGCGCCACGGACACGGGCGGAACATGAACCCCTGCATCGACTGCCGCATTCTGATGCTCCGGGAAGCCGGTGCCTTGAGGGAGATGGTAGGCGCCGATTTTATCATCACCGGTGAAGTGCTGGGTCAGCGGCCAATGTCACAGCAGCGCAACACACTTAGCCTTATCGAGCGGGAGAGCGGCCTGAAGGGCCTTATCGTGCGGCCCCTTTCCGCCCGGCTCATGCCCATAACGATCCCAGAGATCCAGGGGATAATTGACCGGGATCGCCTCCA
>DASPQB010000193.1:0-5402 GCA_035625205.1 Nitrospirota bacterium | reverse complement strand
GGCACGAGATCACAACAACGCTATCCACCGGTCTTCTCAAAGACCCCCTCGTACTCTTGTCCCATCGCGAACGATCGTGTCATATGGACGCTGCGCTCACGGAGCTCCGCTACTGACATGAGCGCGTGGATCTCATCAGCCGGTGTGCCGTGCCCTTCTCGGATCGGCTCCCGGATGAACAGCCTGCCTCCGTCCTTCAGCTTTCGTGCGAGCGCATCAACCTTCTCCTACCGCACAAGCCTGTCAACGTGGTGCAGCACGTGGTGCATGACCACGACGTCGTATATGCCATCGCTGTTCAGAGCCTCCCAAGTGGTGGATAGTAAGGCACGTTTCACAGGCCGCTATCGCACCGCCCCCCTCAACGAACGAGCGCATCTGCCCCGTGATCTTGAATGCCCATGTATCAAGGGATTCGCTCTCCACTCCCTTCCCGATGAGAAACACCTGCACTGTTTCTCCCTCTTTCACGGCGTAGTTGCCGAACCGAAAGGCGTTCCACACGGTTTCCGGATCGTTTGAATAGATGACGATACCTACCTTCACGTTTTCACCCCCTTCTGTGCGGCAATTACCACAAATCCCCCTTCCCCGTAGCCATCTTTTACCGGCTCAAGGGCAGCCATCTCCTCCGGATTTTCGAACACGGTCTGACACGTTTTGATGGTGCCGAATCCCAATCGTGTCAACCATTCTATCACCTGCGTGACAGGGTAGAAGTGGGCGTATCGATAAAACGTGCTCTCACTCTTTTTCGCCTCATAGGCCTTCCCGAGAGGACTGTCGCTGTCGATCATCCCGATTATGACACGCCCCCTCGGTTTAAGAACCCTCCTCGTTTCCTGCAGTGCTTGTAGAGGATCTCTGAGAAAGCATATCGTCGTCACCATCACCACAAAATCGAACGACTCGTTGGCAAACGGGAGCTCTTCTGCTCTCGCCTCGTAGACTCTGATGCCTCGTTGCCGCGCGATCGATGCCATCGCGTGTGCCGGCTCCACCCCGACTTTGATGCCAAGCGGGAGCGCAAAGCGTCCCGTGCCGACGCCCACCTCCAGCCCAGTGCCTCTGCGGGGCAGGAGGCTCCGCACTGCCAGCACTTCAGACTCGTAGGCATAGGTGTGCTCCTCAAACCACCTATCGTATTCTCGCGCGTGCTGTTCAAAGATGCGAACATTGACGTTCCTCATAAGCTATATCCCTATGTAGTCTCACTAAGATTAATTGTAACGCATCCAAATCCTCTCTTTAGTGAAACGTTTACATGGAAATAGACGTCAACATCGACGCGCATGACCTTCTCTGGAGGCGCATGTCTCTTGCGAGCAAACACGCATATATCAAGAGCTGGGGTGCTCTCAGGGATGCGCTCGTTGAGAAGGAGATAACGCGCCTTGTTGTAGCAGGGTATGCTGTACAACGCGGTAGCGATCTTGAATTAACATCGGAAGGGAGAGACCTCTACAAAAAAATGACGATGCGATGTCCGAAGACGGAGTAACGATGAATGACGGAAAGGAAGTACGACGTAAAAACGGTACGGCCGTGCGTTGGTGGAGGTTTTGTCGTGGAGGGGCATTTCGGCAATGCATTTTCTATGCACGAATTATGTACTATATTACGAGGTGTGGCACAGTGCTCGGAAAAATTGGGGGTCGCGCGGTTTTCCCACGAGGGGTGTGACATCACCATATATAGAAGTGGACGGGTCGACGTGCACGGTGTAGCATCCGAAGAAGCGGCAATTGAATTCATAGAGGATATAAAATTCATTGTCGAAGATGCCTTTGTCAGCTAGTTCGTTCTAAGCATGAACCAAAAGAAGGTAAGCTTGAAAGTATTTAGTTTACGCTTCAATTTACCCTTTAAATCCTGAGATACAAATCTTTAGAAACGATTCACCCTCATCTTAGCCATTTAAATATTAATGCGAGTGCCTGCGTTATTGAAAAAGAACCGGTCACCGAATTCTTGAGATAGTCTCGCCGCTGCGTGTAATCCCGTGCAGTGAGACACGCCTATTTCTCTAACGTCATACTCTTTGAGTTCAGCGATGGTAGATTCTATCTGTTCTCGAGACGCCCTGGACAGATGGGTCCCCCCAACCACCATGTGAATGCGCTTTGTGTCGGTCACTTCCTGCGCACGGCGCAGAGTGTTTATAATGCCTCTGTGTGCACAGCCTAAAATTACTACAAGACCTAAGTCAGTTATGATAGCGAGGGCAAGATCGTCCGCTACAGGATCTGGGTGCACGTTTCCATCGTCATTGACAAAAAGATCCGCGTCTACTTTTTCATAGTCGATCTGCATAGGAATCTCGCCGGTAGTAACCATGCTCTCAGTAATCCACACTGGCTCTCTGGTGAGCGTAAACGAAGCCCCTAGATTTTCCAGCACGTCTCTGACAAAAACTATGCCGGCATATACTTCTTTGCCAAATGCTGCCCGAGAATACCGTGGCGTCCAGATATCAGGGTGGGCGATAACCTCAGTCACACGTTGTTCATCGTGTACAGTGGGGTCTTTTCGGATGGCGTTAAGCACAGACAATAAGCCGCCCGTATGGTCGCGATGCCCATGACTGAGCACTATTTTATCTATCGAATGCACCTCTAAACCCATGGCAGCGGCATTGTGAATAGCCACAGTGCTTTGTCCTGTATCAAACAACACGTTATCTTCGCCGGCTTCTATTAGAATGCTTAAGCCCCATTCGGCCAGCAGGCCAACCCGCGATGCGGTGTTTTCACACAATGTAGTGATTTTGATTGGCATATTAATTGGCATCTCTCCTATCTCACACGAACCGGCCTGGCGTCTTGCGATGCGTCGACTCTGTAAGCCCCTGTAATACAGGGGTCATTTAAAAATGAGAGGTGAGATAATAAACGTTTCGCGACTTTTTCAGCATTTTCGGCATTCTTTTGCTATTCACCTCGCCAGATCCGGACTTGATTTAGGACGGGTACAACAGTTGTTGGGCCATAGCAGCCTCAACACTACTCAAGTCTATTTGCAGTTTAATGACCAGGATTTGCGAGAAGGATATAACAAAGTCGAATTTTTGCATCTGTATCCGTTTTTAAAGCGCCCATCTATATCATTGCATATAAAAACGGACAACCTAAAAAGTGCGCCTTTTTTACCTTTTATGACATCTTTTTGCGGTGCTATCGGCAATGCGGCGATAAATTGTTATGAAAGGTATAACGTGCTGAGATGCATATATGCATATTACCCTCTATGGACTATGTGGAGGGGGAAGGAAGGTCGCCAACGGCTCTCAGGATAGATATAATAATCCGTTCTGAAGTTTTAGGGAAAAGGTATGATATCTTGACTCTTTAACACGTCACTGGGAAGAATTCCCTTTTTCTTCACATAGTTCATAGAGCCCAGTCTTATTTTTCTGATGATAATTTGTGCTTCTTCGGTTAAAATGCAAGCATAGTTACGCAATCAATTTTGGTGCTAAGTAGGTTCTTAAGTATTTACCAATCGACCACTAAGGCATTTTGCATCACCTTTTTTAATGGCTGTCTCTACGTGGTCCAATCATCTCATCTCATCTCATCTCATCTCATCTCATCTCATCTCATCTTTCTTACCAGCATGCTTTCTAATGATCGAGGCTGCCATCACCGAATTCGGCACGATAATGATGTCCCCATTGTCGCTTTCAAGCTGGCAGTCCCGAAAATTAATTTCAATGAGCCTTCCGGAAAAATCATTGACTGTTACCACGTCACCGATGCTAAACGGCTCGGTCACTGCGATGACGACTCCTGCAATGAGGTTGCCGAGAGTGGGTTGGGCTGCTATACCAACCACGATGCCGATAATACCAGCGCTCGCAAAGACCGTGATCCAGATCGCGTTGAAATAAGGAATTGTGCCAATAAGGATCATGAAGGCGATGAGCCAGATGATGATGTTAACAAGGCGGATGAGTGTGGCGTATTTGGTTTCGCTCACCCGGATTTTTTGTGCCACCACGTGGAAGTATTGCACGAGAAAGCGGCGAACGGTGCGAGTGACTATATAAGCAATGAGTAAGATGATAAGAGACAAGATGATTGTGTTAAGGGGCAGATATCCAAGTACGTCGTAATTGATTACCACGGTTTATCTCCTTCAACACTTTCTAACGTGCCATCACCTCTGCGACCCTAAGGTAATAAAGGGATTGTATCATATCATATCTGTTCTCCAGTCCCCATCACGATTGAAATGGTTTTAATAATCGTTCAATTATGTCAAACCGATTCAAGGGCTGTCCTGAAGCGGTTGATTCGTCAGATGAGTTGAGCAGAATCAAGTACTTTTTGAGCTTTTTCTGCGCCTATCTCTCCCCCGTGCTTCTTGAAAATTTCGACGAAGGCTTTGCGAGTTGCTGCACTTGGCTGAACCCTCAACTCTCTCCCACAGAGGGTCTGATTAAGCCATTGGAAGATGACTGCATGGGCGTAACTGAGGCCATCCATCTGACAGTGGAGTGAGGCGCCTTCGGTTCTGTTGAAGAGGTGGACCGTACGGTCACACTTGAGAGAAAGGATGAATTGTAAGATCTCTTGCACAATCTTGGGACTCGGAGCTGCTAAATCAATGATATCATCTTCACTGAAGAGGAACAGCATCGGAGAGTGAAAGTGATCTTCCAAACCTTTCAGAGTGTAGGGTTTCCAGGCTTCAAAGTACTCGTGTGGATACCTAATACCCAGTGTCCATTGTGCATGCTGCAAATACCAGCGGGCAGAGGTACCCCTTCTACTAATCAGTGAGTACAAGCCGTCAAGGATGTGGTCTGAAAAATGACCCAGTTTGAAAAAGGAAGCTTCTTTGACTGCCCCACCGGCATCTACGACAAGGGTATTGGGAATACAGGCTTTGATCCTCGGCTCGAATGCCGCCGCCCGTGGTGCTAGATAGCCGCCCATTGAGTACCCTATTAATGCGAGTTTCTCTCCATCGACATCTGGGCGCGAGAGCACATAGTCAACCACCGCTTTTACAGGTTTCTCGTAGTCTGGCCTGAATCTGAGGTCAGGGTTCAGCTTGAGCGCACTCCATTGACCAGGGCCTTCAAAGATGAGGCAGTGCCATCCGTAGTCTGCAGCAGCTGTACCGATCCAACAGTACACTTCTTCCATGGTGGAATCGAAGCCTCCGAGAGCAATGAGTGTGGGGCGCTTCCCTTCACCTCCGGAAACGAAATATGCTGGCAGCTTTACACCTTCAAAATCGATGTCCAGGCTTTCTATGGGGTTGTCCATCAACTGGATCATGCAGTGAAAACAGTCTCTGCTCCGCTTCCAGAGTTCCGTATGTCTCGGATCAGTAGAAGATGCATAAAAAACAGCCATGCGATAATAATTACTGGCTTTCAGAAAAGCAATACG
>DASPQB010000192.1:0-5692 GCA_035625205.1 Nitrospirota bacterium | reverse complement strand
GGTAACGTTCCCGGCCACCGATGGGAGAATACCTGGTGCCACGTCTGCGGTGAGCTACTGGTCGAGCGGTATATCTTCGACGTCGTTCAAAACAGGATAGAGGTCGGAAAGTGCCCGGCGTGCGGTACCGTGATTCCCGGGAGATTTGCGCGTTAGCAACGGTCTTCTCCGGAACCGTCATGACGCCCCTGTATCCCTTCATTTACTTCTTTCCGGTAAATGCCCCGGCCTCCCGGCCAGGGCGTGAAGGCGCGGCATCCGGCTGGCAACGATTCATGGATGCCGGCAACGAAGGCACCGCCGGGGAAAAGTCGCTCCCTGATTCGCGCGAGGACGTCCTGCTGCAACGCGGGATCAAAGTACGTGAATGCCAGCTTCCTGCAGAGAGTGAGATGGAAGCGGTCTTCGGGTGCGGCCTTCCTGATATCCTGCACGAGTAAGGCGACACTGCCTCGTTCTTCATCCTCTAGGCAGTAAAGTTTCCCCTTCCGGGAGAATGCGCGCTCACCACTCCGCGGGTAGTCCCGCAATGCTGCCGGATGGATAGTAACCCTGCTTCGCGCGCCTGATCATGGCCGGATCCGCATCGGTGGCCAGAATCGTGAGCGCAAGGGACGGGAAGTGGCGTCCAGTGCCCCGGTCCCATAGCAGTGCCAGCGCATAGGGCTCTTCGCCGGAGGCACAGCCGATGCTCAAGCACCGAAGCTCGTTCTCCCCCCGCGCCAGCGCGTCTTCGGACAAGGTAACGAGTACATCCTGTTCAAGAAACCGGAACACTTCACGGTCCCGATAGAAACGCGAGATCGTAATGCCGCAGAGGGAGTCGAGCACCGCCCATTCGCCGTCGTTCGTTTCCAGGAACATCCGGTACGCCGCAACGTTCCGGAAGCCCCAGTTCGCGCAGGCGGCGGTCAATGCGCTTGCAGACCTGTCCGTGAACCTTCTGGAACCCCTTCCATTGCATGCGGAGTCACGGCAGCGACCACTGTGACTACACGGCCATCCAGGGCGCGAATCATCTCATGGTGATGAAACCGAAAGGAGCGGAGAGGTAGGCATTGTTGGTTCTTTCCCGACCGAAGAAGTGATGAGTTATCGACCCCGCGGCCGCAGCCCGGCCTCAGGCGGGGCTGCGGCGGGATGTCGCGTTACGATAAGGAGTCTCCAACTCCTGCTGGAGGAGATCCACCGGCAGCATGCCTGAGCGCAGCGATATACGGCAGGTTCCGATACTGTTCAGCGCAGTCCACTCCATAGCCCACCACGAACTTGTCGGGAATTTCGAATCCCCGATACGCCAGCGGAACGTCGACGGTCCGGCGCGAGCGCTTGTCCACGAGGACAACGGCTTTCAGACTGGCGGGGTTCCTCTCTCCATACCGTTTCAACAGGCAATCCATCGTCTCTCCGCTGTCGATAATGCAGTCCACGAGCAGGACATGCCTTCCTTTGATGTCCGTCTCGATGTCCTTCTTGATGCGGATCTCCCGGGAAGTTGCCATTCCCATGCCGTAGCTCGATGCCTGGACGAAATCAAGGGTAACGGAAAAAGGGATGCGGCGCATGAGATCAGCCGTAAAGGTGATGGCGCCTTTCAGGATGCATACGAGAACAAGGTCCTTGCCTTCGTAGTCCTGTTCTATCCGCCCTGCCAGTTCCGCGACCTTTCTTTCGATGGTTTCCTGGTCAAGCAGTATTTCTTCTATTTCGAGCATTTCCATAAAGACTATACGAATAATTCCACAAGGTTAAACTGCTTCACATCCACCAATCCCTTGTCCGTCAGTTTCAGCTCCGGCACTACCGGCAGGGCGAGAAATGATAGGGCGCTGAAGGGCTCATCAATGGCCACCCCCATTTGTCTAGCAGCGCGGCGGATATCCTTCATCTGCGCAGCGACGAAACCCGCGTGCTGGTTCGATATCAGTCCGGCTACAGGCAGAGGCAGGGACGCCATGACCTTTCCTCTATCCACCGCGACCATCCCGCCCTCGAGCTTCTTAATCGCCAAAACAGCGGCGAACATGTCATCGTCATTTGTTCCGACCACGATGATGTTATGGGAGTCGTGGGCAACAGTCGACGCGAGGGCGCCTGATTTCAGGCCGAAGCCTTTTACGAGGCCGAAGCCAACATTTCCGGATGCCCTGTGCCGCTCGATCACGAGGAGCTTCAGAACGTCGTGCTCAATGTCCGATACGACGTATCCATTCAGCGAGGATATTGGCATGACGCGCCGCCAGGTCTCTATCTGGTCAGGGATGAGTTCGATCACCCTGGCCTTGTCTGTTTTCGCCCTGAGGCGAATGTGTTCACTTGTCATGGGTTTTATTTTTACTGTTTTCATTGGTGGGGCGTGGCGGGGAACGCGGATCCGAGCGAGGACCTTGCCATTCTCCGCTACGAGGGCGCCGTTCTTAAAGACCATGTTAATGGAGAAGGCATCGAAATCGTCGATGACGATCATATCGGCATCATAACCGGGCAAGATGGCCCCTTTCCGTTTTAAACAGAAGTGTAGCGCCGGATTGATCGTGGCCATTTGTACGGCAATGACAGGACTTAGGCCTAGACGGATCGCTTTCCGGACCACCTGATCGATGCTTCCGCGGCACAGATCTTCCGCCTGGAGGTCGTCTGTGGCCAGGCAGAAGAATCGAGAATTTTCATGGGTCACGGCAGGAAGCAGGGCTTCAAGATCTTTAGCTGCCGAGCCTTCGCGAATATAGACCGTCATGCCAAGGCGGACCTTTTCTTTCGCCTCTTGGGCCGTGGTGCATTCATGGTCCGACGTAATACCTGTCCCGATATACGCCGCGAGGTCCTTTCCAGACAGTTTCGGCGCATGACCGTCAATGATTGTTCCGCTGAAACAACGGAGTTTGGCGAGCACGTCCGGAGCGCCCGCGAGCAGGCCGTGATAGTTCATCATTTCCGCCAGACCGAGCACTCGTTCGTGGTCAAGAAAGGGCAAAAGGTCCCGTGCCGCAAGCCGGGCGCCCGATGTCTCCAGCGGCGTCGCAGGAACGCATGAAGGGAGCATGAAATAGAAATCCAGCGGAAGACCTTCGCTGGCCGCAAGCATATAGTTCAACCCTCTGGTCCCGAGCACGTTGGCGATCTCGTGGGGGTCGACGATCACGGTAGTGGTGCCATGCGGGAGGGCGGCCCTGGTAAACTCGGCAGGGGTGAGCATGGAGCTTTCGAGGTGCAAGTGGCTGTCGATGAGCCCCGGAAGGACAAACTTGTTGGAAACGTCGATGGTCTTTTTGCCCTCGTATTTACCGAGCCCTGCTATCTTCCCCCGGTATATCGCCACATCGGCGTTGTATATCTCGCCGGAATGGACGTTTACGATTCGGCCGCCCTTGAGCACCAGATCGGCCTTTTTGAGGCCCCTGGCAACGACGATCCTGTCCTTGAGGTCGTTTTTCATGGCAGGAAGGGAATGGTTTTCGGCAGAGGTAGCCTGATTCAATCCCCTTTATGTGCATAAGATACCGCACATTATCGCAATTGTAAACCCCGTCTGATTTGAAGCTATAACAGCTTGATACCTTCCACAACAATATGCAACAAGGGGGTAACGAGAGGGAGAAGGGGGAGGGGCGGGATATGGGGGGTAAAACTTATCAGGCTGTTGAAAACTGCTCTTTTGCGAGAGCAAACTATTTAATAAAGATCATCGCATTGAGTCCCGCGTGTTTTAAAAAGCTCGTTCACCCCGTTAGAGCTGCGACGTATTGTGCGAAGCGAACTTTCAGAGGGTTTGCGCGTCCGAACAGGAAATTTCAAGAGAAATTGCCTGATAATCATGTAAAGGGCACCTCCCCGAGCATAACTGAACGATATAACACTGGTATACTTACAACAAGAGTTCCTCTTTTCCGTGGAGGTGTAGATCGTCCCACCTATACAGAAGCGACTAGAATCGGTTGGTGCACGATTAACGCATTATGACTCGCGATCTCTGGAGAAGTTCATTAAGCGAGTAGGGAACACCAACGTATCTATGGCTGAGGGGAGAACTGCCACTAGACGAATTGGTGCAAGAAGTTACTGAGCCGCAAAAAACACCAGACTCCCGTCTGGTGATGAAGCGGCAGTCGGCAGGGCTCATGAAAGATTTGAGCATGTCACTTTTAAAGAAGTCCCACCTCCCGCTGGGTGAGTTTCACTAATCTTGAACGTGCAACCAAAGAAGTGGTACCACATGAATTGGTTCAGGCAGTCGTGGAAAAAAAGAAACGGATGCTACCAACAAATTGCAAGTAATCGAAAGCCTGCTAAATGAAAGAGGTCTTTTAAAAAAAATATCAACGATCTGCTACACTAAATTTACCGACACCCGTCCGCTTCCTCACATAAGACATGCAAGCCAGTGTCATTCCTTGTGTTGCTAAACAGTCAAGCCATCAAGCCGGGTCAGGCCGGCTTCCAGAGCGAACTTAACAGCTTCCGCGAATTCTTCCTTTGTGATCCTTCTGTCGATAGGCGGGTGATCAAATGCCTCGTAACAGGGATAGTACTGGTCCATGATGTTGACGTAAGTGTTTTTCGAGATCTCCTCGGCAATGAACCGGACAACCTCGTGGGTCCCGGCAATGCTATCGGGCAGGACAAGATGCCGCAGCAGAAGTCCTCGCAGGGCAACGCCCGATTCATCCATCACCAGATCTCCTACCTGACGATGCATCTCCTTGATCACTGCCTTTGCCACAGCAGGGTAATCTTTGGCCTTTGAATATTTAAGGGACATTTCCGGGTCAGCGTATTTGAAGTCTGGCATGTAAATGTCCACGACGCCATTAAGATGCTTGATGGCTTCGAGCGATTCGTAGCCCCCGCAGTTATATACTATGGGAACGGCAAGGCCCTGCTGCGCGGCGATCGAAAGGGCGCGAAGGATCATGGGCATCTGGTGCGTCGGCGTGACAAGATTGATGTTGTGGCAGCCATTCTGCTGAAGTTCGAGCATGACCTTCGCGAGCCGTTCGCAGGACATCTCTCTCCCTTCGCCCAGGCAGCTGATTTGATAGTTCTGGCAGAAGATGCAGCCGAGATTGCAGTATCCGAAGAAGATAGTGCCCGAACCATGCCGCCCTACGAGCGGACGTTCCTCTCCGAAGTGCGGTCCCCAGCTCGAAACAAATGGCTTGTCTCCTGTTCTGCAAAATCCCCGCATGCGCGTAGTCCTGTCGACCTTGCACTCACGAGGACAGAGTTTGCAGTTCTTGAGCATTTCTTCCGCAATTCCGGCTTTTTCCGTCAATGTGCCGGAAGGAAGCTTGAGATAGGCTGGTATGAAGTTCGAATCCTTCATAATGAGAGAACAATGAAAATAATTTTATCGCGAAGATCACAAAGTGCACAACGTTGATGAAAAGAACAAGCGGAGGACTGCTTTGCGTACTTCGCGGATTAAGATCTTATAAATATTCTCATTTTCTCTCTTCCTTCGCAAGGCCTTTCTCGTTCTGAAAAGCAATTAATTTTTATAATCTGCAACTTGCTATTGTTTGTAAATAAAGATCAAGCTTCAGAAGCTTATTTGCTAAAATTATAAAGGAGAGATGACAATGTTCAGAGACAGAAAAGATGCCGGAACGCAGCTTGCTGAAAGTCTAAAGGAATATATCGGGCAGGAAAACATGATCATACTCGCCCTTCCACGGGGCGGGGTCGTCATCGG
>DASPQB010000191.1:0-6681 GCA_035625205.1 Nitrospirota bacterium | reverse complement strand
TTGACGAGTGTTGATTTTCCATGGTCGATATGTCCGGCAGTGCCGAGGATGACGTATTTCATGCAGATAGTGAGAAATCGTTACGCGATAATAGGTAAGGGATAGGCAGGCAGGGGATCTGAATCCTTTGCACTATCTCCTGCCCGTTATAAGTTTCCTAGAGAAAAAATTATTTTCACCGCTTCAATGATCTGCTCGATCTCTTCGTCATTCAGCGTGCGGGGATCGAAGACGACCATGTCTTCCTTGATGCGCGTGATGATGTGCGATTTGCCGAGGCGCAAGCTGGACTCAATCTGGTTTGCGCTTATGCGTTCATGCTGGAGGCAGACAATTCTGGTCGGGAAGTTTCCCATGGGTAGGGTACCGCCGCCACTCTGTGACGTGCCGTCCTGCATGGAGACCTTAAGGTCTCCATGACCTATCCGCTTGATACCATCTGATAACAATGCGGCTTTTCGTTCGATTTCGGAAAGCGGCTGTGTAAGCATCCAGAGGGTAGGGATTTCTTTAATCGCTTGGTCCCTATCCAGGTATTGCCTTAGCGTGGCGTCGAGCGCAGCAAGCGTGAGTTTGTCGATCCTGAGCGCTCTGGCAAGGGGATTGGACCGGATAGAGTCAAGATATACTTTTTTACCGAGGATCATGCCTGCCTGAGGACCGCCGAGGAGTTTGTCACCGCTGAACGTGAGTACATCAACTCCGGCATCAACCGCCTGCTGGACAGTCGGCTCAGATCCTGCTCCATACATTGAGAGGTCGATAAAACTGCCGCTGCCCAGGTCCCACATAACCGGCAAGTCACGGTTCCTGCCGAGCGCCACGAGTTCTCCCGGGGAGACCTCTTTCGTGAAACCGACTATTTTATAGTTACTCGTATGGACCTTGAGAATCAGGCCGGTGTTCTCGTTGATTGCTTTTTCATAGTCTTTGAGATGGGTCTTGTTCGTGGTGCCTACTTCGTGCAGAATTGCACCGCTCCGCTCCATCACATCGGGTATGCGGAACGAGCCTCCGATCTCCACCAGTTCGCCGCGGGACACGATGACCTCCTTCCCCCGAGCGAGGGTGTTCAAAGCGAGCAGCACGGCTGCTGCATTGTTATTAACGGCAGTGGCGGCCTCGACGCCTGTGAGGCGGGTGAGTATGCTCTCCACGTGCATGTAGCGTTTGCCGCGCTCGCCTGCAGAGATGTCGTATTCCAGGTTGGAGTAGCTTCGGCTCATTTCAACGACGCGCTCTATTGCCTTGTGGGACAGAAGGGATCGGCCGAGGTTCGTATGAACGATGACGCCTGTTGCATTGATTACCGGGCAGAAACTCGGAACTGAGATCTCGCACAGGATCGTGTCCGTCTGCTCGAGGATTTCAGCGAGGGAGACGGCCTGTTGTGGCAATCCTTTTTTCGCTCCCTGCATGATGGCCTTGCGTCGTCTATCGACTGCTGCCCTGATTGCTTCCAGCACGAGAATGCGCGGGTGCTTTTCAAGCCATTGCTTGGCCCTGTTTTCCTTCAGGACATCGTCAACCGATGGAAGTTGTCGCAACAATTCCTTCACAGCGGTAACATAGCATAGCCGGTAGGTAATTTCAACAGGACATTTCCCGAGTTGCGTATTTCCTCTCTTTTTTGCCCTTGACATCTAGGCGATAATATGTCAATTTTAGCGACAGAGCAAAGCGACTCCGTCCGCCGAAATAATGCGTTGCTGCAAGCACGCCAAAGCGGTAGAGGACAAGTATGCAGTGGCTTCCTGCAACATTCAGGTAACAGGCATGCATGGACCAAACGAGTTGTGATAATCTGCCAATCGGACATTGACGGCAGGAACGCAACTGAAGCCTAATCAAGATGAGGTGCTCATGAACAGACGTTTATTTATCAAGGGTGCAGCGGCCGTAGCTGCCGCGCTTACGGTAGGGGACCTGTTCATCCCCTTTGCCGAAGCGATAGACGTACCCAAGTTCAACTTCCTCCACATTACGGATCTGCATCTCGATGTAAGGGGTGAAAGCAGCTGGCAACACCGGTCACAAAGCGTACCCCTGTTTATCGATGCGCTGCGGCAGTTGTCCCATCTCCCAAAACTGAACTTCATTGTCTTCGGCGGGGATCAGATCCACTATGGCCCGAATGATAAAGAATCTCTCGATGTGTTCCAGAAGTGGGCAACCCACCTTGACATGCCCTATTATATGCTGCTCGGGAACACGGAGGTGTCCCCGATCAGTGGTGTATCGAAACTGGGAAGGGACGAGTATCTTAAAGCTTGGAGCGGGAGGGGGCTCAAGCCCGGGAGTTCATCTTGGGGATTTGATCCCGTTCGTGGCGTACGGGTCATCGGCTTTGACGTAACGGTGGACGGCAGGCCCCACGGGGAAGCAACATCTGAGGGGCTGAAATGGCTCGAAAGCGAACTCAGCGCGAATCAAAAAAAGAAGCTTGTCATCGTCTTTACACATCAATTGCTCATGCCGACTACCCCGAAGGACGAAAGTCCTGACTGGTCGTTCTGGATGGTGAAGAACAGTGAAAACGTCCGCAGCGTTCTGGATCGGTATCCAAATGTGCGGCTTGTCGTCTCAGGACATCACCATGTGACACGAGTCATAACAAGCGGTAAGATCACCTACGTCGCCGACCCTGCCGTCGTGTCCTACCCGTGCTCGTTCCGATCATATACCGTGACAAGAGAAGGCATTCACCTGAAAAACATCGGTCTCGATGACAAGGCAACGGTGGACAAGGCTTTAGAACTGCTTGTGACCGATCCCTATGCCAAAATGTACGATGCAGCCGATCCGAAAAAAGCGGCCGATTACAGCGCCGGACTGACTCCGCAGGACCGGGAGACAACAATAAAATTGTAAAACCGGAGCACATTCGCATCCGGATTCATCGCCTTTTTCTTTCGTTCTTACTCTTGAGCCAGTGAAAAATCGATCCGCTTCCTCGACGTATCCACCCGGTCGACGCGCACTCTTACTTCGTCACCGATGCGATATACGCATTTCCTCCGTTCGCCCCGCAGACAGTGCAGCTTCTCGATGTAATGATAGTAATCGTCAGTCAGCGTCGAGACATGGACAAGACCTTCAACGAAAAGCTCTTGGAGCTGAACGAAAAAGCCGAATTGAACTACGCCGGTGATGATCCCGCTGTACACCTCTCCCAGTTTGTCCTCCATGAACCGAAGCTTCAATACCGTGATCACGTCGCGCTCGGCCTCCATGGCCTTGCGTTCCCGCTGCGAACAATGATCCGCAGCTTCAGGGAGTTTTTCGGCGAGCGACTCGATGAAGGTCTCATTTCTGAGCTTGCCCTGCATATCTGCTTTCAGGATTCGGTGGACGATAAGGTCGGGATAACGTCTGATCGGAGACGTGAAATGTGTGTAGGTTTCCGCGGCAAGGCCGAAGTGGCCGACATTCTCCTCCGAGTACCGTGCCTGCTTCATTGTCCGTAGGAGAACGGTATTGATCAGCGTTTCCTCGGGTGTGCCCTTGGCCTTGGCCAGCGCCTTCTGGAGGTGCAGTGGTTTGAGTTTCTTTCCGGCAGGCAACGAGATTCCAAGCGTCGAGAGGAACTCGACGAGGTCCGCCAATTTTTCCTCAGACGGTTCTTCGTGGATGCGATATACGAACGGTGCTTTCTTGTTTTCGATGTGACGCGCCACTGTCTCATTCGCAGCGAGCATGAATTCCTCGATGATCTGGTGAGCTATATTACGTTCCGCCCTGATAATGTCGGTCATGCGCCCCTGTAGGTCGAGCACGATCTCCGGTTCAGGTAGGTCGAAATCGATGCTCCCGCGTTTTGTCCTTTTTGTCCGCAAAGCATCCATCACCTCGGCCATCAAATCGAACTCGGTCAGAAGCTTTGCGTAGCGCTTCCGCTGTGCCTGGTCTCGGTCAACGAGGATTTCGCGTACTGCCGTATAGGTCATGCGTTCGTTGCTGTTGATAATGCTCTCATAGATTTCGTATCGGAGAATATCGCCGGCAGGAGAAATGTCCATTTCACAGGTAAGGGTGAGCCGGTCCACATTCGGGTTCAAACTGCAGATGCCGTTTGAGAGCTGCATGGGGAGCATGGGGATGACACGGTCAGGAAAATAGACGCTCGTGCCGCGCTGGTAGGCCTCCTCGTCCAGAATGGTCTTTTCCTTAACATACTGCGCGACATCGGCGATGTGGACCCAGAGCCGGTATCCGTTTTTTATCCGATTGATTGAGACGGCATCGTCGAAGTCTCGTGCTTTCTCTCCATCTATTGTCACGGTAGGGAGGTCGCGGAGATCCTTTCTGTTCTTCCTCATAGAGGGAGTGACATGCTGTGGAATATCCGCAGCTTCGCGTGAGGCAGCAGGAGAGAACTGTGTCGGCAGTTCATACTGTTCTATGATGAGTTCCGAGTCGATGCCCGGATCGCCGGGTTTGCCGATGACTCTGACAATCCTGCTCTCTGGCGGTCTGTTCCGAAGGGGGTAGGCAATGATCTCAGCTGACACGATATCACCCGGTTTCGCCGCTGCTGCATTCTCTCGGCTGACGATGAGATCATGTGTGATCCGCGCATCAAATGGCGAAACGAAACCAAAACCGCCATTCCGCGGTTCGGGTAGCTCGTAAGTACCGACCACCTTGGTCATGGAGCGTTCGAGGACCCGCACGATCATCCCCTCGCGTTTGCCTTCGGTTTTTTTCCTACCTACAGGAGGCGTGACTCGGACCACGACTTTGTCGCCGTTCATGGCATCGAGCGTGCTCCTCATGGAAATATAAACGTCGGTTTTCCCTTTTTTCTCAGGAATTACGAATCCGTAACCCTGGGGATGAGCCTGGAAGATGCCGGTTTCGAGATCCATCTTCTCTGGCAAACCGTAACGGTTGCCGCGAGTCTTGATGATCTCGCCGGAAAGCGTTAGCTCGTTTAGCACCTGCTTCAAGTCGCCGCGGTCATCTGCCTTGAGCCGGAGCTGCCGCATGAGCTCACGCACAAGCATGGGCTTGCCTGTTTTGGCCTTAATTAACTCGACGATCTGTTTGTGGGTGTATTTCATCATTTATAGATAGTAAGGAACAGACAGAAGGTAGGAAGTTTTATGCAAATAGAAGAAAGGAAGAAAAAAAATCTTTCCCTCTAAGCGACCTACTTTAAGCTGTCTAACGTTTTTTATATTTTCAATAGCTTCCCCGTTGCTTCCGCGATTACCATCGGTCCCCGCTCGATTTTTGCTTCTGCCAAGATCAAACGCCTAGATTCATGCGTCAACCTGCCGCTCACGAGCAACGCCTGGCCAGGTGCTGCGGACGTCTTGAACCTGACCGTTATCTCGGCAGTCACCGCCGGCAGTCCTACCGTGAATGCCAGCTTTGCCATAGCCTCGTCCAGCAGAGACGAGAGGATACCGCCATGGACGATCCCTTCGTAGCCTTGGTGCGAGCTTGTGGGGATGAATGAGGCGCGGATTGTCCTGGCTGTTTTATCGATTTCAAACTCGATGCCGAGGCCGGCGGAGTTCTTTTTCCCGCACACGTAACAGTGCTCGTTATCACGGAGTGGCATCATTCGCTAATCACCCCCCTTCTTGGGGATGACTCCTGAGTTCCTTTTTCCTACTGCTGTGCAATATTCCGTGACAATCTTCCCGCATCCCTCTGCGAATGAAAAAACTGTTTCGCGAGAAGCATGCGTCCGACCAAACGTCCCGCCAAACGGCGAGTTAAAATTCCCTAGGACGATGTTGCTGCTGTGCCGGATGACTTCAGGCGGCAAGATACAGTTGATCGCGATAATCTCGAAATCTTTGTTGTACTATCTCCAACAGCATTCGTCCATCAGCTTGGTGAAATAGACCTTGCTGTTATTCTCAATCATCTGGCAATCATGCCGATCGTGCTGATTTGGGTGCCTCGGCCTCAATTGTACGCATCGGTTATTTCGTCAGGAGTTTCACCGTTCAGGCGGAGAAGGCAGCTACTGCCGGTCCAGAAGAAGGCATCGATGTCCTCCCGCATGGAGCTCTGTCCGATGAAGCGGCGCGCGCTGTTTCGACGATAACGCGTGCAGAATGTGCCTCGAAACGAGGTGAAGCCCTTGTCGAGATGACCGTCGTACCGGCAGAGGAGATCGTCTCCCGGTCGAGCCGCATCAACGGCCTGACGCACCTCAGGACCGGTCACCTTGTAATGTCCGGCCTTATATATCGCCCAGAAAGAGAATTTGTGGATAGCGAGATTGATGGGGAAAAAAGTCACTGAGAGAGTGCGGGCCATATGTATCCTTCTCACAAACTCAAGAGTGGCCGTTTGCGTCGGCTGCATCGCGATGCAAGCTTGTGTCTTGTATCTCCTAGACGATGCCAGTATAATATAAAAAATGCCAGATGACAAACATATAATGCTGACAGCCTCAGAGACGGATGCCGCAGGAATCCTCGATTCCGCGCAAGCGTCACGGAATCTTGGGCTATTGCGGTCGGAGCTTGGGCCAGAAGGCCTTTCTGATCTACTGCGACCACTGTTGAACGAGCTGTCCTGGTCGGCAGATCCCGATCTGGCACTGAATAATTTTGAACGCTATGTGCACGCGCTCAATAACAATGCCCAGAGGTTAGTATTGCTTTGTCGAACGCGTTCTGATATTCTTCATTCCCTCATTACGGTCCTCGGCGCAAG
>DASPQB010000190.1:0-16475 GCA_035625205.1 Nitrospirota bacterium | reverse complement strand
GACACGTCGCTCGCTCACCGGAGGCACTATCCGGCCATCAACTGGTTCCAGAGTTATTCGCTCTATGGCGGGGAAGTGGCTGAGCACTACCGGACCACCATCTCCCCGGAATGGGACGAGCTGCTCAGCAGAACCAAGCAGATCCTGCAGCAGGAAGAAGCGCTCCGGGAAGTGGCCGAGATCGTGGGCGCTGAAGGGCTTCAGGATGTGGACCGCCTGCTCATGCGTATGGCTGAACGGATCCGCACTGAATTTCTCCAGCAGAATGCCTACAGCGAAGATGCCTTCTCTTCGCCGGAAAGAACGTTTTCGATCATGAAAGGCATCATCGCGGATTACGAGCGTGCCGCAGAGAAGCTGAAACAGGGCGTTACGCTGGAAGAAGCGATAAAAAGCAGCAAAGAATAGTACCGGATGCCGAAGGGAAGCGAACAAGGATTTTGTTGAGCATCAAGGTTCGTGCATCCTGAATCGGGGAAGAGATTATGCGATTATCCGAACATATATACCGAACCATCTCCACCATCGCCGGACCCCTCCTGTTTGTCCAGAACGTCCAGGATGCGCGGGTCGGAGAAATGGTCACGGTCCATACGCCTGACGGCAGAAACATGGAGGCGGAAGTACTCGAGATCGACGGCGAGACGACACTGGTCGAGGTGTACGGCACGACCCAGGGCCTGGACATCGAGCGAACGACCATCTCTTTTACCGATGCGGTAAAAAAGGTTCCGCTGTCCGAGGACATCGTGGGGAGGATATTTAACGGCTCTTTTGAACCCAAGGACGGCGCCCCGCTTTTTGTTCCCGAAAAGAGGATGCCGATCACCGGAGCGCCGATCAATCCTGCGGCCCGTGCGCGGCCGGCTGATTTTATCGAGACGGGATTCACCACGATCGACGGTTTAAATACGCTCGTGCGCGGCCAAAAACTTCCGATTTTTTCCTGCGCGGGGCTGCCTTCCAAGGAAGTTGTCGCCTCGATTCTGCGGAACTCTCGGCTTGCCGACCCCACAAAAAGGTTTGTTGTTATCTTCGCGGCCCTCGGCCTGACATTCCACGAGTACTCGTTCTACATGAAAACGCTTGAAGACATGAGGACGGGCTTCGTGGCCTTCGTGAACATCGCCGATGAACCGGTGATGGAGAGATTGCTCGCCCCCCGGTTCGCCCTGACGGTAGCGGAATACCTGGCCTTTGAAAAAGGCATGGACATCCTGGTGATCATTACGGACATGACGAACTACTGCGATGCTCTGCGCGAGATCTCGACGGCACGGGAGGAACTGCCTGGCAGGCGCGGATATCCCGGCTATATGTACTCAGACCTGGCGTCCCTCTACGAGCGCGCGGGCCGGATCTACGGCCGCGAAGGCTCGGTCACCATGCTGCCGGTCGTGACCATGCCCGAGGACGATATTACCCATCCGATTCCGGACCTCACCGGTTACATCACCGAAGGTCAGATCGTTCTTGCGCGGGATCTTCACCAAAAGGGTATTTTCCCTCCTGTAGACGTTCTCCCGAGCCTGTCACGGCTCATGCAGAAGGGAATCGGCGAAGGACGTACCCGTGCCGACCACCGGAAGGTCTCGAATCTTCTGTATAAGTACTATGCCAAGGGAAGGGACCTGCGGCGGCTCGAAGCCATCGTCGGCAGAGATGGCATGACCAAGGCGGACATTCTGATGCTTGATTTTGCCGATGCCTTTGAGAAGGAATTAGTGGGCCAGGGCGGGAAGAGGCGGACCGTGCTGGAGAGCCTTGACGCGGGCCTCGACCTGATGAAAAAGTTCGGGCTGGAATTGGCGTGAAACACCGCATGCTGTATTGCATGTATGAGGCGATTCCATGATCCATCCAACACGTACCAACCTGCTCTTGCTCAAGGACAAGTCCCGGTCCGTGGCAAACAGCATCGCGATCCTGAAGGCAAGAAAACAGGCGCTGATCAAGGAATTTCTTACCGCGACCCTGCCATTCCTCCGGTCCCGGGAGGACATCAGACAGTCTTACGGCAAAGCGCTGAGAGAGCTGGCGATTACACTCGGGCATGAAGGGAAGGACTCCGTCGGATCTATTGTCGTTGCGACAGAACGGGAATTCGGCATCGATATTATTGAGAAAAGTATTTGGGGCCTCCGGTACAAGGATATCGTGTTTCATGATGCTCCGGTCAGAAGTCCGGACAAGCGCGGTTATGATGAGCGGGGAACGACGCCGCACCTTGAGGAAGGCACAATTCTGTTCGAAAAACTTCTTGAGTCCATGCTGCATATAGCGGAGTATGAGTCCAAGCTGAAACGGCTCGGCGAGGAGATTCTGCGGACCACGAGGCGGATCAAGGTACTCGAAGAAATGGTGCTCCCCGATCTGAAGATCCAGATCAGGAGCATCGCACAGTACATTAGTGAGCGTGAGCGCGAATCGTTCTATCGGCTGAAACGGGTCAAGAACATCCTAAATGCAGCGAAAGAACTTACGCAAGCGGCAAGACAGCAGGTATGATGAATGATACGCACGTGAACCTTCCAACAAGCATGTCCCCGCTCTGCACACCTTCCTGGTATGACCTTTCGAAATGGCACCACACCGTTACCGTCAGCGATTTTCCGATCAATCAGACACTACCTCGAGGCGGGGAACGAATAGGCTCAACGAGGAACTCCCCTGCTTCCTCAATCCCGTTCCTGTTCTCTTAGTCATCATCAGGGATGACTGCTCCGTATCACCCGATCACCATGGATGATCATGCAAAGAGGAAGGCCTTCCCCAAACCGTTCGAAGTGGGTGCCTCGTTCACGGCATCTGTGATAAGCGATCCGGGCAACCTGCCCCGGTAAAAAGGTTAGCGTGTACCCTCGCCTTCCGAAATTCATAACTGCCTACGGTGCGGTGATGATGGCGGAGGGCCCCAACCCCGCGGCGACCGCGGCGGGGGTCATGGATGTGAGCGCCCCATTCGCACCGACCGTGTACTGCGAGACGGTGCCGCCGTTGTTCGCCACATAGGCATAATTGCCGGAGGGTGCGACCGTGACGGAGGTGGGCTGCGTTCCCGCTAAGACCGTTGCCGGGGTCAAGGGTGTGAGCGCCCCATTCGCACTGATCGTGTACTGCGAGACATTGCCGCCGTAGTTCGCCACATAGGCATAATTGCCCAAGGGTGCGACCGTGACGGAGGCGGGCTGCGTTCCCGCCAATACCGTGGCCGGGGTCATGGCGGTGAGTTCCCCATTCGCACCGACCGTGTACTGCGAGACGGTGCCGCCGTAGTTCGCCACATAGACATAATCGCCGGAGGGGGCGACCGTGACGGAGGTGGGCTGAATTCCCGCCGAGACCGTGGCAGGGGTCAATGGGGTGAGCGCCCCATTCGCACCGACCGTGTACTGCGAGATGTTGCCGCCGTAGTTCGCCACATAGGCGTATTTGCCTGAGGGGGCGACCGTGACGGAGGTAGGCTGCGTTCCCGCTGAGACCGCGGCCGGGGTCATGGGTGTGAGCGCCCCATTCGCACCGACCGTGTACTGCGAGACGTTGCCGCCGTAGTTCGCCACATAGGCGTATTTGCCTGAGGGGGCGACCGTGACGGAGGTAGGCTGCGTTCCCGCTGAGACCGTGGCCGGAGTCATGGCGGTGAGCTCCCCATTCGCACCAATTGTGTACTGCGAGACGTTGCCGCTGGCGTTGTTTGCTACGTAGGCGAAGCTCGCGTTTGCGGTCCATATCGCGTACAGGGTGACATTTGCGGCACCCATCGTGAAGGTCTGCCCCGGCGAATAGGTCGTGCCGGATCCATTGGCCTGTGTGTTCCAGCCCGAGAAGGAGTTGCCGGTCTTGACGAGGTTGCCGGTATTGCCGAGCACAGTGACAGTCTGTCCCTGGACATATTGCGTTGTGTCAATCGGGAAGCTGCCGCCAGTACTACCATTGCCGTTATAGGTTACGGTATATGTGGACGAGCTGCCGGAAGAACTACCGGATGAGCTGCCAGAGGAGCTGCTACTGCTTATGTATATACTCCCATTTCCTCCACAGTAAGCCAGCAGGACTGCGGATATAGCGAGCACCAAGAATGTTCCCATCCACTTCTCGACAACATGCATCGCTTTTTACCTCCATGACATAAATAGATCTAACCAAGTATACCAAACCATATATAACATATAACATATATAATATAAGCCAGAGCTGAAATGAAGAAGGTGCTGCTATTTGTTGCAATATATGCTTAATTTATCAACTAAGGTAGTATATTTCCTATATTTCATATTGTTATTGATGCATAGCACGTCATTGCAGGAGAACATCAAAGAGCACATTATTGGCAAGGTAGCGCATTCAGGATTGCGCGCTACTAGCGATGCGTAGGCCGTTCGTGGCGTTGACCGAAACACGTGTATTAATATATCAATGGGTTACGTCAATTTTGCTGTACACGAATGCCATTGTTTGCTAAACTCCCCTGTGATGCCTCAAAAAGGACTGCACCAGGGGTGCCTCAGCTTTGCGTCACCATGGCAAATCAAGTCAGTGCACGCCCGTACCAGCTCTCAGGGATCAAGCGTTAAGGCGGCTTGGCCACGCAGTCAAGCGAAGGTGCGCGGGGAGGCATGACGTAACCATGCACGGATGCCGCGGACCCTTTTTGTCAGGGAAAGGAGAACCATGACAATGTCGAATCCTCTGGTTATCATTGCGATGCTCTTTGCTCTGCTCGCCCTTGTCTGTCTCGTCGCCACCGCTGTTGCCTTGAAGAAAGGGAAATTATTCGGCGCGTCTATGAAGTTCATCAGCACGTTACTTATGTTATCACTAGCTGCCCTCTTTGGCACCATAAGCATTTCTCTCCAGGGATATCAAGCCTTGACGAAGGAGGAGCTTGCAGCGGTCGTGAATATAAAACCGACAGGCGTGCAGAAGTTTACGGCCCGCTTTACCTTCCCCGATAAAAGCGAAAGGGTCTTCGCTCTGGCCGGTGATCAGCTTTATGTTGACGCCCATATCCTCAAGTGGAAGCCGATCGCAAACATATGCGGGTTGCACACAGACTATGAGCTCGATCGTGTAGAAGGCCGCTATGAAAACCTCAATGAGGAGACGAGCAAAATTCGCACGGTGTACGCGCTCTCAAAGGATAAACTGGTGGACATGTTCTATCTCCGGCGGAGGTTTGAGATCCTCAAGCCCCTGGTGGATGCCGAATACGGATCGGCAACATTTATCAATTCAAATAGAGCTGAAGAATTTGAAGTAATGGTATCGACAACGGGGCTCCTTATTAGAACGACCGAGAAAGATACAGAGTAATTGACGTTGCTCGTTGCTTCTCTGGTCCTTAACAAACATATCTCTGAAGCCTTATAGCAGTGAATTGCATGTCTGAGGTTCGACAGGTTCGCGAAGAATCACCCTTCAGAGTGTTTATGGGCAAGGGATAAATGCGGGACATACTGATCGACTGCAGGGGCAAAGGCTTACGCGACAGTAGTATTGCCTTGTGCAAGCAGGATTCCGCTGTATTCCGGTTCATTCCTGACATGCGGGGAGCGGAACATATTCGGGTCCGCCCGGGTGTGACTGCACTCGTGGAGTTGGCTCCACCCCGTGGAAACGAACTGCGGACAGCGGTGCTGGGGCTTATCGCACTCCTGAAACACAAGAACCCAACCATCCGAGGAGACGCCATAGCGGTGCTCGGCATCATCAAGGACCAGATGTCCCTGAGCGCGCTGAAGATGAGCTTCCGGGACGACCATCCTGGCGTCCGCGCCGCTGCCCGTGATGCGCTTGCGGAGATTGGTCGATGAAAACAACAGAGGCGTGCCCTTCCGAGCAGGCCCCTGTTTGCCGATTGACGATAGTTTATTACCAGCCGATGTCCAGGGTTATGAGCTGACGCTGATCCTTCTCCTGGCCGGCATAGGCTCCGAGCTCTTCCGTGTACATGGCGTAGGAGAGTGTGAGGATAAGTAGCCTGAGGTCAAAACCAACGGTCGGCGAGTTGTTGTACATGCCCGCACGAACAGCGATTTCAGCAGGTAAAATATCAAAGAGCTGAAGCTCGGCTCCATAACGAAATCGCTTGGCTATATCCTTGTCTTGCTTGAAGTTGTCAAGCACGTCGATGTAATCAGCGGCAACGGTCAGATTCCGGGACCAGGAGAGGGAAGGATTGATCGCGAAACCTACGTTCACCGATTGCGGCAGAGAGCCAGCGGGGCCGAAATTGAGACCGCCGATGTTCAGGACGGAGGCGCCGAATGACGGCTTGAGCACGGAAGCAGGCGCGATTTTCCAGAGAACACCGAAATCAAAGCCCGCTGCCTCGCCACTCTTCTGGAGTTTTTTTTCTATATAGTCTTTCAGATCATTCTCGTTGTCAACAATTTCCCTTGAGGTAAAATCATGGATCAGCGTATCACGATGAAGGGACTTGACCGAGATTCCCGCGAAGAGATTGTTCGTTACTCCGATGCTGACGCCGCCTATGCCGCCGTAGTACGCGTCCCCATTCACTTCCAGCAGACCGTCTGACCCGAAGCCCTGGTGGGCCACTGCATCCAGGCTGACGCTCCCGATACCGCCGACGCCGAAAGCCCACCGATCATAACTATGGCCGATCGAAGAAAAGTCCGCAACCCGAAGATGGATGTTTTGTCCACGATACTTTGCGAGGACGTCGTCAACTGCCTGCAACTGTTCGTCGTTTCCCGAGCTGCTGGTGCCGCTAGGCAGTTCAAAAGCACGCTGCATGTCCCTTATGAACTTCGGAGTGTCGTTCCCGTATTCGAGGCTGAGATTGATCAAATTCACTTCCCAGCCTTTGTCCCGGGGGATGTTGATCAGGCCCGCCGGGTTATAAAAAAGAGAGTCGACCCGGCCTCCGACCGCGGTGTACGCGCCGCCCATGCCCATTGCTCTGGTAGACTTGTAAATATAGGGGTATTCGAGGTCGGAAGGAACGGCGAATGCGCCCGATGGAATGAAAAGCAAGAATGCGCCCCACAGAAGCCAGTGTAGTTTAACCGTTTTGAACGGCATATTCATGCCTCCGTCCGTCATTACCGTAAATTCGTTTGAATATAGTTTGCGATATCCTGGGACGTGCACGAAGTCGTGCACGGAGCGCACGGTGACGTCGTACACCCGCAGCACGCCTGACCCTGGATGTCCTGAAGAGCCGTTTGAACATCTGTCGTTGTTGTGCTGGTAGCTGACGTGGTCAGCGATGAGTTCAAGGAACTGATCGAACCGGTCATGGATTGATTAAAGGTGGAAACAAAGTCAAGCGGCTGGCTGTTCTGCACGAGGGGGCAAGGCCACGTATTGATGCTGTTGCTGACGTCCGTGCACGTTTCGGTGGTAGTGGTAGCTACCCACCACTTCCCGGTCGTTGGATCTTGATAGAGGAGCTTTTGATAGGACGTCGTGTTCGGCGGGTTGCAGGCCGCCGCGCTGCCGCCCGCGACCGGTGTCATCGTGATGGTCAAGCCGCTGTAGGTCCCCGTTACGGCTGTGCCCAGGGAATCTTTCAGGTAGAGAGGAATGGGAACAGCCGGTGAATACGTCGCGCCGGAGCAGGCTAGCGTCGAGCCCGTACTGATATTTGCCGCAGCGATGAGCGCACATGCCGCGGCGTCTGCATTGTCTGGTACGCCATTATCATTGTAGTCACAGGCGGTATTCAGTGCACCATTTGAGTTCAGGAGGTTAGGCATAAGGAGCTGCAGGAGTGATAGGCTTTTTAAGGCATCGACAAGGCTGATATAGAATTGTGCGTCCTGATAATTCGCATACGTGTAGTTTCCCGTAGCTGATGTTGTGGTGACCTGACTGTATGCGCTTACCGCATCATTCATGTATGCGAGGGAGGACGTAGTTACGTTGGTCACGAGGGTTGTCAAATAAACGGAAAGATCGCTCTGGGTACCGGTTGAACCGCTGACAGCGCCGGTCCTGATTAAGGCGTTAATCACACCTGTTACGTCGAAACCGGCCAGGCCGACATAGGCTGCGCCTTTGTCAAGTTCGTCCGCGCATGGCGAAGTGATCACGGCGTTATAATTGCCGCTATCAAGGTTCATCGTCACCGCCTGAAGGCACGCCTCATTGGAGTTTTTGTTGCTGCAGCCGAAGAAAACCGCCAGCATCCCGGCTGTCAGAAACAAGATCAACAATCGTCTGTTCATAGGTTCCTCCTTCGCGGTAGTCATTGCCTGATAGGTGGCCCTTTCCAGATCTCCCGAACGATTTGCAGTCAACAAATCGGCAGATGGGGATCTATGCCGATCGGGCACCAGAACGTGAGAGCATGTGGTGGTCCGCCATCGCAGTCCACGATGAGCAGCAGAGTTCCGCCTGCACTTCGGTTTTCTATCGTCATGGGTGGGGCCTTATCGGGGGCTCGAAAAGCTGAACGAATACGATTTCCCCCAAATCCGAGCTGAACGCAAGCTGCATCTTCCGCAACAAAAACGGTAAATGAGGATAGAGCGATGGGAGATAGCCTTATATTTCAAAGTGTCCATCACGGGCGAGGCAATGGCAATATGGCCTGCCTGGGTCTGACTATAAAATAAAGTACTAAAGTCGTCAAGTGAATATTACCCAAGCGGCGGCGCGCCCCGTTCATTTTTGTCGTATATACCTATTTTGAGCGCCTTGCACGTTTCTTTAATCAACATGGATCCCGAGTTTTCTTAAAAAATGGGCAGATAAAACTCCGAAGAGAAAAAGAGTACCTGTTATGCCGATGAGCGTCAGGACCAAGAAGAGGAATTTCCGCGCAGGTGATTGGTCGAGAGGTCTGATCGAGATGAAGTAGACAAGGAGGCTAAAACCCATCCCGAGGAGAAAAAATACGGTTTCCATCATATTGAGGCATTGTATCCAAGGGCAGCGAGGCTGTCAACATCATTCGGTCTCCAGGACCATAAGGATTTTTTATTTGACAGTGCCTTATCTCTCAATTAATATTCATGCAATCGTATCTATGAAACAGCGTGATGAAAATAGCAACGAAGAAGAATGGGAATACGGCGATGTCTGGAAACAGGGTTCTCCGGAGGGAGCCGTTCCTGATGATGTCGACTACGTTGAGCTGTTCCGCGCCGATACCGGCATGGGGTATGACGACACTAGTATGCTTGATATGGTGGGTTATCTCGGCTCCCGGGGAATCCGGGCTACCTTTGATTCCTTTTCCCTGGGGCTTGAGCCTGCCGCAATCAAGACTTATGTCCTCAAGGTGGAGGTTGGGAAAGTGGAAGAAGCAAGGGAGTATCTGGAAGAGAAGTTCCGGGAACGGTGAAAAATCAAGGGATGCGTCGAAGAGGCCAAACGGCGTGATCCGTTTCCTTGAGCCTCCTCTCCATAACCCAATCGGTATTAAAGGAGAACAGCATGTCGGAAGAGATGGAAATTAAAGAATTAGAGGGAGCACTCGATGTCTACAAGTCCAGAGTTTCGCAGGTGAACAAAGCGACCCTCACCTGGGACAAGGATCTGATTTTTGTGGGCCGTACAAACCGCGGATACGAGGTTGAGTTCGATGCGGAGCAGCAGTGGGGCTGCTCCCCGACCGAGACGCTGCTGTTGAGCGTTGCAGGGTGCATGGGGATCGATATGGTGTCATTCTTGAAAAAAATGAAGTGCGAAATCAAATCGTACAAGATGGACATTGTTGGCGAGCGCAATCCCACTCCACCTCAGTACTATACGGCCATGGAGATGATCATTGCGGTGTCCGGCAGCGGACTCACGGCCAAAAAGCTGGAGCGGGCCATTTCTCTGTCGCACGAAAAATACTGCTCCGTCTACCACACGCTCAGAAAAGACATGAAGATGAAAGTGGACTATGCGTTTGAGAACGTGTAAGGCCTGCGCGTGATGGATAAATAAAGGGGAACATACCAGGAAGGCGTCGGCACGTAGCCGCTGCTCAGTGTTTTCGTACTATAGTGTACCTTTTCTATGACTTCCGTTCGGCTGCTGAAAAACGGGATTGAAGCATTCCCCGCGATGTTTACCGCTATAGACCATGCGTCGAAATTCATTGCTCTCGAGATGTACATTTTCGCCGACAACGAGACGGGCCGGGAATTCCGCGATCATCTCATCAACGCTGCCCGGAGAGGCGTCCGGGTCAGGGTATTGATAGACTCCTGGGGATCCTGGAACCTGCCTGACACCTTCTGGCATGGACTCCGCACCGCCGGCGGGATGGTCCGCTGGTTCCACCCGCTTTCAAAGGGGCTCTTTTCATTTCGGAACCATAGAAAGCTGCTGTTCATAGATGACCAGATTGCGTACCTGGGTGGGATCAACATTTCTGATGAGTACTACCGAGGCGCAGACGACGAGCGTCCGTGGAGAGACAACGCGCTCGAGATAATCGGGCCCGAGGTTGCGCGGCTTCGGGGCTCTTTCCTCCGCATGTGGGGCATGGCTGACACCACGCTTGCAAGATTGCTCTTCCGGCTGCGGCGCGACCGAAAAAAAACAAAGAGCGCCGACGCGGTGCGGTTCATGGAAAGCGGGCCGGAGAATATGATGCGGCCGGTGCGCAGGGCCTACCGACAGGTGATCCACAACGCGAAGCACTCGATTGACCTTGCCATGGGATATTTTTACCCTCACGGCAGGATGCTGCGGGCGCTCAAGCGTGCGGTCCGGCGCGGCGTGCGCGTGCGGCTCATGCTCCCGCTCCATACGGACCTTCCCATCACCCGATGGGCTGCACACGGGCTTTACGGCAGGCTACTTCGCGCAGGCGTTGAGATCTGGGAGTACACGCCGGCCATGATGCACGCGAAGCTCGCGGTTGCCGACGATACCGTGATCGCAGGGTCTGCCAACCTCGACGTGCGGAGCGGGAGGATCAACTACGAGCTTGTAGCAATCATAACCGACCAGGGGCTCGCAGAGAAGGCCCGCGCCGACTTCGAAGATGATCTGAAACAATCGATACGCATCCTGATCGAGGATTGGCAGTCACGATCTCTGTTCCAAAAAGTGAAAGAGTGGCTCAGCTACTGCCTGCTCGCGCGTTTTGATATCATTGTTGCGAGGTTTGAGATGTCGAGAAGAATGCGGTAGGGCCGTTGCGGGATACGTGCAGTGGTTGTGCCGCATGATCGACGAAACGGCCAAAAAGAGGAGGGTTGCAATGAAACTGAAGGGAACGAAAACAGAAAAGAACCTGCTCGCTGCCTTTGCAGGGGAATCGCAGGCGCGGAACCGCTATACCTTTTTCGCGAGCGCATCGAAAAAGGAAGGATATGGGCAAATCGCCTCGATTTTTCTTGAAACCGCAGAAAACGAGAAGGAACATGCCAAGCGGTTCTTTACCTTTCTCGAAGGCGGCATGGTTGAATTTACCGCTGCATTTCCGGCGGGCGTCATCGGAACAACGGCGCAGAACCTGAAAGCTGCGGCTGCAGGCGAGCATGAAGAATGGACGGCGCTGTATCCCGGTTACGGGAAAATCGCAGAGGAAGAGGGCTTTTTGGCAGTAGCATCAGCGTTCCGGCATATTGCGAAGGTCGAAGTGGAGCATGAGAAGCGGTACCTTAAACTGCTGGAGAATATCGAGAAGGGAACGGTATTCAAAAAAGATGCTTCAACGACCTGGATCTGCCGCAACTGCGGTTATCACCATGAAGGCCCCGAGGCTCCGGGACAGTGTCCCGCATGCCTGCATCCGAAAAGCTTTTTTGAGTTATGGCGCGAAAACTATTGATCCTTAAAAAAACTCTGCAGAGCATTGACAAGGATTTCACGCTTCCGGCGGGAAACGAAGAGGCACCAGTGATGAACAGAGGTCAGGACCAGGGACATCACCGGTGGGTACAGCGGTATCGGTCTGGGATTTTTTAAAAGACCGGCCATCCAACCGCAGAAGCATAACTGCCACGATTGCCTGGACGTGATTTCCTGTTGCATAGCAGGTGGGCAGCGACGTATAATATGTCGTCATATGACGAATGTTTTTTTTGGGAGGACGTTATGATTGATACGACAAACTGGAAGGTCACCGTGGCCCCGACATGCCCACATTGCAAGACGGAAATGGAGCAAATGGACTCGCGCCACCTGGATTGGGAATCACCCTATCTTTGGGTCTGCTTTAATAATGAGTGTACGCTGTTTAAAAAAGGCTGGAATCACATGATGGACAACTATGGTCAGCTTGTTTCGTATCGTTTCATGATCCATCCGCAAAGCGGTGCGTCCGGAGTCATCCCCGCCTTCAGCCAACAGTATCTGAGGGAAAACAGCAAACCTGCGAATCCAAACTACGACCAAGACGAGTAGACAAGACGAGTGTTAAGAACGAGAAGCCGGGAACGATTTCAGTTCCCGGCTTCTGTTGTTTTTAGGGCAGTCAGCGTGATGATCGCTTCATGCCTGTTGTCATCAGGATTTCGCGGCAAGGGGGGAACGTTTGTTTTGAGTTTTCACCGCTTCAATCTTTACGGCACAGACCTTGAGCTCGGGGATCTTTACGACCGGGTCGAGCGCGTCATTCGTGATCACGTTGGCTGCGGCCTCATGATAGTGCATCGGTATGAACACGACACCGGGGGGAATGCGACGCGTTACCATTGCCTTGAGCTCGACTTCACCCCGTTTTGAACTTACCCTGATCATATCGCCGTTCTCGATGCCGAGCTTTACGCCGTCAGCGGAATTTACTTCCACGTAGGCTTCGCCTGCATGGTTCTCGATGGCCCCAACTCTCCGCGTCATGGAGCCGGAATGGTACTGGAAAAGATTCCTTCCCGTCGTGAGGATAAAGGGATATTGTTCACTGGTAACTTCTGCAGGAGGACTGAAAGGAATGACCGCGAAGGGCACTTTTCCCCTGGGAAACCCCTCCTTGTACAGATAAGGGGTGCCGGGGTGGTCCTTCGTGGGGCAGGGCCAGGCAAGTCCGTTCTTCTCGATCCTGTCGTAGGTGATCCCTCCCAGCGCAGGCCAGAGCCTGCCGAACTCTTCCAGAACCTTTTCGGGCGTAAGATTCTCCATGGGATAACCCAGTGCTCCGGAAAGCGCGGCGATGATGGCCAAGTCGTCCTTGGCCTGTCCGGGAGGATCAACGGCCTTCCGGACACGCTGGACCTTGCGTTCGGTATTGGAAAAGGTGCCGTCCTTTTCAAAGGAGCATGTCGCGGGCAGGACGACGTCAGCCAAGAGGGCAGTCTCGGTCATGAAGATGTCCTGGACGACGAGAAAATCGAGCGAATCGAGCGCTTTGATCGTATGGTGCATGTTGGGGTCGGTGATGATGGGGTTCTCACCCATGATGTAGAGGGCTTTGAGCTTCCCGCTTACCGCAGCATCCATCATCTCAGTGGCAGTGAGCCCGACCTTCGGTGATAGGGCAACTCCCCAGGCCTGCTCGAATTTCTGCCTGATTTCGGGCGTGTCGAGCTTCTGGTACCCGGGAAAGACGTTCGGGAGGCACGCTGCATCCGATGCGCCCTGGACGTTGTTCTGCCCCCGGAGGGGATTGACGCCGGTGGATTCTCTCCCGACGTTACCGGTTAAGGTGGCCAGGTTCGCGACGGCCTTCACATTGTCCGTGCCGCACGCATGCTGAGTGATGCCCATCGTGTAAAACAGTCCTGCGCGGCGGGACTTGCCGTAAAGCCTTGCTGCCTTGATGATGAGGTCCTGCGGCACGCCCGTGATCCGTTCAACCTGCTCAGGCGTGAACTCCTTCAGCGACTGTTTCCATGGTTCGAAGCCTTCGGTCTTATCACGGATGAAATCGTCATTCTGCAGCCCTTCGCTCACGATCACGTGTGCGATCCCGTTCAGGAGCGCGATATCAGTGCCCGGCTGGAGCTTGAGATGCAGTTCGGCAAACTTTACCAGGGGGACCTGGCGCGGATCAGCCACGATGATCTTTGCTCCCTTGCGGTACGCCTTGATCATCCTGTTCGCGATGACGGGATGCGATTCCTTGGTGTTGGAGCCGATGATAAACATGACCTCCATGCCTTCGATCTCGGGGATCGAGTTGGTCATTGCACCGGAACCGTATATGGCGGCCAGCCCGGCCACCGTCGGAGAGTGTCAGAAGCGGGCGCAGTGGTCGACGTTGTTGGTGCCGACTGCCGCGCGCATGAGCTTTTGGAAAGCGTAGTTTTCTTCGTTCGTGCAGCGGGCCGAGGAGAGGCCGCCGACGGCGTCAGCGCCGTTTTTTTCCTTGATCGCCCGGATCCGCCCGGCTGTATAGGCAATCGCCTCATCCCACGTGGCCTCTTCGAATTCACCGTTCCGCTTGATGAGGGGTTTCGTCAGGCGGTCCTTGCTGTTGACGAATTTGTACCCGAACCGGCCCTTGACGCAGAGCCAGCCTTCGTTCCACGTATCCGGCTTCGAGGTGATGCGGATGATCTCGTTGTCTTTCACATGGGCGGTTATGTTGCAGCCTGTGCCGCAGTAGGCACAGACCGTATCGACGTTCTTAACGTCCTGGTACCTTCCCTTGCGCGTCCATTGCTTGCCGGTCAGAGCACCGGTGGGGCAGACAGATACGCACTGGCCGCAGAATTCGCAGTCGAGGTCTTCCTCGTAGTTCGTGCAGATCTTGGACTTGAAACCGCGGTAGCCGAAATCGATCGCCTCCACACCCTGGACCTCGTTGCACACCTTTACGCACCTGCCGCAGAGGATGCATTTTTCAAGCTCGCGCTCAATGAAGGCGTTGCCGTCCCGTTTTTGATAGATCCTTCTTTCGCCGGGGTATTCGACGCCGCGCACGTTGTAGGTGTAGGCAAGCTCCTGCAGCGCGCAGTTGCCCGTGGCCTCGCACACCATGCAATCGTTGGGATGATCGGAGATGATCAGTTCGAGGACGAGTTTTCGCATGTCCTCGATCTGCGGTGTCGACGTCGTGACCTCCATGCCTTCCGTGACGGGCGTCGTACAGGAGGCCACGGGCCGGGGGATCCCCTTCACCTCGACAATGCAAAGCCGGCACCCGCCGGACGGGGTCAGCTTGGGGTGGTTGCAGAGCGTCGGTATGTAAATATGGTGTTTTCTGGCTGCATCCAGAATCGTCGTGTTGTCCGGTACGGTAAGCTCTCGATTATTGATGGTTATCCGGGGCATGGTTAATCCCTTTCTACCGAATTGAACTTGCAAACGTCAAAACAGGAGCCGCACTTGATGCACTTGCTCTGATCGATCTTGTGGGGAACCTTTTTCGCCCCCGTGATAGCTCCGGACGGGCATGCCCGCAGACAGGCGCCGCAGGCCTTGCACATCTCCTCATTGATGGAATAGGTGAGCAGGTTCTTGCAGACCTTCGCGGGGCACTTCTTGTCCTTGATATGGGCTTCGAATTCCTCACGGAAATATTTTATCGTGCTGAGTATCGGGTTGGGCGCCGTCTGGCCGAGGCCGCAGAGCGCCGTGGATTTTATGCCGGCGGAGAGTTTTTCGAGCCGCTCTATGTCGTTGCTCCTGCCGTGGCCGCTGGTGATCCGCTCGAGTGTCTCCAACAGTCTCTTGGTCCCGACCCGGCAGGGAACGCACTTGCCGCAGGACTCCGCCTGGGTGAACTGGGTAAAATATTTCGCCATGCTCACCATGCAGTCGTCCTCGTCGACAACGATCATCCCGCCCGAGCCGACGATGGAACCGACCTTGGCGAGGGACTCGTAATCCACGTTCAGATCCAGCATGCTGGCAGGTATGCAGCCTCCCGAGGGGCCGCCGGTCTGAACGGCTTTCAGGGGTTTGCCGCTTTCAATGCCTCCGCCGATGTCCTCAATGATCTCCCGGAGCGTGATGCCCATTGGGATCTCGATGAGGCCGGGGTTCTTGATCTTGCCGGTAAGCGCGAAGACCTTGGTTCCCTTTGATTTCTCCGTGCCATATGAGGCATACCAGCCGCATCCGCGCTGGATTATGTAAGGGATGTTGGCGAGGGTTTCCACATTGTTGATGACGGTGGGCAACTGCCACAGCCCCCGGTTAACGGGAAAGGGGGGTTTGGCGCGCGGCGTGCCCCGCTGGCCTTCGATGGACGCGATGAGTGCCGTCTCTTCGCCGCAGACAAAGGCCCCCGCGCCTAGTTTGATCTTAATCTCGAAATCAAAGGGGGAACCGAAAATGTTGTTTCCAAGGTATCCCCGGGCGGTTGCCTGGGCCAAGGCGCGTTTCAAGCGCTCAACGGCAAGGGGATATTCGGCCCTGATGTACACGTAGCCGTGGTTTGCACCAAGTGCATAGGCGCCGATGATCATGCCTTCGATAACGGTGTGCGGATTGCCTTCGATAACGGCGCGGTCCATAAACGCACCGGGGTCGCCTTCATCGGCATTGCAGACGATGTACTTGGTTGTGCCGGGCGCTTTTCTCCCCAGTTCCCACTTCAGTCCGGTAGGGAACCCCGCTCCGCCGCGTCCACGCAATCCTGACTGTTTTATTTCCTCGATGACCTCTTCGGGTTT
>DASPQB010000189.1:0-3130 GCA_035625205.1 Nitrospirota bacterium | reverse complement strand
CCTCTTAGGCATATTCGGCCTCTGCCTCATCGGTGCTGGTTTCTTCGTGACCGATCCTGGTCTCGGTTATCCACCAGGAGCGCCGTACACTCCGAGCACCCTGACTCTTCACGGCGTTCTCCACGGGGTCTTCAGTCTTGTCGGCTTCATCTCGCTGCCTATGGCCTGCTTTGTGCTGGCACGGCGCTTCGTAGGTGATCCCGCATGGCACGGCTGGACCTTTTATTCTATTGCGACAGGCATCCTGGTCGTCATATTCTTCTTCGCTACTGGTGTGGCAGAATCTCCCAATCCAAACGCACCGGTCGGCCTCATTCAGCGACTCTCAATCATTATCGGCTGGGGCTGGATCGCTCTCCTCGCGCTCCGGCTCATGCGCAAGGGGATCCCCATTGACCGATGAGGCGTGCTAACACCTCGAAGGATAATGTGAACAAGATCCCATGAAAAACCAGAAAACATCCAGATTCAAACTATTATTATCTTTTAGTATGTGGTCACACTTATCACTTCATTATGGCCTTATTTTATCTATTTGAAGGTTTAAATCTCCTTTTTAACCACTCAAGCATCACTTCATGATTCTCCCTCAGTTCTCCATCCCTTTGCCGCGAGCAGCGTGTTGTAGGGGATGTCCATTCCATCATCCGTGAAATCGAAAAGGCCGACCAGACAATCCTCTTGCTCTGTATCCGTCAACCTTTCGCCGGTTGATCTCGGGAAGGGCCCACCGAAATGCCTTCCTTCATCTCGTGCTTTTATGAATCATTTATTATGTGATTCAGCAACCGTCTCTCCGCTTTCCGCAGATGCACATCCAAGGTTGAAATTGCAAGGTCAAGTCGTTTAGCAAGCTGCACGAGGCCTATCTTCCTTGGCACATCATAATAGCCAAGATTGTGAGCCGTGATGAGAACCCGGCGCTGCTTTTCCGTCAGATGACTCAGCGGCGAGTGTGGTGGAAACTGTGCGTCCGTATGCGAGACAACCCGGTAACGGACATCTGCCTCTTCAAACAACTTAATAAAATCCCTCACCTGCTTGGCGCTTCCGAGGAACGTAAGCTTCACCTTTCCATCTTTCACTTCAAACGGCAGAGAGAAGTACCCCCCACCTACTGCGAGATCGGTTCCCACGTGGGCGGACTCTGCTGGTCTGGCCTTTATAAAATAGACGTAGGCTCCGCTCTCTTTTTCATGTTCGAGAAGATGTACGTCAGAAACGTCATCACTGAGTACGTCCTCGATGCTGACATCTGGCTTGTTAAATTCAACTCGTGCTATCAAAGCGATTTCCTGGTAATCGAGTCTCAGAAAGTGCAGGACTTCAATCGATCTTATGTTTTGTAACGGCTTTTCTGGATATAATTTGCTAAAGGCTCTGCTAGAAATCTCCACAATCACAATAAGTCTGCGCATGGGAGAGAAATTGCAGTGACATCCTATAAGAATGTTATCAGTAAAAGACGAAAAATTTCGCCACAATCTTAATCTCTTACGTGTCCAATAGCATGACAGTCGCCGGAGCTGATAGCCTCAGACATTGACTAGTCAGTCGAAGCTTGTTTTAAATCAAAAAATCGGATGTGCATAAAATGCAATATAGAACCGTACCAAAAAATGGCGATAAACTTTCAGCCTTAGGATTTGGATGTATGCGCCTGCCTCAAAGAGGCCTCGCTATTAACCAAGATCATGCAATGCAGCAGATTCGTTTCGCTATAGATCACGGCGTGAATTATCTTGACACAGCTCCTATGTACCACACTGGTGAGAGCGAAACATTGCTTGGAAAAGCGCTGGCAGATGGATACCGGGACAAGGTGAAAGTCGCCACCAAACTGTCGCATTTTGTACTGCGTAAGCCTGAAGGCATGGCTAAAATGCTCGACACGTCGCTGCAAAAGCTCAACACTGACCATATTGACTATTATCTTTTGCAAGGTCTTGATCTTGGAAGCTGGAACAAACTGCAAGAGTTTAACGTGTTGGACTTTCTCGACAGAGCAGAAGCTGAAGGAAAGATACTCAATACGGGATTCTCTTTCCACGGTACGCTCACGACATTTAAAGAAATCATCGATGCAAACGACTGGACGAATTGCCAAATCCAGTACAATTTTGTAGACGAAGACCTTCAGGCGGGGACTGAAGGCTTAAAGTACGCGGCTTCAAAAAACGTTGCCGTTATGATCATGGAGCCTCTCCGTGGGGGGACATTGGCCAATAAACTTCTAAAAGGAGTGGAACAGATTTATAGAGGCGCTAGCCCTCAGCGATCTGCTGCTGAGTGGGGGTTACGCTGGGTGTGGAACCACCCGGAAGTGACAGTCGTTCTCTCCGGCATGAATGACGAACGGCACATAACTGAAAATCTGCACACAGCCGAAACCGCTTTACCAAATTCTATGAACGCAGACGAACTGGCAACGGTCAGCAGAGTCTCTGATGCCTACAAGCGGTTGATCAAGGTACCGTGCACGGGGTGTGGGTACTGCATGCCGTGTCCACAAGGAGTTAACATTCCGAGTAACTTCCAGTTCTACAATCAACATTTTCTGCCGGGCTCAAAAATGCAATCTCGTGTGTTTTACGCATTCCTTTTGATGGGAGTGGGGCCGCTGGGCGAAAAGGCGGGAGATGCATCACTCTGCATAGAGTGTGGTAAATGCGCGAAGCACTGCCCTCAACACATAGCAGTTCCAACAGAGCTTAAATCAGTGAAGGAAGCCCTTGGTGGGTGGCAGACAAAATTGATGGTCCCTCTTGTAAAACGATTTCTGCCGAAACCAACGTGAAAAGAGATTAGGAGAGTCATTCACATCAGAAATGTAGATAATTATGAAGTACGATACCTCAAGTTGCTTTATATTGTATTAGAGGACCATAATGCCGGCTTTCAAAAAAATTGCAGTGACCAAAAAATGCCGATTTCAGGCACTAAAGATAAAATTTTGGAAGTTGCCCTAAACCTTTTCATCGCTCAAGGCTTTGATGCAACACCGACCTCCCAAATAAGTAAAGAAGCAAGCGTCTCCACAGGCACTCTTTTCTATTATTTCCCGAACAAAAATTCAATACTAGAGTAACTTTACCTTTCCATTAAGAAGGAACTAGGCACTTATATCCAG
>DASPQB010000188.1:0-4048 GCA_035625205.1 Nitrospirota bacterium | reverse complement strand
TCTAGCTCGAAGCGTCCACCGTTCAGCCAAGTCAGTTCAAAGTCTCCCAGCCTGAACCCTTTCACCATTTCGTGCTCTTTTCAACTCATACGGCCTGAAAAGCGTATTCATCGTACTATCTGCGGCGATGCCCCGCCCATGTAGAAGCAAACGGAAAGAAGGATTGAGCTAGGGACAGAGACGGGCTTCATCCAGCCTCCTACTCAGAATCGGCCACCATCCAGCTGACCTCTTGTGGAGGATATCTCCAATCACTTATTTGCTGCGCATCTCCAATATGCTTCATGGCGGTCCAGACCTCTCGTGAGATGGGGTGGACTAAGAGACGGTTCTGAACCGCATCCGAGCTTCCTCGATCGGCCTGCAAATTATTACGCTGAGCGTTAAGTGTAGCTCCTGGCCGTCAGCCTGTCAAATAAAATCATCTGATATCCGTATTTCGTCGGAAGCAGATAAACCACTGACTGATGGCAACCCGCCAAAACAATTTGCAGGTGAATTGCTTTCATTAAATATTACTGCTGTTCACTCACGAGTGAGCTTACAACGGAAGCATCTGCTAGTGTCGAAGTATCGCCGAGATCCTCTGTTTCGCCGCTCGCGATCTTTCTCAGAATCCTACGCATAATCTTGCCGCTTCGTGTCTTCGGGAGGCTCGGAGTGAACTGTAGCTTATCGGGCTTCGCGATTGGCCCGATCACCGTTCGCACGTGATCCGAAAGCTTTTTCTTCAGCTCCTCGCTCGGGACATTCCCGTCTTTCAGTACAACGTAGGCATAGATGCCGTCACCCTTTATCGGGTGCGGATATCCCACGACCGCAGCTTCGGCCACTGACGGATGTGATGCTAGTGCGCTCTCAAGCTCGGCCGTCCCTAGGCGATGTCCGCTTACTTTCAGCATATCGTCAATACGCCCTGTAAGCCAGTAGTCGCCGTCCTTGTCGATACGAGCGCCGTCTCCGGTAAAGTACTTCCCTGGGAATCTTGAAAAATAAACTTCTTTCATCCGCTTGTTCCCAGGGTCTCCATACATACCCGAGAGCATCCCTGGCCAGGGTTTCTCGATCACGAGAAAGCCTCCCTCGTTTACGGACGTAGACGAACCGTTTTCCCTCACTACCCCCGGCACAACGCCGAAAAATGGCTTGCATGCTGAGCCGGGTTTCAGTGTATGCGCCCCCGGGAGCGGTGTAATGAGTATTCCCCCGGTCTCAGTCTGCCACCAGGTATCTACGATAGGAATTTTTCTTTTTCCAATATGCGTATAATACCACATCCACGCCTCGGGATTGATCGGTTCCCCTACGGAGCCGAGAACCCTGAGGCTCAGAAGATCGTGCTTCTCTATCCACGTATTGCCTTCCTTCATAAGCGCGCGGATTGCGGTTGGTGCAGTGTAAAAGATATTCACCTGGTGTTTGTCGATGACTTCCCAGAAACGGTCCGGGGCAGGATAAGTCGGCACGCCCTCAAACATAAGGCTCGTCGCACCGATTGCAAACGGCCCGTAGACGATGTAAGTGTGACCGGTGATCCAGCCGATGTCGGCAGTACAGAAATGCGTGTCTTGCTCCTTGTAGTCGAAGATCCATTTAAATGTAAGGGCAGCGAACAAGAGATACCCGCCCGTTGTGTGAAGAACGCCCTTGGGTTTGCCCGTACTGCCGGAGGTGTAAAGAATAAAGAGAGGATCATGAGCGTCCATTTTCTCAGGTTCGCTGTACGAAGTTATATCTGCGGCCACCATTTCTTCGTGCCACCAGCTATCCCTGCCTTCCTTCATGTCCACTTTGCCGTCCGCCCTGCGGACCACGATCATTCCTTCGACCGTTGGGCAAGCAGTAAGCGCTTCGTCTGCATTCGCTTTGAGGGGTGTGAACTTGCCTCCGCGAATCGACTTGTCCGCGGTTATCAAGAACTTCGATGCGCAGTCCTGGATGCGGTCACGAAGCGCTTGGGCTGAAAACCCGCCGAAGACCACGCTGTGGATGGCGCCGATGCGCGCGCAGGCAAGCATCGATATTGCAAGCTCGGGAATCATGGGAAGATAAATCGATACGCGGTCGCCGCGGTGAATGCCTTTTTTCTTCAGCACATTGGAGAAACGATTTACTTCGTAATAAAGCTGCTGATAGGTCAATGTTTGATTAGAACCGTCATCCCCCTCCCAGATGATTGCCGCCTTGTTTTTGCGCCAGCCGGTAAGGTGGCGATCGATGCAGTTATATGACGCGTTCAACGTTCCGCCGATGAACCACTTGATGTCAGGCTTTTCAAAACTATACTCGAGGGTTTTGCTCCATTTGCCGTACCAAGAGAGCATCGTTTCCGCCTGCTCCGACCAGAAACCCTCGGGATCCTGAATGGAGCGCCGGTAAAGCGCTTCATACTTATTCAGGTTGTTTATATACGCCGATTTACTGAACTCCGGAGACGGAGGAAAGGTCGTTCCCTCTGTCTGGAAAACATCAGTCGAATTCTCTCCTGCCATGTAACCTCCTCAACCGTTCATTCAGGATATAACTAATCATTTTTGGATCGCTCTGCATGTCACCAATTGCCGGTTGTAATCCATACTTCTGCCCATAAACTGGCTAGCATCGTAGATAATAATAGGAAGAAAGCGAGAAAAATAGTGGCAAAGCCAAGCATTGCGGTATCCACTCCCTATTCGTTACACAGGAAGGGCATGTCGTAGCTCACGAACCGTCACACCGTTGAAAGTAATTATGGTATCTATCCCGAGATTGCTTTATGAATTCGGGCCTCCTCGTGACGGTTTTGATAAGGTCTGAGTAGTCGGCAAGGAACTGCTTTTTTTTAAAAACTTATCGAAGCTCTTCTGATGAAGAGCATTGTTGAACAAAACAATGTCGAGATGGGCTTTCCCGGGCGCTTGCCCCAGCTAATCAATCGGTCCCTCCCAAGCGACTTCCATGGCAGCATCTGCCTCGAGGCTATTTTCGAGGTACTGCTTTTCCGAATGATACAGAGGTCTCGAGGAAATGCGGCATCTCCGGCAGAGCCGGGCTGCGGTACTACCCCCCAACGGCGTTTCCGGCTGAAATCTTGTCACGAAGAGATTTATCTGACCCGTTCGATGATCATGGCAATGCCCTGGCCACCGCCGATACAGAGCGAAGCCAGCCCCAGGTTCGCGTCTCTCCGAACCATCTCATACATTAAAGTGACGAGGATTCGCGTTCCGCTCGCCCCCACCGGATGCCCTAGGGCGATGGCACCGCCCAGGACGTTCACCTTGTTCATGTCCCATCCCATCACACGGTGAACCTGGATCGATTGGGATGCAAATGCCTCATTGATTTCTATGAGGTCAAGGTCATTTACCGTGCACTGTGCCTGGGTAATGAGATGTTTGCAAGCATTGATGGGGCCGAGGCCCATGAACGCCGGATCCAGGGCGGCTGACGACGCACCCTTGATTCTGAATGCCCAGGCAGGTTGAAATTCCTTCATCTTGGCGTGGGAAACAACGAGCACGGCGGCAGCTCCATCGTTGATCCCGGAGGCATTCCCGGCAGTCACCGTACCTTCTTTCTTGAACGCTGGCTCCAGTTTCGCAAGGCTCTCGACGGTGGTGCCGAAACGGGGGTGCTCGTCAGTATCAAAGACCTTATCCTCACCTTTCGGCTGTTTTATCTTCAGAGGAACGATCTCCTCCTTGAACTTGCCTTCCTTGATCGACTGCTCGGTCTTCCTCTGGGATGCTGCGGCAAAAGAGTCCTGCTCCGCCCTGCTGATACGATATTTCTCCGCAACATTCTCAGCGGTCGTTCCCATGTGAATATCATAGAACATGTCCCACAGGGCATCGTTGATTAGCGTGTCTATCATTTCCGCATTGCCTAAACGCTGCCCCCACCGTGCTGATTTCACCACATAAGGCGCACTCGACATATGTTCCATGCCGCCTGCAATAATGATATTCGCTTGCCCCGAAGCAATGGCCTGGCCCGCGAGCGCAACAGACTTCAGCCCGGAACCGCATACCTTGTTAAGCGTGAAGGCGGGTATATTATCCGGGAG
>DASPQB010000187.1:0-29977 GCA_035625205.1 Nitrospirota bacterium | reverse complement strand
GCCATCAGGAATATCTTCAATTTCTTAAACAGGTCGATGCCAACATTCCACCTGATTTAAAAATCCATCTGGTCGTCGATAATTACGCCACCGATAAGCATCCCATGGTTAAACGATGGCTCGCGGCACATCCGCGTTACCAGGCTCACTATACACCCACGTATGCTTCTTGGCTCAATCAAGTCGAAATCTGGTTTAATGTTATTACGCAAAGGGCCATTCGCCGTGGAACGTTCAAGAGTGTTAAAGACCTAATCGCAAAAATCGAACATTTTGTGACTCACTATAATCAAAACACTCATCCATTTGGTTGGACGGCAACAGCTGATTCAATTTTGGCAAAGGTCAAACGACTTTGTCAATGTATTTCCGAGACACAACACTAGGCTCTTTTATCATAAATTCAGAATGTATAAATTTTTTTGACGCAAATTGATCATTTCTCATATAATATTCTCAAAATTATTTAGCTTTTACTTTTCTGTTATTTTCATTTCACATTCTCTTACTGGAGGAAAGGGGATGCGAGCGTAGGCATGAAAATTATTGTAGAAAATCTGCCGCCCGATAAACCGAGGAGAATTTGAAAAACATTTTTGATCAGATTGGTGCAGTCGAATCGGTCAAAATTAAGATAGACCTCCTGTCCCGACGTCCAAAGGGTTCTGGCTACGTAGAAATGGCGCTAGACGTGGATGCTATCCGTGCTATAAGTTGCTTTAATGGCGCTTCAATTGACAATAAGAAAGTTTCGCTTAAAGACGCATCATTACTCGAAGAGGCTAAACACATCATAAAGGGTGCTATACTGCCACAAGTCCAACATTCTAGATTTTCAAACAATAGGGGAAAAAAAATCAAGCGAGATCATTAAAAAATACTGAAGCAGTATATCGTTTTCCCAATCTATTTTCTCGACACGCTCCAACGCTACAGCATAGGGGTCCACGCTGTTTCCTGCCCACAGTGACATTTCTCCAAGTCTTTTCTAAAATCCGGCGAATTTCCACTTTTTGCTCAATTTATAATACTATAGTATGTCATCTCTCTTTTCTGTTTTCTTTTTCTTTCTCATGCATTTCTCTTTTCACAGCTTTTAAAATGCAATATATTGCGAGCTATCTTGATTTAAAAGATCGATTCTCAAGAAAGAGAATGAAAAAGACTCGATTTCATGTTCTGTTTTTTTTTTAAGTGACACGTGGAAGTCTTCACCGCTGAGAAGATCAGGCTTTCGCTTTTTATGCCCGCAAACTAAAGAAAAACGGGAATGTGATATACTTGAGGAAAAGGAGATGTTTATATTATGTCGTTTACCGAACTACTGTTGGCAATAGGGGTTGTTTCATTTATAGTTGTTGCATGCTTCCATATTTTTTATATTATTGAAATGAGAAGGACGAGTCGTGCTATCCGGCAGCTCATAGCAGAAGCAGAGGAAAACCTCCATCCCGGGCTTGCAGCAGGAAGACATGCATTTGAAGGTCTTAAGACCATAACCGACGATGTTGCAGTTCTCTCAAAAGTTCTGCGGGAAACTGCTGTGGCATTGATAGCAACACAGAGTATAATAAAAGGTATTTACCGGTCCTATGAGGGGAAGTTTGATAAATCTGTGCGTGCAAATGTGTCCGGTCTGAAGGCCGGAATTAAGACAGGTGTTGTAACCCTGTTGAGTAACCTGAGAGACAGGAAGGAGGGATTATCATGAAAGAAGAACTGGTCACGAAAGAGCGTTCCATCGTGGTTCCTTTTTTAGTCGGCGGTATCGTGGGAGCGGCTCTCGGGCTATTGTTTGCCCCTAAAGCGGGAAGGGAAGTGAGAAAGCAAATTAAGGATATCGCGGTTAATGGCAAAGAAAAGCTCGTTTCTGCTGCGGGCAAAACTCGGGAATTCTATACTGAAGCGTTGACAGCCGTAAACAGCGCAATTGATGCGGGAAAACAGGCTTACCTTCATGAAAGAGATAAAGTAGAGATGGCACATTAACAAGCCTGTTTCAAATGCACTTGTCCCGGCATAGGACGCTGGACTATACGGCGTCCTTTTTTACCCACAGTTCACTCAGCACTTTCATCTCGTGTGGCGTGTCTTCGAGTTTCTCCTTGGAACAACGGCAAATCATCCAAAAACAATCTCCCAATTATGTCGCCGCCCGGGAAATTGTGTCTATGAGAATTGATCCTTTAAGGTTGTCTTCCGGTATAAGGATTGCCAATGCACATCCCCGCATGTTCATCTCTGGAATGTTCCGTAGGCAGGTATGGGGACCAAGACCCTAGAGTTACCCAACCGCAATTTCAATTCTGCTGCTGCAATGCCGGCATCCTGCTGATGTAAACGGAGCTCGTATTCACCATGCCAGAGGTTCTGCCGCGGTCATTGACGTTTACAAAAGGACGAAATCCGTACTCCAGATCCTGATTGAAAGATTCTTGCCGGAGTTAAAGCGTAGCATACACCATAACAGGATGGATCCGGGCTTACGGTCTTCGAATCGGCATTTTGCAGGACCGCTGCAGAGCTAAAAGGGTTTGTCACAGGAGGAATTTTTTTCTATAAAAAATCATACTATGCGTTCCGCCAACTCGTTTTTGATCATTCCTGACTATCTCGTTTTGAAAAAAAAATACCCTTATTCGAGCTATCGCGAATAAGGGTATTTAGCGAGTTTATTAGACACCTTTAAGGCTAAACTTTCAGCACCTGAGCTGCAGGCTCTGTCTTAGAATACGCCCTGCACCTTGCCGGTCTCGACGTCCACATCCACACGGCGGTAAGCCGGGTCGGATGACGTTCCCGGCATGAGTGTGATGGTGCCGGCTACCGGGACTACAAAACCTGCTCCCTTGTAGGTCAGGATATCGCGGATCCGAAGTCTCCATCCCTTGGGAACACCTTTCAAGTTCGGGTTGTCCGTTAATGAGAGGTGGGTCTTCACCATGCACGTGCCAAGCTTGGCAATTTCGGGGTCGGCCTCCATCTTTTTGGCCTTTGCCTCTGCCTCTGGTGTGTAATCTACGCCGTCTGCTCCGTACACTTCCTTCGCAATGAGCTCGATGCGTTTGCGGAGTGGTGTATTAAGATCATAGAGAAGCTTAAAGTCATTCTTTTCATTGCAAGCATCGACAACTGCATCTGCGAACTCGAGCGCTCCGTCGCCTCCCTTCTGCCAGTGTTTCGACAGGGCAACGCGGGCACCGGCTGCTTCGGCGAGACGACGCACGGCCTTGATCTCGTTATCCGTATCGGTGTAGAAAGCATTGATACAGACTACAGGGTTGATGCCCGCTTTCTTCACAGTTTTGATGTGGTGGATCAAGTTTTCACAGCCCTTCTCGACCCAGGCAACATTCTCACCCTTGTACTCCACGGGCATTGGTTTGCCTGGCACGGGAATGGGTGCACCGCCGTGGCACTTGAGCGCCCGGATCGTGGCAACGACAACGGCCGCGTGGGGCTTAAGACCCGATATGCGGCACTTAAGGTTCCAGAATTTTTCGAAGCCGATGTCAGCAGCAAAACCGGATTCGGTCACAACGTAGTCACCCAGCTTGAGTGCGACACGGTCCGCAATAATTGAGGACTGACCAATAGCGATGTTTGCGAACGGTCCTGCATGCACAAAGCACGGCTGGCCCTCGATGGTCTGAAGCAGATTGGGATTCAGGGCCTCAACCATCCATGCGGTCATGGCGCCGTCCACGCCGAGATCGGCGGTCGTAATCGGCGTGCCGTCCTTGCTGTAGGCAACGACGATCCGCCCCATGCGTTCACGCATGTCCTTCAAATCCCTGGCAACAGCCAGAATCGCCATCACTTCCGAGGAAACGGCAATCGCGAAGCCGGACTTCATCATGAAACCGTTCGACTTGCCGCCCATGCCGATGACGATCTCCCGGAGTGACTGAGCGCAGAAGTCGATGATCCACTTCATCTCCACATTGTGTGGGTCGACATTAAGCCTCTTCAGTTTTCGTTTGGCAAGCTGCTCGTCATCGTAATTGAATTCGTGCTGCATGCGCGACGTGAGCGCAACCATCGCCAGATTATGAGCATTCATGATAGCGTTGATATCACCGGTAAGACCGAGCGAGAACGGCGTCAGCGGGATGACTTGCGATAGACCGCCACCCGCTGCTGAACCTTTGATGTTCATGGTCGGGCCACCCGATGGCTGGCGGATTGCGGCAATCACATTCTTGCCGCGCTTTCCCAAACCCTGGGTTAGTCCTATGGTTGAAGTCGATTTGCCCTCCCCCAAGGGTGTAGGGGTGATGGCCGTCACATCAATATACTTGCCGTCCGGTTTTCCCTCAAACCGTTTCAAGACCTTCTTGAAGTCGACCTTGGCGATATAGTGGCCATAGGGCAACAACTCTTCCTTCGTGAGTCCCATCTTCTCCGCGATCTCCGCGATCTGCTTCATCCTCTTTTCTGAATCTTCCGCAATTTCCCAGTCCGCATGCTTTGTTGGATCCAGTGCCATCCTGTGCCTCCTTTGCTTTCTATAAATTTATGTTAATACATTCGCTACAATACTGAGAATTGCCCAGTTCACGATTTACAACGGGACAATGATCGCCTCGGATATTACTCCATAAACGCTGCCCGGTTCGGCTCCTGGGAGTTACCGTTTTCCCCTTCATCAATAACTGATAAGGAGTTTCACTAGTTTGTCGTTCATGGAGTGCACATTTTTGCTAGCTAGTCGTGCAATGGTTCTCATAATTTTATACATCGTTGCGGGATCGCTTTTTTCTAGAGCCTTAAACTTATCGGTCGTGAAGAGATAAAGATCCGTAGCCTCAAGTGCCGTAGCATCTGCGCCATGCGTCTTCTTGTTCTCGATCACGGACAGTTCACCGAAAATCTGGTTTTCTGTTATGACGGCCAGGGTCTGTTTCCAGCCGTCCGGAGTTTGCTTCGAGATCTCGACCTTTCCCTTCTTCACGAGGTAGATTCCTCCGGTCTGCTCGCCCTCCCTGAAGATCGATTGTCCTTTCGAATAACTCTCAATCACGATTTTTTGTGCAATCATACCCAGCTCGGTGTCGGTCAGGTCGGTGAAGAGTATCTGCTGCTTCAGTGCTGAATTGTCGGCCATTGTTCCTCCTATTGAATAATTGGCAGAATGCAAGCCGAGGGGACTCGCTCCTGCTCAGAGCTGATTATCGATTCTTGAGTAGTCTCAACAGCCCCCTGCATTCGTCTCATGCTTTCTCTATCCGCACCGCTGAAACCTTGAACGCGGGGATCTTGGACACGGGATCGAGCGCAGTGCTGCTTGTGAGCATGTTTGCGGCCGATTCCTTAAAGTGGAAGGGGATGAAGACGAGCCCTTTCTTCAGTCTCTTGGTCACCATCGCCTTCACGGTGATTGAACCCCGGCGCGAGCTTACCTGCACTTTGGAACCATCGTCGATACCGAGCAACCTGGCATCCTCAGGATTGATCTCAATAAAGGCTTCCGGTGACACGGAATCAATTGGTTTGACCCTTCGTGTCATTGTGCCGGTATGGTATTGGAAGAGCGTCCTGCCCGTAGTCAGCAGAAACGGATAGTCCTTGTCCGTGACTTCATGCGAGGGTTTGTAGCTCACTAGCGTGAACCTGCCCTTGCCCCGGGGAAAGCCTCCCTTAAAGAGATACTGCGTTCCCGGATGTTCCGACGTTGGGCAAGGCCACTGAAGGCCGCCGTCTTCAAGTCGGGCATAACTCATTCCCGCAAGCGCGGGCCATGCTTGGCCTATCTCGCGAAAAATCTCGACCATGTGATTGTAAGTCATTTCATACCCCATGCGCTTTGAGAGCTCCATGATAATAAGCGAATCCATCATGGCACTCCCCGGAGGATTAACTGCTCTCTGAACGCGCTGAACGCGGCGCTCGGTATTCGTAAACGTACCTACCTTCTCGGCAAAGGAAGTAGCCGGAAGCACGACATGGGCGAGTTCGGCCGTGTCGGTCATAAAGATGTCCTGAACCACAAGGAGTTCGAGCTCTCTGAGCGCCTTGATGGTATGTTTGCTATTCGGATCAGAAATCACAGGGTTCTCGCCCATGACATATAGGGCTTTGAGAGCGCCTTTTTCAGCCGCCGGGATCATCTCCGTGGCGGTCATGCCTTCCTTCTCAGACAGTTTCACTTTCCAAAGGGCCTCGAACTTCTCCCTGATAGCCGGGATCGTCACGCGCTGGTACCCGGGATACATGTTGGGGGTGCAGCCCATATCCGTGGATCCCTGTACATTATTTTGTCCCCGTAGCGGGTTCACGCCCGCACTCTCCTTGCCGAGGTTCCCCGTCATGAGGGCAAGGTTGGCAATTGAGAAAACATTGTCCGTGCCATGGGCGTGCTGGGTTATGCCCATGGTATAATAAATGCCAGCATGCTCCGAAGATCCGTAAAGACGCGCAGCCTTCAAGATCAAGTCGGCGGGTACACCTGTGATCTTTGATGCAAAGTCTGGCGTGAAGGCTTCGAGATTTTTCATGAAAGCGTCATCGAATCCCTCTGTCATTAATTCGATGAAACCTTTTTTAGAAAGGCCTTCTTTCAGGATTACGTGCATCATGCCGTTCAGGAGAGCGACATCAGTGCCGGGCTGGTGCTGCAGCCAGACATCGGCAAACCTGACCAGCGGTACTCGCCGTGGATCCGCGATGATTATCTTCGCACCTTTCCGTTTAGCCTTGATCATTCTGAGCGCTATGATGGGATGGCTTTCTTTAGTATTCGAGCCAATTACAAAAATGACTTCGTTATTTTCGATCTCAGCCATGGAGTTCGTCATGGCACCAGAACCGAACACAGTGGCCAGACCGGCCACAGTCGAGCTATGTCAGAGGCGCGCGCAGTGGTCGACATTGTTCGTGCCAATCGCCGCGCGCATGAACTTCTGAAACAGATAGTTTTCCTCGTTCGTACATCGTGCAGACGACAGGCCGCCGATGGCATCGGAACCATGCTTGCTCTTGATAGCGCTGAGTTTTGCGGCTATGTATCCAAGGGCCTCGTCCCAGGAAGCTTCGACAAACTTCCCGTCCTTCTTGATGAGTGGTGTCTTAAGCCGTTCCGGACTATTGATGAAACTGAACCCGAACCGTCCTTTGACGCAGAGCCACCCTTCGTTTATGGTATCTCTGCGCGACGTAACGCGGAGCACTTCGTTCCTGTTCACATGCAAGGTAAGGTTGCATCCGCAGCCGCAGTAGGGACAAACAGTTTCGACCGCCTTTACATCTTTCTGTCGACCTTTACCTAGAGATTGCTTCCCCATGAGAGCACCGGTGGGGCAAACACTGACACACTGGCCACAGAATTCGCAGTCAAGATCCTTTTCGAACGGTGTAGAGACCTTGGCAACGAATCCACGGCGAGAGATGTCGATTGCGCCGAACCCCTGGATTTCTTCACACACACGCACGCACTTTCCGCATAGAATGCACTTCTCCATGTCGCGTTCGATGAACGGATTAGCATCCTTTTTCGAGTACGTCCTGCGTTCCCCGGCAAAACGATTCGTGCGGATTTCGTAAAAATATGCAAGTTCCTGCAGCGTGCAATCACCAGCCCGCTCGCATACCATACAGTCGTTCGGATGGTCGGACAACAAAAGCTCAACGATCGTGCGCCGCTGGCGTTCGATCAGCGCGTTCGTGGTTTCGACCTCCATCCCCTCGGTTATCGGGGTCGTGCAGGCGGTTACCGGACGGGGCATCCCTTTGATTTGCACGAGGCACAACCGGCAACCGCCATGAGGCTCAAGCCGAGGATCGTCACACAGCGTAGGGATGTAGACATCGTTGCGCCGTGCGGCATCAAGAACGGTTATCCCGTCAGTAGCGGTGATTTTTTTACCGTTTATCGAGAGGTTCGCCATTGGTTACCCTTTTTTTATCGACTTGAACTTGCACGTCTCAAAGCAAGCGCCACACTTGATGCAGATGTCTTGGATAATCTTGTGGGGTTTTTTCTTTTCGCCGATAATTGCCCCTGCGGGGCAGACGCGACTGCAGGCCGTGCAGCCTTTGCAAAACTCTTCGAGAATGCTGTACGAGAGCAGATCTTTGCACACCCCTGCAGGACAGCGTTTCTCGTAGATGTGCGCTTCGTACTCGTCTCGGTAATATTTGATCGTGGAGAGTATCGGATTCGGCGCTGATTGACCGAGGCCGCAAAGGGAGGAGGTCTTCACATCGATGCTCAGAGTTTCGAGGAGTTCGATATCGCCCTCCCTGCCTTTGCCCTCGGTGATCCTGGTCAGGATCTCGAGAAGCCGTTTAGTGCCGACACGGCAGGGCACGCACTTACCGCACGATTCTGCCTGAGTGAACTGAAGGAAATACTTGGCCACGTTGACCATACAGTCTGTTTCGTCCAGAACCACCATGCCGCCGGATCCCATAATGGATCCTACCTTACCGAGCGATTCATAATCCAGTGTCGTATCGATGATGTTCGACGGAATGCATCCGCCCGACGGCCCTCCCGTCTGGACCGCCTTGAGCTTCCTGCCGCCCTCAATGCCTCCGCCGATGTCGTAGATCACTTCTTTAAGGGGGATACCCATTGGCACTTCGATGAGGCCGGAGTTCAGAATCTTGCCGGTGAGCGCAAAAACTTTCGTGCCTTTGCTCTTCTCCGTACCCATTCCTGCATACCAGGAAGCCCCTCTTCGCATGATGTAGGGCACGTTTGCGAGCGTCTCAACATTATTTATGATGGTCGGGTATCCCCACAGTCCTTTTTGGACCGGAAACGGCGGCTTTGCTCGCGGCTGTCCGCGCTTGCCCTCGATAGAAGCGATCAGCGCAGTCTCTTCGCCGCACACAAAAGCTCCTGCGCCAAGCTTGACCTTGATCGTGAGATCAAAACCTCTGCCTAGAATATTCTTGCCGAGGTAGCCTCGCGCTTTTGCCTGCTTAATTGCCAGGTGAAGTCGTTCCACTGCAAGCGGATACTCAGCTCGAATATAGACATATCCGTATGGAGCTCCAATGGCAAATGCGCCAATGATCATGCCCTCGATCACCGCATGGGGATTCCCCTCGACAATCGAGCGGTCCATGAACGCCCCCGGGTCTCCCTCGTCGGCGTTGCAAATAAGGTACTTGATGGAACCAGGTGCTTTGGTCGCCATGTCCCATTTCGTTCCCGTGGAGAAACCCGCGCCGCCGCGACCGCGTAGTCCGGAAGCCCTGATGACCTCAATGATCTCCTGCGGGGCCATGGTCCCTAGCACCTTCTTCGTCGCTTCGTACCCGCCCCGGCTGATGTAGGAATCGATGTCCTCCGGATCAACCTCACCACAGTCCGAGAGCACAACCTTGACTTGTTTGTTGTGGAAGGTGTGGTAATCATCCTTAACGAGCCAGTCGGTAACCGGAGATCCTCCCACAATGTGCTCGTTTACGATCCTATCAACCATGTCTGGCTTTATGTACTGGTACGTTGACTTGCTGCCGTTCACAATCACATCAACGAGCACGTCGCGTGCGCAGAAGCCTCGACAGCCGACTTTGTGCACGGAACAGTTTTTCTGAACTGAGGCCTGGATACCCACTGCGGCAAAGGCTTGCTCAAAGGAGGATATTACCTCCACGCCACCAGCTGCGATTCCACCGGTGCCCATACAAACTTTTATGGAGACGTCTTTATTCATCAAAACTCCGATACGAGAGTGAAATTGCAGCATCAAACGCTTATGGATCTTAGTAATTTGCCCCAATGCCAGCTTGGCGTTTCTTAAAGCACAAAGCTAGCTGCAGCTGCCGGTTTTCTTTTTTGACAAAAATGATCATTTCGCTTAACCCTATACACGTTACTCAGTCGCCTCGTGACCACATGCCTTCTGCGCTGCTATTTGTTTTAGGCAGAAAAAAGCGTCTTGAATTTCTTGACGACTGTGACCTGACCGTTCCACCTCCGTAACTGCAATTCTAGGAGGAACCGCAATCACGATAGGAACATGATCCGGCTCAAACGAAAGCCTGACTGCCTCGACATCGAAACACGATCTGCGATGTGTGTATATTTTTGTCACTTATTCATTGACACCATTTCAGAAACTTTCCTGACATCTCGGTACCGAGAGGAGATGGTACTCTCTTTTATAGATGGCATGAACACGTTTTACGTAATCGTGGAGACTACCACATCAGGTGCGATCTCGTCTGGATAGCTACTCGGTGATAGGACAGGAATCTTGTTTTTTATGTGGCTCAATAAAACTAGCTTCCATTCCGCCAGGATACTCCACTGTTCCCCCTATCGTGTTCGGAGACGGCATTGTTTAGGTTTCGGAAGATCTACAGGTCTCCGGTTCCTCCTGCTTTTAAGGTCTTCATCTCTTTCATGAGGTGGTCCGACGTCATTTTCCCATGCACTGTCTTGTTGATGATAACGACCGGAGCGATGCTGCACGCACCGACACAGTTAACTTTCTCTACTGTAAACTTGAGGTCTTCTGACGTATCCTCACCGGCAGGAATGGTCAATTCTTTCAGCAAGCTGTTGATCAGCCTCTCGGAACCTTTTACGTGGCATGCTGTACCGCAACACGCGGTAATCACGTTCTTGCCCTTTGGTTTGAGATGAAACTGCGCGTAAAATGTTGCGATTCCGTAGAATTTCGCGGGCGGCACATCGAGCCTCTCTGAAAGCCAGTAGATCGCGTCCTCACGGAGAAAGCCAAATTCATTCTCGATATCCTGTAGTATCGAGATAAGGTTGCCTTCGTTTTCCCAGTATCTCCCCAGTATTCGTTCCAGTTTTTCTTCCATCGTTCATCCTCTTGGGACAAAAAAAGCCGCCATAAATTTGAATCCGGCAGCCGCGTCGTGCTTTGCCATACCCTGGTCGTGGTGTGCTTCGTGGCGTGTGATCTAATACATACCCGACCTTCGAAAAATCAGGCGCCCCTTAGGGCGCCTGATTTTGCTACCAGTTTTGGAATTAGAACATCGACTCCATCGTGAGAGCAGGATGGCCTTTTTCGGTAAGGAATGCAACCAGTTTTTCTGAATCCTCAGCCACCGTCTCGTCAGCGATCTTGTCGAGGAGATCTGGTACACCTTCTTCCTCAGCGCGCTGCTTAAACTGATCCGCAAAGGACTCCTTGAGGTTCTTGGTCATCCACACGATGCGCTTGAACCCGCCTTCAGCGGAAAGGAACTTCTTGCTCGTGAGGAAGTATCGCCCAATCCCCATAAATCCCGGGCTCTGCGCTCCGCCGCCGACGGTACCTGCAAGCGTCGAGAACTTCATGCCGATGGGAGTCATGCCCGTGTAGCCCCGGTTCACCACCATGACTCCGTTGGCCTCTGGCACGATAGCCACAATGCATTCGAAGCATCCGCACGAGGTCATCGGCGCGTCCATGATGCTGTAGGCGTTGAAGTATTCGAGCGCCTGGTGGGAATTCTTGTACACGTAGTCGTCTACGCCGGTCCAGCGCCCCTTCACCGGATCCTTCGTTTCACCCTTTATGACAGGCTGGTTTGCGCCATTCGGGTCGATTTCGTATGCTGCTTTTGCATCAAGCCAGTTGTAGGCCCCGCAGAGGCCGAGCCGTTCCGGCGATACGACGCAGACATGGTTCGGAGCAAAGCTCTGGCAGAGGATGCACGAGTAAAATGTGTCCACTGATTCATCCGTCATGGAGGCGAGGCGCACATCGCGCTCGAGATATGCTTTCTGGGCATCGGCGAGCAGCTTCTTCACATCGGCATCATCCACGTAGAGGGTCACCTGAACCTTGTCGACGATATTGTTAAACTTATGCTTGAGCTGGGTCGAGAGAATGTCGCCGAAATGCTTAAGCACGAAGCCTTCCTTGAGGGCATTGATGCTGATCCGGAGCCAGTTCTGGTCGCGCTGGCCCATGTGCCAGATGCCCTGCGCTTCGTTAATGAAATGGTGGATCTTACGCTCGAGCACCGGCTCGAAGTCTTTCTGCATCTTGCGGCCTGCGACCTCGATAAGCATGCCCAGCGGCATCTGGCCGCCCTTCTGGTATCGGGCCTCGGCGTCCTTACCCACGATGATCACCTTGCCGTCTTCAACCTTGTCGAGGTCCACGGTGCGAAGCCATTCGAAGGCAGGCGTCCGCTGACCACCGAATTCGATGTGCATGTCTTCCTTGCGGATGCGTTCGCCCTCGAATGCGGGGCCAAAGGCCACCGGAATCGGAGGTTTCGAGACCGTGATCTTGAGACCACGTACTTCAAAGCACCGCTGCACGAGCTTCTTGGGATCAAGCTCTTTTTCGACTTCCTCATAAATCGTGACCCCGGTTGGATGCACCACCGGGATGTCCGTATTTGCAATAGCCGGGAATCCCATATTAATGGCGCCCGCTCCCGTAGTCCAGATCCGGTCATTGAGCGGCCCCAAGACCAGGGCAAAGGCAAACACCTTATCCTTGGAGTATTTGAGGATCTTCTTATAGTCTCCACCCTTCATGCCGCCAAAGGTGATGCCAGCGCGGGCAGCCCAGTTCAGAGCGTAAATGGCATGCTCCACTTCCGGACCGAGGGGTACCAGGCGGGTATCCCAACCAAGTTGCACGCCTTTGCGAAGGAGCTGCTTGGTAAAACTATCTCCGTTTACATTACCGCACATAAGGGTGAGGATGTTTTTCTGCTGGAGATCCCGAGCCATCTCGAGGGCCTGGTCATCGCTGTCCGCTGCACCGATGATGCAGACGTAACCGGGCATGGATCCATCCACAAGTTGCACACCGAGGTTCCGAAGGATTGTATCGGAAATGAAGCCATTGTAGGTGAGGCCGATAGAATCGTCCTTCACCGGCTCTTGGCCATAAATGTAACGGATGGCCATGATCATCTCCTGGGCAAAGAGGGTAGCCATACCGGCATCCAAGGCTTCTCCAAGGAACGGTTTGTACAGTTTGTCCTCTGGTACACTCGTTAGGAGTGGCTTCACGTTCTTCTCGAGGGCGGTCTTCATGTCCCCGACAGTTCTCACCTCAAACCCTGTCATGGTGAACATCTGCGGAAGGAAATAGGCCGTGTCCGGGAACTCGAACTTGAAATCCGCGCCTTTTTCGCTGATGGCCTTCTCAACGAGGGCTTCTGCCTGCTTGACATAGTAATGCGAGCCTAGTATGGCTCCAGTGGCAATGATTTTTGACATGAGTCGCTCCTTTTACGCTTAGTTTCCACCGCGAAGTTCGCGGAGTTTGCCGAGGATACCACGAGTCGCCAAGGTTTTTTTACGCTGCGCTCCCGGCGTCCACTGCGGTTAATGGTTGTTTATGCTCTAGCCTTTAGGAACGTCGGGAGTTGGTTCGCTTCGCGCGGTCCGACGGTGATCTTCCAACCGGGAAGCTTTTCTTCAAGCGCTCCCGAAAGAACAGCAACATACCCAGGAATGATGAGCTCTTTATGCTTAATATTCTTTTCCACACCACTCTCTGTAATGAACTGCGCAATCTTGCTTGCTGTAAACTTCCCGGCGGCCCAGGCCGTAAGCACCGACAACCCTTCATTATCCATGACGGCTAGCCACGACGGCACCTTGCTGTTTTCGACCTCGCCCCGCACGATGAAGTAGGAGAGCGAGAAATTGGTGGTGATCATGAGCGGGGAGTTTTCCTTGGCATCGCCGACCTTGTAGACGTTCTGCGCCACCTGCATGGGCACCTGAGGATCGGTGTAAATGTTCTGGCGCAGCGATAAAAGCGCGAGCATCTTCCATTTCTCGACACTGCTCAGAATGATGATGGAAGCATATTTCATCGTGCCGATGGCCGCGACCATAGACTCGGATACGGAATTGTCGCGGGTTGCAAACGTAACGATCGGATATCCGAGGGGCTTGAAGTTCTTTTTGATGGCTGCGCGGCGGATAATAGTAAAGTGCTCGATCATATCCTTGGCCTTACGTGCGCCGGAATCGAGCACGAGATCGTCCACGCCCATGCCTTTCACCTTTTCGGAGAGCGCCGTCAGCGCGTCAAGACCGTCTGCGGCAACGGCGAGGGAGGCCTTCTTTTCCTTTGCGATTTTCGCCATCGCTTCTGCGTTCTCGGCTGTCGCGGCATAGATGAGCGGCTTTTTGTCGGCACAGTGCACGATCCCTGCCTCAATTGTTGCGGGATTTTTGCTTACGAGGATGACGGGGACGCCCGGCGCACCATCAACTACCTGCTTCACTACGGAAGCGAACTTCGATGCGTCGCCGCCTTCGTCGGTAATGGCAATGGCGTCCACCCGGAGCTTCTGTCCCACGCGGTCGATCTCGGAGGTGACAACGCCTTCGATCTTCTTGGAAGCGGCATCACCGGCTTCGGAGGCCTTGATCGCAACGGCGAACACATTTGGGTTGAAAAACTTTTTCTCGTGACGGAACATGCAAATCTCTTCGCCGACCTTCACTGCCTTTGGGCCGGCACCGAGGGTGATGCCCCGGATCGGAGGTGCGGCTGATTCGCCCAATATCTTCTTTGCATCCTCGGACGCATCCGGGCAGGCATCGAGACTTGCTTGCTTGGCGGCAAGCTTCATAGCGAATGCGAGGCAGGTCGGATGCCCGCACTTCTTGCAGTTGGTCTTCGGCAAATGTTTGAATATTTCAACACCAGAGAGTGCCATTATAATATGCTCCTTTCGGAATGAACGCTATATTTTGTACGCTGATTGGACAGTTCCTATTTGGATAATTCCAACTTTGCTTTCCTCGGTAAGCGCGTCTGCGCAGGCAACTACCCCGCCAATTCTGCAATCATCTCCTTGGCCTTTGTTGCCGCACTGGGATGCCTCATGATCAGCATATCAGCTCCTGCAGTAATCATGGCTGAAGCAGTTATGGATTCCCACGCCAAAGCCCGATCTGCAAGGCTGCCCCATTCCGGGACTTCAACGTCGGGTGCAATCGTTTCCTTTACCTTCCATACGTTCGCACCGATATCGCAGACAACGGGCGTCTGCATCATTGCATCGTTCTGCAGGAGCGCTGCCAGACGGATACGCTCCATAACGCTATATGTATATTCGAGGCCGTATCCCAAAGCTGAAGACATGGGATCCATGATAATCCGTTCCTTATCGAATCCCATCTGGGTAAGCAGGATATTTAGCTGTTTCGCAAGGTTCACGTCAAGTTGGCTCATCGCGATCAGCTTGTGATCATTGGCCATGGCTGCTGCTGCGATGGTTTTGTAATTCTCCTCTACTGCCTTGCCGATGGCGCAATTCTTTCCGCGTGTGGCTGCCGCTGCCGCCTGAAGCACCTGGCTGTCCTTTTCCACGTGACCGCTGCCGAGAATGAGGAGAGGGATGTCGATGGCAGCCGCGACCTCAGCAGCCGTCTTGGAAGCTTCCTCGACGCTTTTGTTTTTCTGGTCGGGGTGAGTGCCCATTAGTCTGAGCGCAACGATGTCTGCGCCGTTCTGCTGGCAGAACTTTGCCCACTGGACGGGATTGGCTGATACACCGCCAATGGCTTTTTGCAGCGTTTCAGGCCAGTCACTCGGTGCGATGTCCATGATCTCAAATGCCACGGCAGGTTTGTTCGGGAACGTACCTTCAAAAGCCAAAAAAGGAAGTGCGCTCGCTCCGCCGATGGTCACTGCTTTTGTGCCGGATCCAAGCTGCACATTGAAGATTTTACCACTGTAGGCCTCTTTCGGAATTGTCAGTGCCATGAATTCCTCCTCAAAATTGCTACTAATAGTAACAAAATAGTATTCATAGTTCAACAGAAAAAAATGCGCAAAATCATCATATTAAAATTTTTATTGCCTGGCGCCGAGCCCGCCACCCGCATTGCTCGGTCTTTTATGAACCGGGCAAAGCTACATATCCAGATACGAATGGGCATACATGGTCTTGCCCATGATCATCTCAACGGTCTTGACCGTATCCATCATGTCTTTGTCCAGCGGATCGATAATCGCTGATGTGAGTCCTTCATACATCAATAGCGCAAGGAAGTTACGGTTGATGATGGGACGCAAGGCTTTGGGCGCACCGTTCGAAATGTTCGAAAGCCCAACCACGCTCTGCATAGGAGGATCATTCAGATCCTTAAACATCCTGACTGCACGGATTGCCTGCCTTCCTTGGTCCTGCATAGTACAGACCTGGAGAATGAGAGGGTCAAGGAAGATGTTCTCCATGGGAACGCCATACTCCATGCCGCGCCCCATAATTTCAGCTGCGATCACACAGCGATCCTCCGCATCGGCCGGAAGACCACCCTTCCCGAGGGTCAGTGCGATGACTTTCGAGTTGTACTTGCCGGCCAGCTCCATCATAGGGAACCGCTCGGGTTCGTTGGACGTGGAGTTGATGAGGGGAGTTCCCCACTGGTTATTGTGCGCCTTGAGCCCCGCCTCCATAGCCTTCACATTTGTTGTATCCAGACAAAGCGGTTTCTCGACCACTTCCTGAACAACTTTCACAGCCCAGTCCATAAGCTGGGGACCATTTTCCTCGGCGGGCCCGATGGACACATCGATAAAATGCGCGCCAGCTTTTGCCTGAGCAACTGCAAGTTCCTGAAGCGGCTTCGCATCGCGATTCGTGAGAGCCTCACGCACCTTTTTTGCCATAACACTGATCTTTTCTCCGATTACGATCATATCAAAAAACCTCCTCTTTCATCGTATTCCTTGTTTACCTAAGGGGAATTTCTCTTCCTAATCTATTTTGATCAGAACACTGCCCGCTAATTCTTCTGTTCAACTACGTTTGACAATTCCTGAAGTATTTCCTGAGAGAGAGCCTGTCTCTCTTTTGCGATCATAATGGTATGTTTCGCAAGCTCTCGGTAAAGACCAAGAAGCTCTGGCGCTCTTTTTCGCATGGCACTTATATGGTCCCTGACCGTCTCGACATCTCCCCGGACGATGGGGCCGGTCAGTGAATCGGGAATACCAGCGGATTCAATGTTTGCTAGGGTACCCTTGATGAGCGGGAGCATGGCCTTAAGCGCTTCCTTCTTATCCGCACCTAGTGCCTGGTAAAAACAAAGTCCGAAATCCACAAGCGCGACGAAAAAATTCGATACTGCCACGGCGCCGGCATGGTAGAGGGCCGGGGAGCTTTTATCGGGAAGCCATCCCGGCATATCCAGTTCATTGCCTCCCAAATCCATGACCAGCCGCCTGGCGAGCGGCAACGCCTCCGAATCAGCTTCTATTCGAAAATAGGAGCCGGGAACATTTTTTACTCCAAGGTCCCTGCTCGGAATCGACTGCAGAGGATGGATAACCGCACTGTATGAACCTGACTCCCGCGCCGAAGCGAGCAAATCAAGTGTATGTGCGCCGGAGGTGTGAACAACGAGCATGCCTGGCCTAAACCCGCCGCCCAATGCAATAGCATCACAGACGGTTTTGATTGACTTGTCCGGTGTTGTAATGAAGATAACGTCAGCTGTTTCAGCCGCCTGCACCACATCAGTCAGTGCTTTACCAGAGCCGATGAACGCCCGCGCGCTCTCTGCCGACTCCTGAGTGCGCGCAGCAACTGCGGTAATGGTATACCCTGCCCGCACGAGCAGGAATCCTACTGAACTGCCGACACGACCTGCGCCGATGATGGCGACGGTTTTCGTGGCCATAGTTTACGGTATCAGCTTATCCAGCACGCCGTAAAAACTGATAAGCGCCTTCGAATCGGGTGGAAGCTGAATGAGCGGCTTACCGTTCAAATCATAATCAAAGATCAGGTCGTCAGCAGGGACGAAACCTGCGAACTCTACACCCTGTCGGGCGATTGCCTGCTGAAGAGATTTATCCTCGCTCGTTCCGTCCTGCACCCTGTTTACGATCAACACCGTACGCTTGACATTTAGGTTCAGTTCCTTGACCAGGTCGCCAATGCGTCCAGCGGTCATCACCCCGCGAACTGAAGAGTCACTGATGATAAGGAGCAGGTCCGTGTCCTGGGTGGTGCGGCGTGACAGGTGTTCTAGGCCTGCCTCGTTGTCCATGACCGTGTACGGATAGGTATCGGCCAGCTTATCCATATACTTGCGGATGATATTGTTCGCCGCGCAGTAACAGCCTGCCCCCTCGGGCCTGCCCATCACGAGCAGGTCGAAGCCTTTCGATTCGATGATCGCCTGCTGTATCTGATAATCGAAAAGCTGCTCCATGCTCATGCCACCGGGTCGAGGCGCAGTGGATTTAACCGCTTCAAGAGAGGTCTCCCGCAACCGGCCAACGGTGGCGTGCACTTTCACACCGAGCACATCGTGCAGGTTCGCATTGGCGTCTGCGTCAACAGCCAAGACGGCCCCGGACTTCTTTTCGGTCAAATATCGTATTGTAAGGCCGCAGAGGCTGGTCTTGCCTGTGCCGCCCTTCCCAGCTATTGCTATCGTAAAACCCATCGTCCCTCGAGTTCATGGCCTGGGAACCGGGATCCGGAATTTTTCCCCGGTCTCCCTAGCCTGGTTACTGGATTCTATGCTTTCTTCACTCCGTACTTCTTCCGAACTTCTTCGATCTTCCCACAGGTCATCTTGCCCTCGGGGCAGGGAGCATGAAGACAACCAGGACCGGACTTGGCGAAGATCGTCGGCGCCGTCTGTTTCAGCAAATGGAGCATGCGCTCGGCCATATCCCGAATCTCCCACTGTGCCCGGTTACAGCACCGCACACGGAAAAAGTGGAGGAGCTCCCGCCCGTTCATCGTGACCACTATTTTCGTCTCTGCCGCATTCGGCAGCAGATATCGCGCATCCTGCTGTCCTGCTTCACCCTTGTACCCAAGCTCCTCGAGCCGTTTAAGAACGTTCGTATAGTTTTTCTGTGCTTCGGCCATGCACTTCTCGTACTCACGAACGAGTGCGGGATCCTGCTTGATACTCGGGGGGATTATATAATCAAACTGCTCTGCCTTCACATATCGCTGGCTCTGCTGCGAGTAGGACGCAACGCGGTGGCGGACCAGCTGATGAGAACATGCCCGTGAGATGCCCTCAACGCCGAAGGTGAACGAGACATGCTCAACGGGAGAGAGATGGCCGATGGCTGCCAGCTTCTCCACGAACGCGGCCTGGTCCTTTGTCCCTAGTTTTTCCCTAAGCTCTTGTATCCCTGAAGGGCTATAGCACAATTTCGCGGCCATAGCCACAACGGATTCAGGTTCCGGCGTATGCTGAAGGAGAACTACGTTCAGTGTTGATTCAGGCATGTGGTCCCCTCCTCTCAGGGGGGAGAGGACATACATCAAAATGATAAAAACGGGGTATTATAGCCATCGCATATCGAGTGAGTCAAGAAAAATTCAAGAAAAGAGCCTAATTTTAAGAGTAATTATTTTAATTAACTTATAAATTTCATTGATAAAAACGACAGCGCTACGAAAAGTACCGTGCCGATTGCTACGATTATATACGTAAACTTTTTTACGCTTTGAAGCTATGCTCCTCATCCGGGAAGGCTCCTGACTCAACTTCCCGCTTGTACTCTTTTACTGCTTTCATCGCCTGATCCTTGAGATGAGCATATTTTTTAACGAACTTCGGAGTGAACCTGTCAAAAAGTCCCAGGAGATCATGGAGGACAAGCACCTGTCCATCACAATCTGGACCGGCTCCGATACCGATGGTGGGAATATGAAGCATCGCATGTATTTCTTTGGCGAGCGAGGCAGGGACAGCTTCGATCACCACAGAAAATGCGCCCGCGTCCTGCACTGCTCTGGCATCCGCCAGGATCTTCTCGCGAGCGGCCTCATCTTTACCTTGAACCTTAAATCCGCCGAGAGCATGGAAGTATTGCGGGGTCAGTCCTATATGGGCCATTACGGGGATACCGGCGTTCACGATTGCCCTTATCGCTTCAGCCATGTGCGTGCCACCCTCGAGTTTCACGGCCTCTGCGCCTGCTTCTTTGAGAAATCGGCCAGCATTTCTAACCGCCTCGCCCTGCTGCGTTTGATATGAGAGAAAGGGCATATCGCCGACCACGAGGGATGACGAAACCGCGCGTGACACCATCTTGGTGTGATACAACATCTCATCCATGGTCACCGGAAGCGTGCTGGATAGCCCCTGCACCACCATGCCGAGCGAGTCGCCGACAAGAATAACATCAATGCCTGCCTGGTCCACTATCTGCGCCGTGGGAAAATCATAGGCCGTAAGCACGGTGATCTTCTTGCGCTCGGTCTTCTTCTTATACAAGTCCAAGATGGTAATTTTCGGCATGGTTGTTTGACGCTTACCTCAACCCTCTTCCTCTTGGGAAATCATGGGTGAAGGGAAAATTTCGCACTCCCCACTATAACATATGCACGTACTATGGCCGAGGATAGAGGCCGGCGGCTTTGACGATTCCCTCTACGGCACTCTCCCACTCAATGGCCTGAATGTGGACGCCCTTAACGCCGGGAATTTCGAGGATCTGGTGGATAAGCTCCACGGTGATCTTGAGACCTTCAGCCTCCTGCAGCTCGCGCGCCTTCTTTTTATCCTCGCCCGCCGCTTCCTTTGCCTTGTTCATCCGGTGGATGAGCGACTTCGGCACTGTTACGCCGGCAACGGAGGAGTCCATATACTTGAGCATCATAGCGCTCCGGGGCACGATGATGCCACCGAGGATAGCGGTCCGTTCCGTGAGCCCAAGGTTCCGCGCTTTTTCCATCTGCGACTTGAATACTTCCACGTCATAGATTCCCTGGGTCTGGATAAAGTCAGCCCCGGCATCCACTTTTTTCTTGAGGTTATAAGGCCTAAAGTCGATCGGGTCTCCCATGGGTGTCCATGAAGCGCCTATGAAAAACTTAGGTGCGACTTCGATCTTGTCTCCGCCCTCTTGCAAACTCTCGTCGCGCATCTTTTTCATGATCCCCACAAGCTGACAGGTATCGACATCATAGACGTTCTTCGCGCCCGGGTGGCCTTTAAGCTTGCCCGCTGCACTGAATTTCTGATGATCACCGGCGATGCAGAGACAGTTTTTGATGCCAAGGGCAGCGGCGCCCAAGAGGTCCGCCTGCATGGCAATCCTATTGCGGTCGCGGCAGGTCATCTGCATGACCGCCTCGAGGCCCTCGCGCTGGGCAATGAATGCTGCGGCGATGCTCGAGATGCGTACCACGGCTGTCTGACAGTCGGTGATGTTCGCCGCGTCGCAAAAACCCTTCAACTTGTGGGCCTTTTCCACGACCTCGAGATCATCGGCACTCATGGGTGGTCCCAACTCGGCCGTTACAGCAGGCTTTCCGCTTGCGATGACTCGTTCGAGGTTGCTTCCACTTTTCATTATGATTATCCTCCAGCCTTAGGTTTTTTCTCTTCTTCAAGTTCCATGATGTGCTCGAGCACCATCCTGCGAGGGCCGCCATGGGTGCCAGAGGACCAGTTCCTTGGCGGCTGAATAGTGTATAACTGTCCGATGGTGCCGAGCTTTTTCATGCGCTCTACGATCAAGTACCACGCACAGTCCACTTCGTCGCTGACCTCGCACTTTCCCTTGTTCGTACCTCCGCAGGGGCCGTTCATGAGGGACTTTGAGCAGCGCACGACCGGGCAAATCCCGCCGGTCAGGTGAAGAATGCAGTTGCCGCACCCCCCACAGAGCTCCACGAAGAACCCAGCCTTGGGTACGGCACCGTAGAACGTGGTGTTTACTCCTGGATAGACCGGAATACTGTCGCCGATGCGCTCGGCAAGAAAGTTTACTCCCACGCCGCAGGCGGTCGAAAGCACCAGATCATAGGTCTTCACCTTTCCCATGAGCGGTTCGAAGAACTCGGGCTCGCAATGCCGCTCAATTGCAGCATGGTCAATCTGCATGCCGGAGGCCTCCTGGGTAGCTTTCATCCGGAGCATAGACGCCAAAATTTCCGCTTCCTTGCCGCCGCCGGCATGGCTGATTGCAACGCACGTATTGCATCCGAAGACAAGGACCTTCTTGAAACCCTTGATCATGTCCCAGATTTCATCAAATGGTTTCTGTTTACCAACTATCATTGGTCAATCACTCCTTTTCCATGCCGCATAACATCTGGTATTTTGCACGTGAGATTGGCGAAGGTCCGAGGTTCCGTATCTTCTCGACGAATTCGTTGCATATATCCGCCCACCGCGGACCCATTGCAGCCGAAAGATTGTACATCTCAAGGCGAGCAGGGTCGATGCCGATCTTCGTCAGCAATGTCTTTACGTATTCAATCCTGCGTGCCGCAAACAGATTACCTTCCAGGTAATGGCATTGGCCTTTCAGTCAGCCAGCGGCAAAAATACCGTCTACGCCCTTCTCGAAGGCCTTGAGGATATGGATATGGTCGAGCTTTCCAGTGCAGGGTAGGCGAATGATCTTGACGTTCGGCGAATAGGACAGGCGCATAACGCCGGCCAGGTCTGCCGCTGCGAATGCGCAGTAGTGGCACGCAAAGGCAATGACATTCGGCTCCCAACCCGCTGGTGTTTCGTACGGTTTCTCGACGGCTGAGAGAACGGTTTTTTCCGGTGTTTCTGTTGCTCCGCCCATGGATGCACTCCTCTCAAAAAGGATTCAATCAATTGTAAAGAACAAAGTAACCATGAAAGCGCTGAGGCAGGCGGATGCTTTAATACTCATCAGGAGACGTCTGCGACGATAAACTTAGCTTTCTCTGTGACTCCATGCCTCGCTAGTAAATTTATTTCTTTACGCTACGCAGCTTATGAACCCATCACGCCCGCTTCGGATTCCACGGCTGCGTCTATCATGGCAAGTATCTGGTCATCGCGGAAATTGTTTACCTGGAATGCCTTTGCCGGGCAGATAGCCGCGCAGATTCCGCAGCCCATGCACTTGATCTCGTTGTGCGAGATCTTCCCGTCTTCCGCGATATAAGGCGACCCGAATGGACAAACACGTAAACAGCTCAGGCAAGACATGCAGAGTTCCCTCTTATGCTTGGCGATGATGCCGGAGACCGCGAGCTTTTCGTGGGATAGGATCACCCCTGCCCTCCCCGCAGCAGCCAGCGCCTGGGCGATGGTCTCGTCGAGGTTCTTGGGCGCATGTCCCAAGCCCGTCACAAAAAGTCCCTCACTCGGGAAATCTACAGGACGGAGCTTGACGTGCGCCTCAAGGTAATAACCGTCAGGGTTACGCGTCACCTTGTACATGGCGCCTATCGCATCAGTCGTTGGATGGGGCCGGAACCCGACGGAGAGCACAAGCCAGTCCGCATCAAAATGGAGCTCGCGGTTCAGCATATAGTCCCATGCCTTGACTTGCACCCTCTTACCCGTCTGTTCGACCACGGGCTTCCGGTTGACTTCGTAGCGGACAAAGAACACGCCCAGATCGCGGGCCTTCTTGTAATAATCTTCACGCAGACCGTAGGTCCTGACATCGCGGTAGAGGACCACCACGTCGGCTGCTGGGTTCCGCTCCTTTATTGCTATGGCATTCTTGATCGCGTCCTGGCAGCAAACCCGTGAGCAATACTGGGCAGCTTCCTCCCGGGAGCCCACGCATTGGATCATTACATACCGCTCACCTGCATTGGGCGTATAGTTTTCTCTGAACAGTTTCTTTTCCAGATCGCGCTGGTTAATCACATTCGAGGTCGTGCCGGCCAGGTATTCCGTGGGCTGGTATTCAATCCCGCCGGTTGCTAGAACGATAGCGCCGTGAGAAATCTCGCCTCCGTCACCAAGGGTCGTCTTGAAATTTCCGACAAAGCCGTCAGTCGTCTTAACTTCTGTTCCCGTATGCACTGTGATCTTGGGATGGGACTTGACCTCGGCGATCGTTGCCGCGAGGAACTGTTGCACATCGGAACCGTCAAGCGTACGATAAACGTTCGTCGCAAGGCCGCCAAGCGACTGCTCCTTTTCAACGATATGGGTGGGAAAACCCTGATCGGCAATGGTAAGGGCGGCTACCATGCCGGCAACACCGCCACCGATGATCAGACAGGCAGGCGTTACGCCCACACTTTCGCTCTTAAGCGGTTCCTGGAGCCGGGACTTGGCCACTGCCATTTTCACGATTTTGATGGCCTTCTTCGTTGCCACTTCGTTCTGGCCTTTATGACACCACGAGCACTGCTCGCGGATGTCAGCAAGGTCAAAGAGGTACTTATTCAGGCCTGCCTCCCGGATCGTTTCCTGAAACAGCGTCTCGTGGGTTCTCGGAGTACAGGATGCGATTACGACGCGATTCAGATTCTGATCCTTAATCGTCTGCTTGATCACGTCCTGGTTATCCTGGGCGCAGGCATAGATCGTATTCGTGACGTACGCCACGCCTTTTTCCTTCTTGACGGCTTCGACTACTCGGTCAATCTCTACAGTTGATGAGATGTTTGTACCGCAATGGCAGACAAACACGCCTATGCGTGGCGCCTCTCCGGCAACGTTCTTTTCGGGTGGCAATTCCTTCTTCTTGGTCTGGGTCCCGCGCGCTTCGGCAAGCAATGCCATGACGCTTCCGGCCACACCGCTTCCTTGCATTACGGTCTCGGGGATGTCCTTGGGGCCCTGATAAATTCCGGTGACGAATATACCGTCACGTGAGGTCTTGACCGGCGTAAAGTGTGAGGTCTTGGCGAACTTGTACTCATTCATTTCAATGCCGAATATCTTGGCGAATTCTGCGGCATCGGCGTGGGGTTCAAAGCCTACGGACAGGACGACCATGTCAAAGGTCTCGTTTGAGAGCTTGCCGGTCTCATCCGAATACCGAAGCACAAGGTTACCAGTACCAGGTTCCTCGCGGACAGCCGAAACCATGGCACGCTGGTATTTGACACCATATTCATTCTTAGCCCGTTCCACGTACTTGTCGAAATCCTTGCCAAAAGCCCGCATCTCCATGTAGAATACTGTGGGTTCTATATGCTTATCGTGTTCTTTGGCAATGATCGACTGCTTGGTGGCATACATACAGCAGACCGACGAGCACCAAGGATTGGCGTTGTGGTTGTCCCGGGAACCGACGCACTGGATCCAGGCGATTTTAACGGGGTGTTTCTGGTCTGAGGGCCGCTGAATCACGCCTTTGTAAGGGCCGGACGCCGAAAGGATGCGCTCGAACTGGACCGATGATACAACATTCTGCCACCTGCCGAAGCCCAGCTCAGGCCGAACCCGTGCATCATAGCGCTGGAGTCCCGGGCTCAGAATGATGGAGCCCACATTCAGTTCGAATTCTTTACCAGTGTCTTCGTAATTGATTGCACCAGCCTTGCAGGCCTTTTCGCATAAACGGCAGCGTTTTTTCTGAGGGTCGGTGAGGCAAAGGCAGTTTATAGAATCAATAGCTCGCGTATTCGGCACAGCTTGGGGAAAAAGGGAAAAGATAGCCTTGCGCTGGCCGAGCTGCTGGTCGAATTCGCTCGGCACTTTCTTAGGGCATTTCAATTCGCAATCGCCGCAACCCGTACATTTGCGTTGGTCGACGTAACGAGGAGCCAGCCTGACCTTGACCGAGAAGTTTCCTGCATCGCCGGAGACAGATGTCACCTCGGCCAGAGTATGGATATCAATGTTGAGATGGCGACCGACCTCGACCATCTTGGGCGAGATCATACACATCGCGCAGTCGCCCGTTGGAAAGGTCTTGTCCAGCATGGCCATGGTCCCGCCGACGGAAGTATCCCGCTGGACCATATGCACCTTGAAACCGCTTTCAGCGAGATCGAGGGCCGCTTGCATGCCGCCGATACCGCCGCCAACGATGAGGACTGATCCCTGTTTCTGGGGAGAGTTTTGTGCGTTCATATGAGTTTCAGCTCCTTTAAGAGCCCTATAGCATCCACGAAATGGCGGTCGACCTGCATGACGACAGCGTCAATCCCCATGGAAATGCCGATGAGCTCCGTGATGAAGTAAACCGGCAGCCGCTTATCGATCCCATATTTTCCGCCGACCTCGTCCTGGTACGCATCCACGTTCATCTGGCAGAGCGGGCAGGTGGTGACGATGCAGTTAGCACCGCGAGCTGTGGCGTCCTTGAATATCCGAGACATAAGGAGCTGCGACTGCTCGGCATCGTTGTATGCAGCGGATGCGCCACAGCAGTCCGTTTTATAGTTCCAGTCGATGGGTTCGGCGCCGAGAGCCTTGCAGACGATCTCCATTCCCTGCGGGTTCTCCACACTATCAGGCACCTCAATGTCAATGGGAAACCGTGTCAAAAGGCATCCATAGTAGCACGCCGGTTTGAGACCGGTGAGCTTCTTCACCGCCTTGCCGGCAATCTCACCGGATATTACCTTGGGCCGCAGGACTTCAAGGATGCTCGATACTTTGACTGTACCTTGAACTTTCTGGCCCAGCTCCGCATTAATGGAAGCTTTAAGCGCAGCATCGGAGGCAAGCTTCTTCTGCGACACGAGCGTCCTGCTATAGCAGGATGAACAAGGAATGACAATTTCAGAAAGACCGGTGGCGTCGGCAATGCCCAGGTTCCGTGCTGGCAGGGCGATAGACAGAAATTCATTGGTCTTGCTCGCCGCGGTAGCGCCGCAGCAGTTCCAGTCTTCGATCTCCTTGAGCTCGAGACCCAGCTTGCCAAATACAAGCTTGCACTGGATATCGTAAAGCTCGGACGATGCATGCAATGAACAACCGGGATAGTAAGCTATTTCCATAGGACGATTCTCATCCTTCCTCTGGACCTCAACGGCCCTTGGACTTTTTGTAGAGGGCTTTCACTTCCGAACGATTCTTAATCCTGTCGAAGTCGAAGTGCATTCGCTTTTTCTTGGTCATTGCTGCGCCGAGTTTGCCCTGGCTCATCATTTCCTCGAACATGGCCTTCAGGTTCCCTTTCGCAAGCTCCTTGAACAGGGTTTTCGTCTCATAAATGGCCATGCTCTCGATCTCGTTAAAACGGCCGAGGTGACGGGTCGTGGTCATGAAGGCATTGTGGAAATCGGCGATCCGGGGCGTGAGCGGCTTACAGTGGGCTTCCTTGGACATCTGCTTCAGTGTCTCATTGATCCGGGCCGTCTGGATATTATTAGGGCAGCGCGTGCCGCACGTATAGCAGGCTACGCACTTCCATACGAGGAGATTGTTCAGGGCGGCCTCCCTATCTCCTACCAGGATCATCCTGATCAGCCGGTCCGGCGTTACCCCTGTCTCTTCCCCGACCGGGCAGCCGGCCGCGCACCGGCGGCACTGGTAGCAGGACTGAAGATTTTGGCCCGAACGGCTCATGATCTCTTCTACCAGCGGCTTTGAGACCAAGACATCATATTTTAGAACTGGTGGTGTCATGGATACCCCCATATTGACTTGATCTTTTAACCCCGCTCCTTGAGAAATGCCAGCATCTCCATGCGGGTTGATTCCTTTGACCGGAAGGTACCGCGAACAGCCGAAGTAATCACACGTGATCCCGGCTTCTTCACACCGCGCATGCTCATACAGAGATGTTCAGCGTCTATTACCACCATGGCGCCTTTGGGTCTGAGCCGAGTAACAATCAGATCGGTAAACTGCGCCGTAAGCCGCTCCTGCACCTGGGGCCGTTTGGCAAGAACCTCAAGCGCCCTCGCCAGGGAACTAATGCCCACGATCTTGCCCGCCCCCGGTATGTACGCGATGTGTGCCTTGCCGAAAAACGGCAGGAGGTGATGTTCACACACGGAATAGAACGGGATGTCGCGGATCATCACCATCTCATCGTGGTTTTCGCCCGCCATAGGCTTAAACAGCTGTTCAGTGTCGGCAGTAATGCCCGAGAATATCTCACCGTACAACTCGGCGACGCGTTTTGGCGTGCTCTTGAGACCCGGCCTATCCGGATTTTCACCGATGCCCTCTATGATCAGCCGTACACCCTTTTCGATTTTTTTAGCATCCATAGTTTCACAAACCCTGAAACTTGAGAACGAACTCCTGGTGCATTTTCTCGTTGGATTATTCGGTGTAGGAAAAGAGGATTTGCGCTCAGACTTTGTTAATCACTATTATTCGCTTTTCCGTTACGATCTTCTTTACCGGGATATCGAGCGCAGAGATCGGAACCTCGGATACAATCTGTATCTCAAATGCGAGCGCAGCGGTTTCTTTTTTAAACAGCGGAAGTATCCTGTCGTAGAAACCGGCGCCGTACCCCAGCCGGTTGCCGTTCAGGTCAAACGCGAGGCCCGGCACAATCATAAAATCCACATCATCAATCGTAACCGGCAGGACTTCGCGGGGCTCGGGGATGCCCCAAACGCCCGGGGCAATGTCCTTATCAACATCCCGTATCTCGAATAGCCTTAACTCCTTGTCCTTGACTTTTGGGAGGATAGTCCGCTTGCCCAATGCCAACGAATGGCGGATCATCGGCAGGGTATCAACCTCAGTCCGAAAGGAAGCAAAGAACATCACCGCCGATGCAGCCTTGAACTCTGGAAGTGAAAAAAGCCTCTCTCCGATCTCACTGCTTTTGGATTTGCGAGCTTCCGGCGACAGGCTGCCCCTCGCTTCGGCGACCTGTTTTCGCAGAGATATTTTTGATTTCAATGAAGTATGACGGGTTATTGCCGATAATTTTTTCTTCTACCGAATCAATTATAAAATTTTATAATAACATGAAAAAAAATTATAATCCAGTCTTTTTTAAACCGCTCAGTACATACTATCTATATTGACGTGTTTGGTCTTTCAGAAGTTACCTGCATCAACCGGTCAAGCGATGTCTTGATCACCTTTGCTTCTTCTACTGCTCGTGGAGCTGCATCATAGGGAGACTTGCCATCCAGATCCGCCTTCACCGTATCATCGGCGTAGCTCATGAAACCCAGAACCTGCATGCCCTCAAGGTGTTTTGCGATGAAGTCCTTGTCCGATTCCCGTTTAATCTTGTTGCCGACTACGAACACATTCTTGATTCCCAGCCCCTTCGCCAAGTTCTCCACGTGTCGCGCGGTCTGGAGGCTCCGCTGGCCAGGCTCTACGACCACAATGAAGGCATTGACCCCACTTGCCGTACCACGCGTCAGGTGTTCGATACCGGCTTCCATATCGAGAATGACCACCTCATCACGCCGCAGGATTAAATGGCTTATAAGACGTCGCAACAACACATGTTCTGGACAGTAACAACCAGCTGCGGCTTCTTTTGATTTGCCCATGACGAGAAGCCGCACCCCCTCATGCTGGACTCCGTAAGCCTCAGGGATGTCGTCCACCTTAGGATTAATGCTGAACATCCCACCGGGGGCACCGGGGCGCGATCCGGTCCGCTCCTCTATCATGTCGGACTGTTCAGCAAGCGGTAATATCCGCCCCGCTAATTCGGGCGCAATACCGAGTGCAGATGCAAGATTTGCATCCGGATCGGCATCGACAGCTAGTACTTTTTTACCCGTAGCTGCATATAGTCGCGCTAGGAGACCGGCCAGCGTGGTTTTTCCAACACCCCCCTTACCCGTAATCGCAATTTTCACGCTCATCTCCTCGGAAAAACGTGGATAAAATAACATCTTGCGAGCGACAGTGTCAAGTTTTTTTTGGCTAAGACAAAAGGCTGCGGATAATAACATTTTTGTGATGGTGATTATTTCGATCTGCTTCGCAGGCGGGATCCTGATTGAACTCAGCTTGCATAGAACCGTTGTGAAAATACACACCGTGCCGCTAACATCAAATTCATTGCCGACTGAATCGCGCACACAACGAGCAGCGCCCGGTCCTGTCGTCAAAATCGACGTCGATGGTGATGACTGAAATAACGCCGATTACCTAGCCTTCACATGCAATACAAGCACTTTCTCCCTTATGGTGCAACTTGATGCAAATCCCCTCGGAGGTCTCGAATGCTGTCAATGCAGATGTCAACCCCTACGGTAGTCGACAAATTGTATCTCTGTGTTTTTGTGACTGATGAACTACCCGTCACTAAACTGTAAGAACAGTTGTAGTGGGGGGTTTCGCGGATCATCGAAGGCAGCGAAATGCGGGCAACCCCACAGTCCGTCTTACGTCCCTCTCCCACGCGCATACCATCGGCCAGTTCCTGACCTAGCTGCTGCTTTTTCTTTAACC
>DASPQB010000186.1:0-5237 GCA_035625205.1 Nitrospirota bacterium | reverse complement strand
TTTTTTAACATCTGTAACATTTCTACATACGATATATCGAGCTTGTCAGCTCCGTACGCCACTTCTGACGGTGAAAATGCGTGTATGTGCAAATCGGGGGCTACTTTCTTGATATTTCTTAAGATTTCCACATACGTGTTTCCATCAATCTTCGGATGGAGGCCGCTAAATATCCCCACTTCTGTCGCACCAAGCGCTTTTGCTTCGACAGCTCTCTCAACAATCTCACGCACTGTCAGGAAATAGGCGTCTGGATCCTTTTCACTTCTTCGAAATGCGCAAAATCCGCATGAGCCTATACATATGTTCGTGAAATTTATGTTCCTGTTTATCAAGTAGGTCACGTCGTCGCCTACTTGTTGTTGTCTTATTGAATCTGCAGCTGCGATCACTGCGTGTAGATCGGGCCCTTTTACATTTAATAATTCTAAGGCATCTTTTTCGCCAAGCCGTTTGTTACTCCGAGCTCTCTCTATGATGCTATCAACTGTTGAATCAAGTTCTTGTTTGAGAGACAATTAAACTCCTCTGGTCTGATTGCGCGGGAACTCTGTTGTCTAAATACCCCCTTGGAACTTTTGATTCTTTATAGTTATCTGTTAAACTTTTCCACTCGTACTGGGTCGATTGTCGCGTCGATTGTGTAATCGAATGGAATTATAGAGTTCCACCCCGCTTTTTCAAACATATCCATAAAACAAATTCCAATTACGGTTCCTCCCTCTGCTAAAACGTTTTTGATTAACAGATTGACGTCGTCTGAGCTTACCGGAGAAATTGGCATTGAAAGGCCGCCGAGGACAACAATCACTTTCGCTGGTTGAACAGGGACAGAGGTTCCGAATTGTATTCCAACATTATTTACTGAAATTACCTCCATTGCAGATTTGAGATCGATAACTGGTACGTACACTTGCTTTAAATTTAAAGTTCTTATCGCGTATGAGAGCAGTTCGATAAATGGTGTGCAGACTCCTGGCAACCCTATATACAGTATTATATCTTTTTCATCTACGTTCAGTGTTTCAATGATGTTCTTAAAAGGCCGTGTAATTCCGGCGACACCTTTAGAAGTTTCAATTATTTCTCTTTGCATCGATTGATCCTTCCAATATTTATTAGCTCAATCAGTTAATTAATGAACCTCTTACGAATATATTTTGGTTCCTTCCTAACGTTGCTCATTTTTTGCAATATTTTTGGAGCTTTTTTCAGCACTCATAATTAGATAGGATCAGATTGCTCTCGGTTTGGGGGCCTTCATTGTTTTTAGTAGGCACTTTAGTACTATTTGCGTTAGTCGTGTTAATAGGTTAAAACAATGACTCTTTAAAATTAGAAGCTGCGTTGCTGTCGCGTTACCAGTATTAGCATCAGTAGAAGCAGACTATCACACGAAGAACATAAAAGCGCATTAAGACGTTTGAACTAAGGCTAATAAACTCAAAAAATAGAGGGAGGAGTGAAAGGTATCACTCCTTTGATATTCGTTTACTTTGGAGAGACGATTGCTCTCTCACCCTGAGGCATAAATTCCCTGAGGGCGCCTTTCGCAAACTCTTTCCTTACGTTCTTGAAGTCAAACGACAGGCTGTCATCACCGAAGCAGACTTTAACAAGCGGGCTTACGGCGAATGCGTCTCCACGACCAGCGTGCGCGGCCTTAGCGATGCCGGCGTAGCCGCCCTGGTGACCGACGTTCATTGCGTAGTTCGGATAGTTCGCACCGCGCAGTTCATCCGGACTGCCCTCATCAGATCTGACTGAGAATACGTTGGTCGAACCGCACTGATCCTGCAGGTCATAACCGTAGAAGCCGAGTCTGCCCCACGCATCCTTGTGTAGGAGCATTGACAGATACCAGGCGCTCAGCCCAGCATTGGAGTTCCCTGTTGCAATAGCGGCTGTGACACCAGATGCAGCTGCCAGCACCGTCGCCCTCTGTGAACCTCCGAAGTGGTCTTCAAGGGTAGTCGGGTACTTCTCGTACTGCTCGATACCGTAGAGGGTGACTTCAGTGGCGAGGTCATTTACGACATCCATTGTCGCGGGCGCCTTTCCGTCCGCTCCGTACTTCTTGGCGTAGTCGTTTCCATAGTAGGAGTAGTCATCCAGAATGTTATCAGTGTACGCAGCTGTGGCGTACTGGGTGAAACCTACACCGCCGGACATGTATGATCCGAGCCATATCTGGTCGTACAGCATGCAGCCCGCAGCGACTACTTCGAGCGAGCACTCTACCGGGTCGTCGGGCTTGATTCTGTCTTTCTGACAGATATCAGCCATAAACCCGAATGACAGACCACCGGGCTCGTTCGGACCTCGGGCACGCCGTGCTGGGAGCATGTTTGCCATCTCTACGAGGCTCGCGTGCTTCGCTGCAAAGGCGAGGTCAGCGACTGCCGCTTCACCGGCGCACATGTTGTACGCGGCGATGAACGACATACCGATCTGCATAGCAGACCATCTGCTGGAGTTACCACCGTCGCAGGTCCTCGATACAATCGTCGGGATGTGGACTGCCTGCCACAGCGTTTTGCCGATAGCCTTCTTGAGCTGTTCTGCGTGTGCTTTGGGGAAGTTCTTGTTGATGTCGATGAGGAACGGTTTGTCTATTTCCGCAGCGAGATCGTCGTCTCCGGTGAATACCTTCACGTAACAGTCTGAGACAAGACCGGGGTGGGTTTCGACCATGTGTTCTTGTACGATGGCGGCACCAGGCATCGTGTGGTTGAGCGCCTCAAGGTAGCCGTTTATGGTCTCAGGCGTCACCTCCTTACCTAGTCTCTTGGTGAGCGTCTCGTGGGCTTGGTCGAGGCCGACAATGACCGTCCGTCGTATCTCATCCCACATCTGCTGCATCGCCGGATTGTTGACGTAGTGCAGGTCATCGCCTTCACACATCACACCGGTCGTCGAGACCTCGTAGGGCATGAGCTGTCTTTGACCGAGCGTCATACCACCGAGGTGGACGTTAACGTTATATGCAGGAATGCCACGCTCTCGCGCGATCTTCTGTCCATATTCTTGGAACTCCCGCTTGTCTTTTGACTGAGTCCACCCTTTACGCTCGTAAGTTGTTTTATTTGAAGTGGGATCCTCGGCGAATTTCTTTTTCATCGCCTCTAAAAACATTTTTTCTGTCTTTTTGGTAGCCATTTCTTTCACCTCATATTACATTGGCTTGAATCCCCACATGGTTCTCATTGTGTGAATTCTGTTGATATAGTCGACCATCTCTTTATCCGCTCGTGCAGCTTCGCCGTCTACGCGGTAAATGGTCGTTCGCTTTTTCAATTCGTCGTCTGACATGGGCTTACCGACTTTGACAGCCGTGTCAAGCGGTCTTCCTACCTGGTCCTTAACGATCTCCACTGATCCATCTGTGGTCATGGCCGACCGTGCGAGCATGTCGAACATCATCCCGTTCTGGTCAAGTCTCAGCGAGTGCCCGTGCACCGTGCAGCCTCGCACGCCAGATCGAGCTGCGTCAAACGCTGCTGATTCTATGAGCTCCTTGGCGATCTTGTCGAGATCTCTCTCCCTACACTCAATGATCTGTCTACCTGACAGCGTGCCGGGGTCTACACCTCTCCATCGCGCTGACGCCATCCACGATCGCACATACGGCACCATCGGCGCAAAGTACATTGAGTCCGTGAATTGGACGTACCTAATACGGTCTCCTGCTGCGGCGCCGTCTGTCGGCTTGACAAGCTCTCTCATGGGGTCCTTTGGCTCACCTATCTCAGAAAGTGGTGGGTGAGTGGACGGGTACGCCGAGCCGGGTGTACGGTGGCCAAGTATCGCAACGATGTCGTTATCTGACACGTCGCGGACCTTTTCCAACTTCACTGTTGGATCTAGTGCCTTCCTTCTATTCGCCGCTACGTTTGAAGTACCGGGGTAATTTATAGCCATTCTTTTTCAACTCCTTTTTTGGACGCGTTTGAAGTTATTGATACATTTAATGATCTCGTTCAGCTTATCCCGTGGGATAGTCTGTCCACGAGTAACGTTGGTTACAATGCCAACAATAGTTCCTGCAGTTTGAACTTCTTCAGGCTTTGGCATGACCACTCGCGTTTTTATCCCTATTCGCGCAAAATCCTCATAGTCAACCTGCGCTTGACTCACCACGATTGCGGGGATATCCACAAATCGTAAGATATTCCTCGCCTTGTAAACGATATGAGTCTTCACACCTCCAAGGTGGATTATGGCAAGCTTATGGCGAGCTATTTGTTCGACTTCTTTGATCGAAAGGCCGAACTTTGGCCCAAGACCTCTGGCGCTCTCGGGAGCATCAGCGGGAACTCCGCTGCCTGCATTTAACACGAGTACGCCTACCTGAAAACCTTCGTTTCTCAGGCCGTGGGTTATCTCGCAAATTGGCTTGGTTATGTGTCGTCGCCCTGGAGACATCGAGATTGCGATGATGTCAGGAATGCCAGTTTCAGAGATTGTGCCTCGTTGGGCTAATCCTCCGCCTCTGCCAAGCCCCATCGATTCACGGCAATCTACGATGTGTGTCGCACGGCTGACTATAGTTGTCACCTCTTGAAGGGATAACACGAGCAGATCTGAGTCTTGGACTTCGGATCTACCATACCGATAACGTTCTTGTCTTTGATTACGCCCCATTTGGCATAATCAGTCTGCGTCGGACGTGTACGGATAAATGATCCTTGATTGATCTGAAAGCCGCAGGGTAAAACTTTTTCACAAGCAGCTTTGATGTGATCGATCACGTCGTCGTCTTCAAGTTCAAGCCAAATTCTTCCGACTTGTACTCCCAGTTCGATCTCCTCTCCTCCGAACTTGATGCTTTTTCTCGCTTCGTGTGGATTTGGAGTTCCCTTAGCTGGTCCTGATGGCACAGTTGACGCAATACGCGGACCGTGTAAGATCACACGCATTATACCCTCAATGCCCTGGAGTTCAATTATTAACTCCTGAACCGTTTCTGGATTCAATAGTCGTTGTGGAAATATCTCTATTTGGATCGGATTGTTTGAATCTGGGACTGTTGTAACCATTATGTATCTTAAACCTCCCGCTTAATTGGATGATCTTAGTTGGATCACATCTCCGCGGCTTTTGCAACAGCCGTTATTGGGTCTTTGAATTCAGGTATCTCGCCATACACTACACCTATTATCGCAGATGTTGCCTCTATTGAGAACATCTGGGTACCTGCATCGATTGCTACAGCAGCAGCGACGCACGGGACTGCA
>DASPQB010000185.1:0-5356 GCA_035625205.1 Nitrospirota bacterium | reverse complement strand
GTTTGCGTAGCTATACCGGGCCGGGAAATTGTTTCCGTCGATCTCAACAGCTTTTTTATACTGCTTCTGTGCTTCGTCCCTGAGTCCTGTCTTTTCCAGTTCGTTTCCGATGAGGACAAGGGTATCGGGAGCTCCCGGCTTGAGATTCATCATGGTCGCAAATTCGGCCACTGCTTGGTCAATCATTCCCGATTTGGCATAGCACAGCAAAAGGTTCCGATAAGCGTCCCCATCATTCGGATCCAGCGATAAAGCTTTTTTGAAGGCAGCCATCGCCTCGGGATACGCCCCCTTTTTCATATAAGCCCGCCCCATATTGTAATACGCATTTTCTGAGCTAGGATTTATCTTGGTGATGATCACACGAAACTGCTCGATTGCCTCATCCAACCTCCCGTCTTCAAGCAGTGCAATCCCGAAATTTCCGCGTGGTAGTTCAGCATCGGGTGACTTTTTTATTGTATCGGTATAGAGGGTTACATTGTCTCTCCATATCCGGTTCCTTGCTATGATCAACGAGGAAAAAAGAACTGCGATCAATGCCATTGCCACTATCGGGAGCCGGTACGATTGCAGCCTCTCCGTTTGGGAAGAATACAGCGTTGCAAGCACAATGGCAAATCCGACCGAAGGAAGATAAAGATATCTCTCGGCGAGTGGTGATTCTCCTATCGCCGGCGTATACAGCGCCGGAAGAAGAGGAACGATGATCACTACCAAACCAAAAAAGATGATTCGGGATTTCCGGTAGGCGATGAATACCGCAGCGATAAAAGAAATAGTGATGGACAACGATAGAAGCGCTTTCATGTCCCAAAGTGAGGTAAGCGGGTGGAAGGTATGGATGGCATTCTGGCCGATCGGAATAAATAATTTTTCGAGGTACGTACTGATCAAGGGAAAAACATTGATGCAGTACTGATAGGTTGTAAGATCCCTGTTCATTTTTACCGGCGCAAAACCGCCGAGAACCTGTACGCGGACGATAAAATAAAGGCCGAGCAACAGGATGAACGCGGAATATTTTTTAGCATAGAAGTAAATGCCCTTACTTCCTTGTCCGAAGGTGATATCATACGCGATCAGGGCAGCAGGCAGGGTTACGGCAGGCTCTTTGCAAAGCAAGGCAAGCGAAAATGAGGCGAGAGATATAAAATATTCCTTGTTTTTAAAACCATCCTCAGCCCTGATATAAAAATAGAGAGAGCAAAGATAAAAGAAGGTATATGAAAGGTCTGTGACCGCTCCCACCCATGCCACAGCCTCGGTATTAATCGGATGGAGGGCAAAGAGAAGCGCTGCAACGAAGGCAGGAGAAATAAAAGATGGCAACGGAGAGGACGATGTGTCCTGCAAACGACGTGGTCTGAACAATGACGAAGCTACAAGGAAAACCAGAAGCGAATTGATCATATGGAAAAAAATATTTACTAAATGAAAGCCCCAGGGCTTAAGACCAAACATGCCATAGGAGACCAAGTAAATTACATGCATCATCGGCCTGTAGTAATTGCTAACATTCCTGCCCGATTGAAATCCCCAGACGTTTTTTGAAAAAATATCGGGTAAGTGCCGAACATCGCGTATCCAGCTATTATTGAGCACTTGCGTCATGTCGTCGTAAACAAAGCCGTTGAGCAGGGTATTGCCATAGACAGCTAAGCAGATAAGGACAAGGATACCGGCGATGAAAAGAAAAGGGGCTTTCGCGGCTGGGTTCGGCATTCTGCTATGTACACGGAGCTGCGAGCATTGCGGAGAAGTATCAGGCATATCAAAACGTATGGTAGACTTTTTTTTGGATTTTTTCTTCATCGTCGCCACCTTACGTAGGGCTTCAACATCATACGTTTAACGGCAAGCTAATTAATGAGAAAAATTCTTATTTTGGCCGGAGATATAATCAAGAAACATTCGCGCCTCACTCAGGTCCGGATCCAACTGAAGCGCGATTGATAATTCTCTCCGTGCCTCATTGACAGCCCCTATACTGACATACGATATTCCCAGGCTTTCGTGAGCTTCTGCCAGATCAGGTTCAACCTTTGTGGCAATCAAGTATTGCTCGAATGCTTCCCGTGGTTTGCGGTTCGTATCATAGGCTCTTCCTAAATTGTGATGAACTCGCCCCTTATTCGGACTTTTTTGGGCCGCATCTTCCCATAAGGTAACCGTGTCCTTCCATATGGCGTTCCGGGCTATGGTCGCGCAGGAAAAAACAAGAACTGCCAGGGTAAGTATCCCGACGATGCTCTTTTCCGCCCATGGGAACTTCTTCTTCATTTTAAAAACAAAGAGAAACAACGTTGATGTCGCTGCGATGAACGCGCCGACCGAAGGAAGATAGACTCTGTGTTCAAAAATCACATCAACAATCGGTATAATTGACGATTCTATGGACAACGTTATAAAGAACCACAGTAGACCGAAACCGATAAGCCGGTAGTAAGGCAAAAAGGGCAAAGGGAAGACCCCTTTACGAAAGTTGCCCGCGGGGCCTGCGGCTGTCGGTCTTGCGCTCAAGCGCGAACGGTAGAGGAGGTACACGCCGGTCCCGAAAATTGACAGGAGAAAAAGAAAAGAGAAAAATACGGATGGTGTCAAGAGCGAATGGTATATCGGATAATCGTAATCGATATTCTGCCTGTAAGGCAGAAAGAGGAGTCTCACATAGGTTGTGATTACTCTCATCTGTGTGACGAGGTAATCCCACCTCGGCATGCCAGTTTGGAGCCTGGACTTTGCGCTTATATCGGAGAGGATCTCTCCGAGAGGTTTATTGATTCCTATGAGGCTGATCGGTATTATCACGAGCGTCAGCAGGATAGGCAGGACAAGGAGAATTTTTTTTTTGAAGGTAGTCCTGAAAAAGACGACCTCATACAACACTATGATGATCGGAAGTGTAAATGCTATTTCCTTCGTTTTCATAGCAAGCACGGCTGACGTGATCGACAGCAAGTACAGGGTAGCGGAGGTCGCCTTGCGCCGCCCCTTTGATGAGGCCCCGGAATTCCTTGCCATAATGTATGCGACAAGGGAAAGAAGGTAAAACATCGTTGCAAGAGAGGTCAGCCTCTGATAAATGTACGTAACAGCCTGTGTCTGTATGGGATGGGCCGCAAAAAGGAGCGCAGAAAATAACGCAATCATGCGTGAATAGTTCGGTCGCGATTCCTCGGGGGAATGAGGGTCTTGACCAGCCTGTCCGGAGAGTATATTGAAACTGAGCAAAGCGAGGAAATAAACGAGCATTGCATTTGTCACGTGGATGGCGAGGTTTACTATGTGATACCCGGTGACATCGTACTGTCCGAAGTAATAATTGATTGCAAAGGTGAGATACGTTATGCAGCGCTGAGGATTATACTCATATCCACTCGTGTTTAAGAAAAAGTTGTCGAGGGATTTTATGACTGGATTACTCTGGATTAAGTCCAGATCGTCGAACTGGAAAGGCACATTGAATGTGTTGGAGTACGCTGCGAGGCCGATGATAAGTATGAGAACGATATGAATGGCAGGGCGGCCCGCCAGGGTCTGAAAAAAGCCTGGGAATTTACCTCTGCTGGCATTTCTATCTTTTCTTTTTTCGTTTTTCATAATCATGGTCATGGCTGATGTTGTTACGGTCTATTGGACGTTCCCGGCAGTGTCTTATGGCAGCTGCAGAAGAAGGCCTTTCCCTAGCTTAAGTTCGGACAAAAGATTCTCTTGCGGACCTCATCCCGGTATTCTCCTTTTCGACAGAAAACCTGACTTCGTGCTTGACGGCAGCATCAACGGTCTCATCATCCGGAGTGAGTTAGCCTGGCCTGATAGGACTGTTCAGAGATGATTTTTATAAGGGGGCTTTTTCCGGTTTGCGGGGCTCCGTTCAGGAGGATAACTAGTGCATCGGAGAGGGTATCCATTAAAAAGTTGAGTGGTATTTCTCTTCAAACTATTTCAAACTAGATGAAGTATAGCCATTCAGTTGATAAATTTCAACCAAAAAAACCATCTTGAGAAACAAAATCTTCGCTCGACCGTGTCGGTTTGAGATAGTTAACATCCTGAGATCTTGAACTATCGTAACAGAAACATAGTACGTAACATCCCTCAGCACTCTCCAATGTTTTGACAGTATCCCTGCATATGTGTTGGTCAGAAGTGGATCTTGCTCGTTTGGCGAGGGGCACTTTCGTATTTCTCGATATCCCTTTTAACCCACGGCTAAGCCAAATCTATTTGACCAACGCATATTTACTAGGGTATAATTCTATGTTATGTTTCCTCTTGGACGAAATCCAAAATGGTAAAAAAATGTAGTGGAAAAAAACATCGCGACTATGCGGACGATTAACTATAGAATTCGCATGTTGCAAAGGGCATAGCAAGATGGAACTGACAGTGCTGATGCCTTGCTTGAACGAAGCCGAAACGGTTGGTGTGTGCATCCAGCGTGCGCAACGGCTCCTTAAGGACAATAATATCGACGGCGAGGTCCTAATTTCCGATAACGGTTCGATTGACGGCAGTACAAAAATCGCGCGGGACCATGGAGCGCGTGGTGAAGTGCCAGGTGAAGGTTTACGGCGCCGCGCTCCAGTACGGGCTAGAGAACGCTAAAGGCAAGTATGTTTTGATGGGTGACAGCGATAATAGTTATCATTTTGACGAGGCAATGCCCCTCCTTAACAGGTATATTGAGCGAACCCATTCTTCTTCTTCCCGCATCTCCTGGCCGGCCCGATCATCCATCATAAGGAAATGATGCCTCAATTCGACCGGCTGAGGAACAATCTAGTTCAGTGTGACAATATAATCAACGGTCTTTTCCTTTTTCCCATCGGCTTGTTCAAAAAAGTTATGCTGGCCGATGCGTTCGCGATTTGGGCGAATAGAGGGTTCGATACGGCGTCCACGCTCACTCTGGTCGAGGCCTGGATTACCTCCCTCTCCTATACCCTGCAATTATACTTTGACTTTTCGGGATATACTGATATAGCTTTGGGCATCGCCCTAATGTTCAACATAAAGCTGCCTTTTAATTTCGAAAGCCCATACAAGGCCCTCACGATCCAGGATTTTTGGAGAAGATGGCACGTCACGTTGAGCATATTCTTGAGGGAGTATGTGTATATTCCGCTCAGAGGCAATAGAGTTTTAGAATCTAGTGTTGTGTCTCCGAAATACGTTGACAAAGTCGTTTGACCTTTGCCAAAATTGAATCAGCTGTTGCCGTCCAACCAAATGGATGAGTGTTTTGATTATAGTGAGTCACAAAATGTTCGATTTTTGCGATCAGGTCTTTAACACTCTTGAACGTTCCACGACGAATGGCCCTTTGCGTAATAACATTAAACCAGATTTC
>DASPQB010000184.1:0-12409 GCA_035625205.1 Nitrospirota bacterium | reverse complement strand
GGTCCAGGCAGTTCACCGAGACATTGAGCTTTCCTCCGATAAACCATTTGATGTAGGGCTTGGTAAAATCATAGTCCAGCACCTTGTCCCATTTTTTGTACCACGTAAGGTTCTTCTCCGCCATTTCTGCCCAAAATTTATCGGGGTTTTCGACGGATTGCTTGTAAAGCTGCTGATATTCCTTCATGCTCTTGATGTGAGCTTTTTGGCTGAATTCCTTCGACGGCGGAAAGTGCCGCTTTTCCGTCGACAAGACTTGGAAGCTGTCGGTTGACATTCCTTTCTCCTCCTTGATGTCGTTCTATCATAACACCGGGCAGAACCCGATTTGCCCGACGCACTCAGGACATACATAACAATGATGCCCCGGCGATGTCGGGCATCGTCCCCCAGATACGTCGTTTTTCAGCTCCGTCCTGAAAAAAAAGGAAGTGAATCGGTGTTCGTGGAGGTGGGGGTACGCTCCACGTGCTCATCACCGATTCACTGTGTTACCGCTGATTCGTTACCGCGCTGCGAGGAGCAGGCTATTCCGCACCGATGCCCACATACTCCCGGACCTTCTCGGAGTCGAACTTCTCCTGAGCTTCTTTTTCCGGCGCCATGAACGAGACGAGAATGCCGATCAGGAAGGCCGCAATCATGGAGAAGATGCCAGGGTTCCTCATGGGAAAGATCGCCTGCGGCATCTGGGCTGCTACGTCCTTCTTTTTCGCGACGAGCGCTGCCTTGTCGTTCGTCTTCGCATTGACCGACGCCTGGATTTCCGCGTTCTTCTTCTCGGCAGCGAACATGTCCTTCTTCTTCATCTTGGCGATGACATCGGCGGCCACCATCGTTTTCTGCAGATCGGCGATCTGGGTGTCGATCGCGGCAGAGGCCGTGTCGATATCCTTGAGTTGTGTCTGCACTGCCTTCACATCATCCTTATGCACGATGTCCACCCAGACCGTGGGGCTCAGGATGAGGAGGACGACCGCGACGATCAGGCCCGTGTAGATGCTCATCACCGCTCCGTACGTCGTGAACTTTTTCCACATGATCGACATCAGCAATGCCGGGAAGTTGGCGCTCGCGGCGATTGCAAAGGTCAGACCGACCAGGAAGGCGACGTTCTGTCCCTTGAACAGGATGCCGAGGAGGATGGCGAAGACGCCGAGGCCGACGGTGGCGATCTTCGCGACCTTCACCTCTTCCTTCTCATTCGCGACGCCGCGGCGGACCACGCCCACATACAGGTCATGGGAGAGCGCCGAGGCACCCGCAAGCGTGAGACCGGAGACCACGGCAAGGATCGTGGCAAATGCGACGGCTGACAGGAAGCCGAGGAAGATGTTACCGCCGAGGACCTCCGCAAGGAGGGGACCGGCCATGTTGCCGCCCGCGTCAATGCCCATGATGATCTTCTGGCCCACGAGAACGGCGGCGCCGAAGCCGATCGTCACGGTCAGGATGTAGAAGTAGCCGATGAACCCCGTCGCGTAGAACACCGACTTGCGTGCCGCTTTCGCGTCAGGCACGGTGTAGAACCGCATGAGGATGTGCGGGAGGCCTGCGGTGCCGAACATGAGGGCAAGGCCCAGGGAGAACGCTTCCAGCGGGCTGGATACAAGCCCGCCCGGCGAAAGGAACTTGCCGGTGTACAATTTTTCCGCCTGGCTGAAGAGATCGCCGTAGCTGAACCCGAACTTGTTGAGCGTCAGGATCACGAGGAGGGTCGCGCCGCCCAGGAGCAGGCCGGCCTTGATGATCTGGACCCAGGTCGTGGCGATCATGCCGCCGAAGAGCACGTAGGAGATCATGAGAGCGCCCGTGATCACGATGGCCAGCTCAAAGGGGAGGCCGAACATGAGCTTGATCAGCGTGCCCGCGCCCACCATCTGGGCGATCAGGTACGTGAGCACGACGACGATCGAGCCCATTGCCGCCGCCGCGCGAATGGGCCGCTGCTGCAGCCGGAAGGCGACAACGTCCGCAAAGGTGTACTTCCCGAGGTTGCGGAGTGGCTCCGAGATCAGGAACATGATGATCGGCCATCCCACGAGCCAGCCCACCGAGTAGATGAGCCCGTCATATCCCTTGGTGGACACGAGGCCCGCGATACCGAGGAACGAGGCTGCGCTCATGTAATCGCCCGCAAGGGCGAGCCCGTTCTGGAAACCGGTGATATTTCTGCCTGCCGCGTAAAAATCCTTCGTCGTTCTTGTCCGTTTTGCCGCCCACCAGGTGATCAAGAGGGTGGTTATGACGAAAAGGACGAAAAAACCGATTGCAACTGGGTTAGCTTGTCCAATGAGTGTCTGATGCATGTTATCCTCCTACCTTTTCTATGACTTTTTTGACCATCTCGTCATATTTTGCGTTAGCCCACCAGATATAGATGCCGGTGAATATCCATGACAGCACGATGGTTCCCACCGCGATGGGGATCCCGATCGTTGCTGAGCCGCCTTCGCTCATCTTTTGCGCGAGGAACGGCTTGTTGTACGCAACCAGGGAGATGAACCCAAAATAGAGCACCAATTCCAGGATCGTCAGGATAATCGAGATGGTGTCCTTCTGACCGGACAGCTGTTTGAAATCCGGATCATTCAAGATATCTTCCTTCTTAATGTTAGCCATGCTTCCTCCTCCTTTTAATAAATAGTTAGTACCGGGTACTAGAAATTACTGAATTCGTTCGTTAGTTTGAAGCTATCACCCCCTTTAAATGGCGTTCCTCTTCGAAGGAGATCCTTGATGTCGAAGACCCCTGCTTCAATGAGAAGCGGAAGGAACCGCTGAAGCAGCTGGGCCGTGGCAAATGCGTCCTTAAAGGCGTTGTGGGCGCCGTTCACCGGGATGCCGAAACTCTTCGCGATGTCGAAAAGCCTGTACGAGTCCGGTGCAATCTCAAATCCGGTGTGCTGCAAGTTACGTTTCAGGAGCCATTCGTAAATGCTATAGGTATCAATCACGGGATTCGAAATTGCTGCCCTCCCCGTCTGCAGGAGCTCCCGGTTGAGAAAATTCAGATCAATGGATACGAAGTGTCCGACCAGCACCGTATCAGCGCAAAATGCAAGAAAATCGTCCAGGATGGACTCAATGCCCGGCTCTGCTTTCACGTCCGACGGTGTGATCTCATGGATCACCACACTTTCGGCCGAAAGCGCAGTACGCGGGCTAATGAGACGGTAAAATGTGTTGCCGAGCTCGATCCTCCCCCCGAACATACGGATGGCCCCTATCGAAACGATGGAATCCTTTGCTTCGTTCAGGCCGGTGAGTTCCGTGTCCACCACAACATAGGGCACCTCCTTGATCGACGCGTTCTCCCTGATGCCCTGAAGCTTTATTTTCTTTCCGCGGAACAGGCTGAACATGCCAGGTACCAGGGCAACGGTCGTGCCCCTTCCTTTCAGGGCGCCGGCTGATGAGGACTGGTCCGGAGCCATCACCAGATGAGCGACTTATACCGCTCGATGATCTGGTCCTGTACTCTCGAAATAAGATGGAATGCTTCCCTGATCGAACGCTTTTCAAGGTTGCTCAGCAAGTTCGGGTTGATGAAGTTATCAGCCGGCTCACCCGAAGTGATCTGCTGGTACTGGTTGTGGATCCGAAGCAGCATGATGAATTCAAATGCGTGTTCGAAATCGTCTGCATACTCCTCGACAATCGTATGCATGCTTCTGAGGGTCGCAATCCTCTCAAGCGTCGAGGTCTCGCGGATCCTTTTCTCGAGGGCAAAAAGCCGGACGATGTCGACAAGCGGCGCCAGTCCCTTGACCTTGAGATTAAGCTCATTCTTGTGCACGCCCCCCTTTTCGACGACGAAAGACTTGAAGAATCCGACGGGCGGTGTATTTTGGATGGCCGTGTTCGCAAGGTAGCCCAGGAAAACTTTCTGATCAATAAGCAGCGCGTCCATCTCGTTCCGGAGTGCTTCGGCCAAAACAATGTCACCGTACATGGGCCGGAAATCGAAAAAGGTTAGTGAATTCAAAACCGCATCCGGGGTCGGATTAGCAATCCACGTTGTATAATATTTTTTCCAGACCTTCAGCGGCTGGCACCACTGGGGATTGCTCGCCATGTAGTTGGCTGGACAGGAGGGAAACCCGCACTTGAGGAGGTTGTCCCGCACGTCCACGGCGAATGCCGCAAAATAACTCTTTGCGGCCGCCGCCTCGGCCTCCGTCGCCGGATCGGCATAGATAATGGCGTTGTCCTGGTCCGTCTTGAATGTCTGTTCCTTGCGCCCTTCGCTCCCGAAAGCGATCCAGCAGAAGGGGACGGGAGGCTTACCATGCTTCCTCTCGGCAAATTCAAGGACCTTGCGCACCAGCCGGTCGTTGATCTCGGTAATGATCTTGGTGATGTTGCTCGCCTTCGCGCCTTCCTTGAGCAGAAGCCCCACGATCCCGTTGATCTTCTTCGCAACCGGGATGAGGCCTTCTATGGTCTGCTGGCTCTCGATGTCCTTTGTAAGCGAAAGCGGCGAGGTGCCCTGCAGCATCATAAGGTCATGGTTCGTGATTACGCCCATGAGCTTGCCTTCACTGATGACGATGATGTGATGGATGTTATATTTGATCATCTTGAGCACAGCCTCGAAACAGTAGTCCCGGGCATCGACCCGGATCAGGGTGGTGCTCATGATATTCTTGACAGGCTCCTGGACACTTCGGCCTTTGGAAACGATCTTTTCCCGGAGGTCTCGGTCCGTCACGATGCCCGAGGGGAGGTTGCTCCGGTTCATGACTAAGATCGAACTGATACGGTTCTCAGTCATGATCTGGGCTGCCTCGCGGATCTCCGTGTCCTCCTGTGTATAAATCACGTCCTTGATGGATAAGTCTCCGACCTGCGTCGTGAACAAGAGACGATCGCTTCCTCCGTAGAATATGCTCTTGTCCTGCATCTCTTTGTACGTACGGTCGAGGTATCTGGTGATGTGGAACTTCAGGAAGTATTCCGTGAAGGAGGGTTGTGAATCGAGGAGCTTTTGAAACATCTCCTTCCCCAGCAAGTAGCAGAGAGTATCGTCCACGGCAGTGACGTTCGACCGAACGCGGTCCTTGCCGACCATCGACAGGAAGCCGAAGGTATCGCCTTCGCCGCGGTAATCGATCACAACCTCATCTCCGCTCTCTGATAGCCTCGATACTTTCACACCGCCCTTCTTAATGATGCGGAGAGCGTCGCTCGGTGGCTCGTCCTGTTTCAGAATAACCATATCCTTGGGATAGAACTCCAGGGAAAGGTTACGTGCCACGGCTTGCAGTTTTTCGTCATCAAGAAACTGGAAAGGAGGCACTTTCTTCAGGAAGACAATAACGTCTTCCAGGAGCATATTACTGCCATTATTTTGTTTTACAACGGAATGCATGCCCAAAAAAGTAGCAAAATAGATACCAATTTTACGCGCTAGGCGCTGGAAGGCTTACCAGGTGATTGGATAAGGAAATGTTATTCATTTATGCATTAATTGTTGCATAATATTTAAACAAAAATCCTGTCGATTGGTGATGGCACAGCAGTTCATTAAATCAATATTTTTATATTGTTATATATTTTTATTCAGATTCAGGTGCAAAAAAACAAATTATTTATAAAATTGTAATTTCACATAATATTACACATCATAAATTGATACTTACCGTGTTTTTTTTATAATTGATTTGCAGATAATTTCTTCTACATCCACAGCCTTAGAATCGCGTAACGAAAAGTAATCTCATAGGACCGGCACGAGATACGAAAGGTAACCAATTCGAAGTTCAGTAATTATGCAACTAACTATGCACAAACTGGTTTTTGTACCTTTATATTTACCTTTTTTTAATTGCGAAAAAACTAATCACACAGTTTGCGGATAGTTGGCGCCGATCAAGCCAGATGAATTTACATGACCGATGCGTCCGCTTTCTCACCCTGTTCAGATTATTCATTCGGCATCTTTCCCGGATTCTTTTAATGCTCACTCCGGTAAGATCAGGCAGCATCATATAACCATCGTGGTATACTGTTTGACATGATGGTTTAAGATGACGTCGTGTGACAATGTGAACGTCATTCTTCATGATGAGATCAAAGGGAGAGATGGTACCAGGACATGAAACAAGCAGAAGTAACCGATATGCATAATATCAAGGCATTTGCGTTCGACGCTTACGGAACGATATTCGACGTTTTTTCCGTGACTGCATTGTGTGAACAGCTGTTCCCCGGCAGGGGAAACGCCCTGTCGCAACTCTGGAGAGCGAAACAACTGCAGTACAGCCTGTTGCGAAGCCTGATGGGTCGTCACAGAGACTTTTGGAAGTTGACCGAGGATGGGCTCGTCTATGCTGCCAAAAGCCTTGAGCTGGATGTTACTCCCGATAAGCGCAAGCGCTTGCTGGAAGCCTACCTAAGCCTCGCAGTGTTTCCCGATGTCAAACCTGGCCTGGTTGCCTTGAAGAATAAGGGGCTGCATCTCGCTATCCTGTCCAACGGTGAACCGAAAATGCTGGAAGCAGCGGTGAAAAATGGCGGCCTGTCCGCTTTCCTGGACAGAATTCTCAGTGTCGAGGAAGTAGCGATCTATAAACCAAGCCCGCGGGTATATAACCTTGGCCCCGAACGAATGAAGGTGAGTCACGCCGAACTGGGCTTTGTATCTTCAAACTCGTGGGACATCAACGGAGCAGCGTCCGCTGGACTGACCACATTCTGGGTACGGCGTGGTCAGGGAGAACCGCCGGAGGAACTCGGGTTTACAGCTGATAGGATAGTGGAAACGATCACCGACCTTGCCGCCATGGTGTGATATTCAGCGAAGGTACCGGCTCTTTCCTGGAATCAGTCGAAATAAGCTGCTCACCGCAGAGGGACGAAGGCGCGGGAGTAACGAGTAGAAAAAACGCGTGTCCACGGCTATTCAAGATTGTTCCGTGTTAATGTTGTTCGGCTTTCCCCTGTGTTTATCTGCCTCTCTGCGGTGCTAGTTTATCTTGCCGCGCAATGCATGCCCTCATGAACGGCTATTTTTCGAACAGCTTGGCATACTTCCCATAGCCGTCCTTTGCCAAATCCTCCTTCGGAATGAATCTGAGAGCCGCTGAATTCATGCAATACCGCAGGTGAGTAGGAGCAGGACCGTCATCGAACACATGGCCCAGGTGAGAATCAGCGTGTTTGCTCCTGACCTCGGTCCTGACCGCGAGATACCACGTCCTGTCTTCCTTTGTCACGATATTGCCCGGTTCGAGCGGCTTGGTAAAGCTTGGCCACCCCGTGCCGGATTCGTATTTGTCGAGTGAACTGAATAAGGGCTCGCCTGATACGATATCGACGTAGATGCCGGGCCTGTGGTTGTCCGCGTATTCGTTGTTGTAGGGAGGTTCTGTTCCTCCCTCCTGCGTAACCTGGTACTGCAGGGGCGTGAGGCGTTTCTTAAGTTCCTCCTTGCTGGGTTTCACGTAGGTATCGTCAGGCATTGGTGGATCGGCCATCGATGTCTGCATGGGATGCTCCTTCTCCTTGCCCCAGACCTTTTCAAGATACTGATCGCGTCCCGAATTGTAGCGGTAGAATTTATACCGGATGGGGTTTTTCTTCCAATAGTCCTGATGATACTCTTCGGCCGGATAGAAGGGACCGGCAGGCAGGATCTCGGTCACGATTGGTTTGTCGAATCGTCCTGACTTTGCAAGCTTCTTTTTCGATTCCTCGGCAAGTCTCTTCTGCTCCTCGTTGTGATAAAATATGGCGGACTTGTAAGATGAACCACGGTCCACAAACTGGCCATCCGCATCAGTGGGATTGATCTGCATCCAAAACACATCGAGCAGTTTCTCGTAGCTTATTTTCGAGGAATCGAAGATAACCTCGACAGATTCCATGTGACCTGTTGTTTCCGAAGTCACGTCTTCATAGGTCGGGTTGACCGTGTGGCCCCCGGTATATCCGGAAATCACTTTTTGCACACCGTCCAGCTTTTCGAAGGGTGGCGTCATACACCAAAAGCAGCCGCCTGCGAACGTGGCCTTTTCCATATGATCCATAGTGCCTCCCCCCTTCATGGAACCCGCATTAACATTCATTGCCATGAACGGCAAGATTAACAACGTTCCGAGAATGATTCTGTATACCATAATGATACCCTCGCTTTCTCCTTTATATTATACTTCTTTTGAGTCTCCCTCCTGAAAATTTTCATTTCACGATTATTCCCGGATAGTTTCCCGGTACGTTCCGGCGCTTTTCAGGGTTTTTTCCATCTCCTCTATTGTAATGAGGTTCGGATCATAATAAACCGTATTGATCTCCCGAAAATTCCGGAAACCCCGTTCAATCTTTAGTATTCCCTTCATCCCTGTCAGTGCATTACGACCTTCGTCATAACAATGGACGACAAAGACTATTTTCGATGGATGAGCTTCACCAGCGACTGCGTTGTCGTTACTCGTCAGGAAAGACTTTAACGCGCGCTCCACCTGGTGGGCGTTATGCATAACGAGGAGAAGAGCCAATACGCTGAAGGAAAGCCATAGCACAGCAGACTTATTTCTCATGGGATACCCCTTCTTGGATAATGTAGCTGCCATCGACTGATGATAGAATACCACGTGATGGTCACGGCAAGGTCACAGAGATATAACATGTTCGTCACAGAAAAGGGATGCCTCGGGGCTTACTGCGATCAGGCAAGCCTTGCGCTCAGGGTGAAGTGCGGGAGATAGGAAGGCTGAACGTGAATGTGGTCCCGCCAGGGACCACGCTGGTAACCGAGAGATCGCTTCCATGCAGTTCCAGAATACGTTTTGTAATGATAAGTCCGAGTCCTGAGCCTGCATTTGGGTTCTTGCGGCTGCGGTCCCTGCGGTAGTACCGGTCAAAGAGGTGAGGAATATCGTCCTGCGCGATCCCTGCACCCGTATCCGTAACTCGCACGCTGACGCGATCCTGATCTCGTTCGGCTTGAATATGGATTGAACCGCCTGCCGGCGTATACCGGAGTGCGTTATCGAGCAGGTTCTCGAACACCCGCTCGGCGAGCCCGATATCTGCCTGCACGTGTGGTACGTTGTTCGCGATGTCCATGCGGAGGGTGATATGCTTCTGATCGGCGGCGAGCCGGAACTTCTGCAGGATGTCCTGGATGAGTTCGTCAAGCGAGAAGGATTCGGGACGGACCTGGACATCAGGTGAGTCAAGTTTCGCAAGCTCGAAGAGCGCCTCAACAAGCTTCCCCAGCCGCTCAGAATGTTTTACAGCCGTGGCGAGATAATTTCGCTGTTCGTCGTCCGTGAGCCGGCCCAGCTTCATGAGCAGGGTTTCCAGATACCCCTGAAGGGAGGTGAGCGGCGTTCTAAGGTCATGGGCGATATTGGCGATAAATTCCCTGCGGAGCCCGTCAGCTTCCCTCAGGCCCTTGATCTGGTCAGCGATCCGATCCGCCATCTGCATGAATATCGTGGAGATTCTGGCGATTTCGTCATCAGGGAGATCGCGGAGCCCTGCCGGCAGGTTTGGGGGTTCGGCAAAGCCTCCTTTCCGAAAATTCTCCATGTAAACAGCAAGCTGCCGGAGCGGTCTGGTCATGCGGCTGAAGAGAAGCAGTGCGGTCAGGAGCGCAAACAGCAGCCCCCCCGCCACGGCCCAGATGCTCAAGCGGAGAATATAACTGCCTTGGAGCATCTCGGCTTCGGTCTCGAACGCTTCACCTCCCAGGATGATGTAGAGATATCCCTCAAGGCGGCCGTCGCGGTAAATGGGAGCGGCGGAAAAAATTTTTTCCTGATGCAGGTCTCGCGGATCGTCGCCCAGCACAGGGAGAGCCGATGTTCCGCTTAAGAGCCGTTTGACGGGATCCAGGGAAACGGACTGCCGTTTTACTTTTCCAGGCGGCGCCGAGTAGGACAAGATGGTGCCCTTCGTGTCCAAAAGGTATACCTCGATCACCGGGTTTACAACCATGAGCATGTGAAAGATATTCTGCAGGGCCTTATTATCCACCTGGCCGTTCTTGAGCAGGATGTTTTCCGAGACAAGATGCTGGGCCAAGATACGGTTAAGCTTCTGATTTACCTCCTGGAAATAAAGGCGGGTCGTATAGACCGTCAGAACAATGTACAGAAGACCAATGAGGAGAAACAGGCCGAGTAAGACGGCAGACAGCCGCTGATAAAGATTCTTGATCATGCGCTACCTATGATTGATTTCGTCAAGATCGGCAAACTTGTATCCTATTCCCCGGACACTCAGCACATAACGCGGATTTGCAGGGTCTTCCTCAATTTTAGCCCTCAGGCGGTTAATGTGGGAATTGACCGTATGTTCATAACCTTCGTACCCGTATCCCCACACCTGATTCAAAAGTTCGAGCCTCGAATAGACGTGGCCGGGATGCCGTGCGAACTGCAGGAGGAGGTCAAATTCCTTGGTTGTGAGAAATATCTCTTTCCCGCTGATCGTAACCTTACGCTTTCCCACATCGATGACGAGTTGGTCAGCCTCTATCACTTTCTGTGATTCAGGTGAGGCTTCGGACCTGATCGCCTCTTCGCGACGGAACAATGCTTTTACCCTCGCCAGCAGCTCGGAAATGCTGAAGGGCTTGGTCAGGTAGTCATCAGCACCCATCTCCAGACCAAGAACCCGGTCGACCTCGGAGGAACGGGAGGTAAGCATCAAGATCGGCGTGTACGAAGGACGCGCCCTCACACGGCGGCATATTTCCAGCCCATCGATCCCCGGAAGCAGGATGTCAAGAATGATCAGGTCGAATGTTTTCGCAAGCGCAGCCTCGAGGCCGGACGTCCCGTCGCGGGCCACAGCGACATCGTACCCTGAATCCCTGAGGTGGAGTTCCACGAGGCTGGCAATGTCTTTATCATCTTCAATAAGGAGGATTCGTCGGTTCATGCTATGCTCTTTCTATAAGCATAGCACAGAACCGCAGTCCATAATGCTGGCATGGACACAGCGGTGAGGTGATTGCATACGTTCTCTGGATGGTTGAGACACTTCAGAGAAAGAGGATATCAAGGATTTGAACAACCTTTGAGGCAATGTCCCAAAGTTTGCTCGGCTTCCGTCTTTTGGAGAGTGCATCCAAGAGCATCATAGAGGGAAACCCGGAGGTCGATCGTCAACCGTACCGCAAAAACCTGTGCACCGCAATCGCTGCTCGTTTCCCCTGATATAAAGAACCGAAAATAGGACTACCGTCTGGATAGCGGTGTTTAACAGTTGGGCCGCGCTTCACGCATATTGCCCGGCAACGTATCCCGATGCCCAGGCCCAGTGAAGGTTGTATCCCCCGAGCTCTCCGGTCACGTCAACGACCTCACCGATAAAAAAAAGTCCCGGCGTCTTGTTCGCCTCCATGGTCTTTGAGGAGAGTGCATCCGTGTTCACGCCTCCCGCGGTCACCTCGGCTGTTTCATACCCCTCGGTCCCTTTGGGGACGATTGACCAGGCGTGAAGCTGGCTCGCAACCACCTTGAGTTCCTTATCAGAGGTCTCATTGACCGGCTTTGATATGCGCCAATGGTCGCACCAAACCTGGGCAAAGCGTTTCGGAAGGTATTCGGCAAGGAGATTGCGCATCTCTATCCTCCTCTGTCGTCTGGAGACCAACAGGGCGATTATATCTGTTTCAGGAAGAACATCAATCGTCAAGGTTCCCTTCGGTTCCCAATAGAGGGAAGCCTGCAGTGCTGCCGGACCGCTCAACCCGCGGTGCGTGAACAGAATGTTTCCGCGAAATCGTTTCATCCCGCAGGATATTGCCGCATCAAGTGAAACACCTGCCAAGGTCTTAAATACCCTCTGGTCCTCTCCGGCGAACACGAAAGGAACCAGGGCAGGCCTGGTCTGGGTGACCTTGATGCCGAACTGCCGGGCAACGTCATGGCCGAAGCGGCTCGCACCAAGGTTGGGGTACGAAAGACCGCCGGTGGCGATGACGAGTGACTCGGAAGAGAACACACCCTCCCTCGTCTTGATCAGAAAGCTCTCTTTTTGCCTTATTTCGGTGACAGAACAGTTCAGCTGTATCTCAACGCCGGCCTTGTTACATTCCATCTCAAGCATTTCGATGATGTCGCGGGAGCTCCTGACGCAAAAGATTTGGCCCGCCTCTTTTTCGTAATACGCAATATGATATTGTTCAACGAGGGATAGAAAGTCCTGGGGCGTGAACCGGGCAAGAGCGGATTTGCAGAAATGGGGATTTTGCGAGAAATAATGATCAGCCGTCACGTTGCGGTTCGTGAAATTGCTCCGTCCGCCGCCTGAGACACGGATTTTCGCCCCCGTCCCGCCAGCATGATCCAGCACAAGCACCGAGCGGCCTCGTTTCCCGCATTCGATCGCGCAGAGGAGGCCTGCCGCACCAGCGCCGATGACAATGACGTCCCTGTTGCTCTTCTGG
>DASPQB010000183.1:0-2616 GCA_035625205.1 Nitrospirota bacterium | reverse complement strand
GGGTGGCATCCATACCTCGAACCCAGACAACATGAGCGTTCTGGCAACGTTCCCACGCTTCATCCAAATGGAACAGAAGAGCGGCAGTTTGATTCTCGGCATGCTCTCTGCCTTAAAGAACAGACCCCAGGCAACCCTGAGCGGTCCACCGCCTAAACCCGGTCATCCCAGAATGACCTACTTCATGAGCTTTAAAAACGGCATGCAGACGTTGTCACAGGCCTGTGCTGACTATATCGGCAACAACTCGATCCGCTTCAATTCCCTGGTCAACGCGGTCGAGCCGAAGGGCAGCGGCTATTCTGTGGTGCTCGAAGGCGGCGAGTCACTGGAAGCGGACCATGTCATAATCGCCTCGGCATCCTATGATGCCGCCAATATGGTCAAGGGGTTTGACGCAGGTCTCGCCGCGCAGATGAATAAGATCGAATGGTCTTCCTCCGCTACGGTATCGATCGCGTTCCGAAAAGACGAAATCAGGGTCCCGCTCAAGGGATTCGGCTTCATCGTTCCCCGCGTCGAGGGCAGGAGAGTCAACGCGGCGACCTACAGCTCCATCAAGTGGTCCTTCCGTGCGCCCGATGATCAGGTTCTCATCCGGGGATTTGTCGGCGGTGGTCACCACGAGGAGCTCGTGCAGGATTTCGATGATGCCAGGATGGTCAGTATGATGCTTGAAGAGCTCGATACGATTGTCGGCCTGAAGGCCAATGCGCAGTTTTCGAAAGTATACCGCTGGCACAAAGGAATGCCTAAATACACCGTCGGCCACTTGGACCGGATCGCCCTCCTCGACCGTATGCTCTCGATCCATCCCGGACTGCATCTGATCGGCTGTTCGTACAAGGGCATCGGCATCGGCGATTGTGTACATGAGGCTCAGATCGCGGCAGAGAAGATACTGAAGAGTTAACAGAGAAGCGGAAAAACACCAAGACCGTGCAAAAAAGGCCGGAGGGGATTTATATTTCCGGCCTTTTTTGTTTTTTCCGGCAACGTCACCTAGAGGATATGCACACCGAAACCTAACCCCTCTCCCACCACGGCGCAGAGGAGGACAACCTTCTTGAACATATCCTGATGGAAATGCCCCAGCAGTTTTCTTTCCTGCGTGAGTGTGCTTAAGGTATCCAGCTTCCTTGGCACGATTGCTCAGACGAGCGCGCGCTCAAGCCGTCGGCAATCGGTTAGATGATTCCGAAGATGTGGGTCTCGTTGCCCTCGATCCCCCCCGGGGAGCACCGGACATCCTGATTTTCAGTTCCTTGGTGGGGAAGGTGTCCCCCTCCGATTCTTGTAACGAGGCGTTGGACCAGCACTCTTTGGATAAGTTCCGGCATTCTTATCGCGAAGCCTATACTTTTCCATCCTGATGTAGCCCCTGCGGGATTCGCCCTGCGGCACGGCAGCAGGTTTCGTCATATGATGAATGTTTGCATCAGACGGGAGGGCAGGTTCGGCTTTCGTGAGGCCTGGATAGATGCCCAAGGGGTGGAAACTTTCGGTGCGGAAGCCCGGTTGGCCGCAAGGGGAGCCTGCCAGAGGGATGAGCGAGATCACGGCCGTGAAACTACCGTAGACGTTGAGGGAATACAGGGAAACGATGGATCCGCATACATGATCAGGCAGGCGTCACGGCCAACGTCAACCCCCGCCGCTGCGCTGGCGGTTCGTCCGAACGTTCTGCGTATAACCGCTCTTGCGACGCAAAAAAACGGCATCGCTGCCTACGGGACGGCAGGCCGATCCTTCATCGACGTCTTGACGATATAATCGACTAGCAGCTGTTTTGCCTCTGGTGCAATATCCGTAAACATCAATCCGTATTGATGATCCTCGTCTCCGGGAGCAGCCACAGCGGCTCTGACGATCTTACCTGATACCTGAATCTTCTTTGCATTGGGAAGATAGAATGAGCAGGTCAGCCTTGCCCCTTCGGCTAAGTGCTTGTTGGTTTCGATCAGCATTCCCGTAGCGCTGATATTGACGGTTCTGCAGAAGAATGGTTCGTCCTCGGAAACGCTGTCAGCAGTTGCGCTCAGGAGCACGCGGAGCGTCTCCCTTCCGGCAATTTCGAGGAGTTGCTGTGCCTTTACCATGAGAAGGACGGGGTGGAGTGGCTCGATGAGCACCGCGTTCGCCCTGCACCGCCCAGCTTGTTTAATCGCTTTCGGCGTGTTCGCACAGATTACGATCAAGGAAGCCGCGCGCAATCGGTTATCGTCCCTGATCAGAGAGCAGAAATGTTCACCGGACATGCCGGGCATGTCGAGTCGTGTAATGATGAGATCAACGAGCTCGGCCTCGTGAATTTTGAAGGCTTCATCATTTGTTTTTGCGGTAAACACCCTGAAATCTGTCCGGTCTAAAAAAGTGTGATGTTGTTCCAATGACTCGTGGACATCATGCGCGATCAATATTTTTTTCATTCGTCCCTCACAATCAACGCCACAGCCTGAGGTGTTCCACCGGCACTCTGTCTAAACAGTACTATAACTTCGTAATCTTTGCAAGAGGGCAGCAAAAAAATCGGTACACAGATCGCGGCTACATGGCCACGGTTAAAAACCAACGACTATCGTTCAATGTTACCGCAGGCTGTGTACTTTGCTATAA
>DASPQB010000182.1:0-21822 GCA_035625205.1 Nitrospirota bacterium | reverse complement strand
AGATGGCGCTGGGTGTGATCCCATACGTAAATCACGGGGTTTGGGCAAATCAGGGCGAGATTCCCTGACGTTAACCGGCAGCAGTACTGTTCGGCTGCCGTAATAGTCTTTAAAATAAAAGACTATGTTTTTAGGAACGGTGTGACGAATGAACTGTATCGATATCGCAAATTCCGCGTTGAGCAATCATTATGGACTTTCAAGCATGAGCATGAGTTCATACAGAAGCTTCATCAAATCCCACGGCTGTTTTATTGCGCCATTAACATTCTTCCTGAAAAATCAGCAAGTTATGGATTAAAATACAAACTCGAATTAATGCTTAAAAACGCGCTGGCCAGTAAAAACCATGGTAACTTTAGGAGTAGATTCATTGCACGCGGTAATTACATCAAAGTCCCTGTCCGACCCGCCTGGCTGAACGATTGCCGATATCCCCTCTTTGATACCTACGTCAACTCCATCGCGGAACGGGAAAAACGCATCCGAGACCATAGTTGAACCGATAAGGCCTCCTTTGTCTATCCTGGTCTGCTCATCAATATCCCTGAGAGCCGACTTGTCTCGTTTTCCCTTGTTTGCTTCTAGTTCATACTCTTTATAGGGAATACCGAATTTCTTGAAGCAAAGAGAATCTGCATACTTCGTATAGGCCTTAAAGATTGCAATCTCGGCAACACCTACACGGTCTTGCTCTCCCGTCCCAATGCCAACGGTAGCGCCATTCTTTACATAAATAACGGAGTTCGACGTAATCCCCTGCTCAACATTCCAACCGAACAACATGTCATCATATTCCTGGTCTGTGGGTTTCCTTGCAATCTTGTACACCTGGCCTTTATAAACGGTTTCCGCTTCCTGGAAATCCTCTTTCTTCCGAATTGCATTTTTCTGGGACTGTTGAACGATCAGGCCTCCGTCAATAAGCGCCTTAAATTCTACAAAGCTCATATCTCGGTATTTCGCCAGTTCATCGATCTTCTCAAGCTTGATAATTCGCAAGTTTTTGCGCTTTGCGAGGATAGCCACCGCCCCTTCTTCGTAAGCAGGGGCTGCTACCACTTCCAAATAATTAGCATTCGCCATCTCGGCAACGTGCTTATCGATGGGCCTGTTCACGCAGAGACAGCCTCCGAAAGCTGCGATGCGGTCCGCCATATTCGCACGCTCATAAGCGTCAACAAGTGTTTTACCGTACGCGACACCGCAGGGGTTGTTATGTTTCATAATGGCGGCAGCGGGACGGTCGCTCAAGAACTTGAGGATATTCAGAGCATTGTCAAGATCCGTGAAATTCGTTTTACTCGGATGTTTGCCTGCCTGGAGCATTTGTTCCTCACTAATACTGCTTACAAGACCATTTCCTGGTTCGATGAACCGTGCCCCGGCTAGAATCAGGTTCCCGCTGACGAGTTGATACATTGCCGCCTGTTGGTCAGGATTTTCCCCGTACCGTAGGCCTTTTTCGATGACTTCCCCAGTACTTTCATCAGCAAGCTTCCATGCTCTTTTCCGGTAGACAAGTTTCTGATTGCCAAATGTGATGGTCATTTCTGCTGGAAAATTGTCGGACATGATAGTTTTATACATGTTTTTGATATCTGACACGAAAACCTCCTCCAATAAACAGGCTGATAAAAATCAGACTTTATCAACGGACTTTTGTCCCAGTAATCCAGCAGGACGTATAATGAGCACAATAATTAATACTAGAAATGCAAAGGCATCTTTATAAACGCTCGAGATGTAGCTCGCTCCGAAGTTCTCAATAAGACCGAGCATGAATCCTCCGAGCATCGCGCCTGGTATGCTTCCGATCCCACCAAGTACAGCGGCAGTAAATGCTTTAATGCCGGCCAAATACCCCATGAAAAAGTGTACAACTCCATAATAAAGCGTCACCATGACTCCGGCCACAGCTGCAAGAGCTGATCCGATCATAAAGGTGATAGATATAACCTGGTTAATATTAATACCAACGAGGCCTGCCATCACACGGTCCTGAGACGTCGCGCGCATCGCCTTGCCGAGCCTCGTTTTCACGACGAAAAACTGGAGTCCAATCATGATAAGAACGGAGGAAGTCAGAATGAATATTTGCGCAGGGGATATATTGGCACCAAGGAAAGAAAAACCAATCTCAGGCAGCATGGGTGGAAGGTTCTTGTATTCCTTGCCCTGGCTAAGCATGACGAAATTCTGGAGCATGATCGATATGCCGACAGCGCTGATAAGCGGTGCGAGCTTTGAGGCGTTCCTGATAGGACGGTATGCTACGCGCTCAATCATGGCTCCATATGCCGCGCAAAATGCCATCGCTACGAGGATCGTAATCAGGAGCGACAGGGGAAGGCTGTAGGCCGTCAATCCCATATAAGTTAATACGCCGAGCACGATGATACTAAGGTAGGCGCCGAGCATATAGACCTCTCCATGGGCAAAGTTTATGAGCTGCAGTATGCCGTAAACCATGGTATAGCCAAGCGCGATAAGAGCGTATACGGCGCCGAGGGCAAGACCGTTTATGAGCTGTTGAGTGAACATAATTTAAATGCGGACTTCAACACGAACGTGTTCAGAGCATCGGCTAAAGACTGTGGTATTGACAAAACAACAAATTGCTTCGCTTGTTTCATAATTACATAATGGTGAAATCTGCGACCATGGATCATTGTACTTCTGTAAATTTTCCATCTTTTACCTGCCAGATCACATATGGCGCCTTGGTCACGTCGCCATTCTTATCAAATAATATATCACCGAATGCCCCATGGAAGCTGGTTTTTAAAATGTAAGCGGCAAGTTTTTCGCCATCGGTGCTTTTGGTCTCTGCTATTGATGAGAGTATGATATTGGCCGCATCAAACGCGTAGATCGAATACGGTCCCGGTTCCCCATACTTGGCCTTATATTTTTCGATAAAGGACTTTGCCGTTGAAAGTCCGGCTGGTTCTTTGCCAAAGGTTACATAGGTACCTTCGGCGGCCTTGCCAGCAATGCTGATAAATGTGGGATCGAAGACCCCGTCGCCCGTTACCATGGGGATAGTCATCCCGATCTCCTTTGCCTGACGAACGAGCCTGCCAGCTTCAGGATAAATTCCGCCGAAAAAATATACATCAGGTTTGTTATCCTTAATCGTCGTTAACACGGCCTTATAATCAGGATCTCGCTGAATAATGCCTCCGTAATAGACCACCTGCACTTTGTCCCCCAGTGCCTTTTTAAAATAAGACGCAAGTCCCTGCCCGTAAGCAGTTTTGTCATGAATGATCGCTACTCGTTTAGGATGAAGTCTGGTCAAGAGGAATTCTGCTGCGACGCGGCCCTGCTGGTCGTCGGTTCCACAGACGCGAAAAACGTTTTTAAATCCCTGAAGCGTCAATAGTGGGTTCGTCGTCGCCGGCGATATCATGACTATGCCCGCATCATTGTAGTATTTCGACGTTGGGATAGAACAACTTGAATTCCAGTGGCCAACCACCGCGACGATTTTTTGATTAATGAACTTATTCGCTATGGAAACAGCCTGTTTGGGATCTGCCTGATCATCGCCCGCTAGCATGACGATTTTTTTCCCCAGAACACCTCCTCTCGCGTTCCATTCAGTTACCGCGAGTTCAACGGCATTCCTGAGGTCAACACCCATTTTGCTTTGATCACCCGTCATAGGGCCCGCTGCTCCGATTTTGATAACGTTCTCATCCTGATGTGCGCATCCCACAATGATCATTATCAGGATTATCAAGAGAACTTTTTTCATCGTGTCCCTCCTGAGAGCTCAATATCATTTATTAGATTAATCATTGCTGACGCTGCATCGGCCAGATCTTCCGCATTGAGAATCGCGCCTATGATAGCCACACAATCTGCGCCGACACGGATAACATCCGCGACATTCTCCTGTTTAATCCCGCCGATTGCTACGATCGGTATGGTAACCGACTTCCTGATGTTTGCCAGGCCTGCAACACCTTGGATTTCTCCTGCGTCTTTCGTGGTTGTAGGGAATATAGGCCCAAATCCGATATAATCCGCTCCCTGGTTTTCCGCTTCCTGCGCCTGTCCCACGCTGTGCGTCGAGATGCCGATCAATTTTGTGGGGCCGAGAAGCGCTCGTGCCTGTTTAATCGGAAGATCATCCTGTCCCAGATGCACTCCATCCGCTTCGACCGCAAGTGCGATGTCCGTATAGTCATTTACGATGAACGTTGCATTGGTATCGCGGGCTATGTTTGCGAGTCTGCGTGATGTTTCATACACTGCTTTTCGAGAACCTGTTTTGTTACGGTACTGAAAAAGCCTCACTCCCGCAACGCATGTTCGTAACATCGCCTGCTCGGGACTTACGCGCAGTCTGTCCTGATCAAGAATCAGGCAAAGCCCTTTGAGTTCACGCTTCCCGATTGCTGTACCTCTCCATGAATTTCGTGGAAATATTACCCTGCTGAAAATCAGGGTCCGAAAGAATCTTTTTATGCACTGGTATCGTCGTTTTTACCCCTTCGATGATGAACTCGTCCAGGGCACGTAACATGCGCAGGATAGCTTCATCTCGGGTTTCTGCATGTACGATGAGCTTTGCTATCATGGAATCATAATAGGGCGGGATAACATATTTGTTGTATGCTGCGGTCTCCACCCTCACCCCGAGGCCTCCCGGAGGGTTGAACGTGGTTATCGTCCCCGGTGATGGGGTAAATTTTTCCGGGTCTTCTGCGTTTATGCGGCACTCGATGCTATGTCCTTTGATACCTAGCTGGTCCTGGGTGAATGAAAGCGGCAAGCCGTACGCCACACGGATCTGCTCCTTCACGAGGTCCAGTCCGGTTACCATCTCGGTCACCGGATGTTCCACCTGGATGCGGGTGTTCATTTCCATGAAGTAGAATTTCATATTTTCGTCAATTAAAAACTCAATAGTTCCGGCGTTGCGATACTTGACTATTTTTGCGATAGCAATGGCCATCTCGCCCATAGTTTTGCGTAAACTTGCATCGATAATGACCGAGGGCGCTTCTTCAATAAGTTTCTGATGACGTCGCTGAATCGAACATTCTCGTTCACCAAGATAGACGGCGTTGCCCTTATCATCGGCCATGAGCTGGATCTCGATATGGCGCGGTTTGAGGATGTATTTTTCAATGTACACGTCCGCGTTGCTGAACGCCGCAAGCGCTTCAGTTTGCGCCATGACAAAGGCATTTGCAAACTCTGCTTCATCCATGACAATACGCATGCCCTTGCCTCCGCCGCCGGCGGAGGCTTTGACGATCACTGGAAACCCTAGATCGCGAGCGATCTCGAGAGCGCTGCTTTCCTCTGTTACCACGCCGTCGCTGCCGGGCAATACAGGCACACCGGCCTTTATTGCTGTTTCACGCGCCTTAGCCTTGTCTCCCATGAGTTTAATGCTTTCGGGGCTTGGTCCGATAAACCTTATCCCGGTTGAACCGCATATCTCGGCGAAGCTGGAATTCTCGGCCAGGAAGCCATATCCAGGGTGGATGGCTTCAGCATCGGTTATTTCTGCCGCGCTGATGATGCTCGGGACATTCAGGTAGCTGTCTGCGCTTTTTGGGGGACCGATGCATACACTTTCATCGGCAAAACGCACATGGAGCGAATCAGCGTCTGCCGTAGAGTGTACAGCAACTGTCTTGATGTTCATTTCCTTGCATGCCCGGATAATCCGAAGCGCTATCTCACCGCGATTGGCGATCAAAATCTTTTTAAACACGCAAACACCTCGTGTGCAATATTTTCAAGTGATAGGTCTTAAGGAATACCTGATGTGTTACATCGGTTCAATAACAAAAAGAGGTTGACCGTACTCCACCGGCGATCCGTTCTCAACGACGATTTGGACGATTTTGCCAGCTGTTTCCGACTCGATCTCATTCATCAATTTCATTGCCTCGATGATGCAGAGCACCTGTCCCTTCTTGACGACTTCTCCGATTTCCACATACGGTGGTTTGTCAGGCGAACTCGACCGGTAGAACGAGCCGACAATTGGTGCGGTCACCTTGATCTGGTTCATCTTCGCAGGCTCGGCCGCGCGTTGTTCAGCCTGAGCAGACGATGTCTCGATAACTGCAGGAGCGACGATGGTGTGAGGAGGATATTCCATGCGGGGCATTGTCGGATGGAAGGTAACATCTCCACCTTTACGAATCCTCACTTTCACTCCTGAACGTTCGATTTCCAACTCAGAGACGTCCGTGTCCTTCAACATCTCGATGAGCTCCTTAAGTTCTTTAAGGTTCATAATTACTCCTTCATTGTACGATGATGAATGAACGGAACTACTTTTTTACACGCTCAATAAAAGTACCTGTCCGTGTATCGATCCTTATGACATCTCCTTCATTCAGATAAAAGGGAACCTTGACCACCGCACCGGTTTCCAGAGTCGCGGGCTTCGAACCTCCCGAAGCCGTGTCGCCTCGCACGCCCGGCTCAGTTTTTGCAATCGCAAGTTCCACGAACATAGGAATATCGATATTGATCGGCTGTCCTTTGTGGTAGAGGACTTTTATTTCCATATTTTCCTTAAGATAACTGATGCTATCTCCGAGCTGCTTTTGATTCAGTGACACTTGCTCATAGCTCGCAGTGTCCATGAACACGCGGTCCTTGTCCGCGGCATAGAGATATTGCATGTTTTTTTCTTCCAGTTCAGGTACATCTACTTTTTCTCCCGACCGGTATGTCCGATCGATAACGTTACCCGTCTTGAGGCTTTTTATCTTCGTCCGCACGAAAGCCCCGCCCTTGCCAGGCTTCACATGCTGAAAATCAACAATTACATAAGGCTCCCCGTCTATTTCGATCTTTAAACCATTTCTGAATTCAGCTGTCGATACCGGCACCGCAACTACCTCCCTTTCGTTAGTTCAAAAAATATTTTGGATCTCATCTCATTCCTGAATTCAAAGCGTCAAGAATCGAGGTCACAGCGAGACGTTAGAACGTCCTTAACATCTCGAGTTCCCTCGGCAAAGAGGTCAGCACTTTTTTGCCCTGCTCCGTTACGAGAATCATGTCTTCAATCCTGACCCCTCCCCAACCGGGAATGTATACTCCCGGCTCTACGGTAAATACCATGCCCTGCTCGACCTGGTCTATTGAGAGAGGAGACAAGGAAGGTCCCTCGTGCACCATCAGACCGATACCGTGGCCTGTGCCGTGGCCAAAATGGGATCCATGACCAGCCCTTGTAATTAGTTCGCGAGCCACAGAGTCGACGACCTTACAGCTTATTCCTGGGCGGATGGACTGCACCGCGGCCTCCTGGGCCTGCAATACAAGTTGATGAATTTCTTTCTGTCGTGCCGATGGTTTGCCTACACTAAGCGTCCGTGTAATATCGCAGTAATATCCGTCTGCCTCAGCGCCGAAGTCGATTGTAACAAGATCATTATTCCTTAGGCGACGATTCGATACTGAAGCATGGGGCATTGCGCCATTCCCTCCCGATGCCACGATCGTATCAAATGCGACCTTACGCGCACCTTTCTCCCGCATCAGGAATTCAAGCGTAAGCCCCACTTCCCGCTCCGTGACTCCCGGTTTAATGTATCGCAGCAATTCTTTAAATGAGATCTCTGCGCGACGAATGGCTTTGCGGAGGGATATCAGTTCCTCCCGGTCTTTCTGCATTCTCAGGAGCCTGAGCATTTCGCGATGCCCATGAACTTTGAGCCCGAGCTTCCGCAGTTTTTTCAGTTCTTCGACTGTGAGAGCTGCTTCTTCGAACCAGAGGACCTTTATCCCTTGGTCGGACGACACGTCACGAAGGGCGGAAAAAAAATCTTTTTTTTGAATGACTATATCAACCCCTGAAGTCTCTTTGGCCGCCTGGAGCTTGTACCGGAAATCGGTTATAAGGCATGGTTTGCCAACTCCGATCAGGAGAGAACCTGCAGAACCAGTGAAGCCGCTTAGATAACGTACGTCCTCACGGCGCGTCACGAGCAACGCTTCTATGTTGTCCGACTTCATGAGCTGTCTGAGGTGGGAAATTCGCGTTTGCGCAGACCGCATCATCTCGCGCTCTTTCCACCCGCCGTAACTAGTCCGATTGCAGCCCGGAAAGCAAGAAGATAGCTTTCCGGGCCAAACCCAGTTATCTGGCCAGCAGCCACACCGGCAATAAAGGAATGTCTGCGAAATTCTTCGCGCTTGTAAATATTGGAAATATGTGTTTCCACCGTCGGGATACCTGTCGATGATATAGCGTCACGCAGAGCAACGCTCGTATGCGTGTAGGCGCCCGGGTTAATCACGAGTGCATGGTATATACCCATGGCATTCTGGATTTGTTGCACCAGTTCCCCTTCATGGTTCGACTGAAAGAAATCCACCTCTACGTCAAGTTCTGCGGCCAGGGCAATGATCCGCTTATTAATGTCATCGAGCGTCACAGAACCGTAGATATCAGGCTCTCGCTTCCCGAGGAGATTCAGATTGGGTCCATTCACGACTAGGATTTTCATGAGACCCCCCTAGAAAATAAAAAACTGCCTGAGGCAGTTTTCCATGCTAACGGTAAAAAAGACAAAATGTTTGCTTCAAAATTCTTTCAATAATTTGGGTACAGACATTCGAAGGAGGAACCTTCCCTTTCCGAAATTTCCTTCCGGTTTAATTATTAGAACAAAAAAATACTCGGCATTCAATCTCCGGAGCATAATCATAGCGATGTCCGTTATGACCGTTACTTCCTTGGTAGTTCCCATTTGAGCCGCCTGCGAGCCTTTTTCAATTTCCTTGAGGAGCGCGGAATACTCGACGGTCATTGATTGAAGATCCATGTCATGGCTCACAGAGTATTCTTCGACCGGGATGCCGTCTAAACCGACAATGAGAGCGCCGAGAGCCCCTTCAGTTCCTTTCACTACCTCTTGGAGGATGTCGGAAAAGGACATGCTCTACTTCTCCTTTTTGATGTTACTCAGCCATTGTTCCAGTCGGTCGATTGTCGCCTTCTGCGTTAGGGTATCCGACTTCGGTGTTGAACGTGCCTCTTCCTCTTTCGTCGGCAGCTGATCAGCCGTCGGAGGGATATACTCAGTGGGCTCGAACTCAGTATGCTGCGGTATCGGTTTGGACGTTTCCTCCTGAGGAGGCATGAATATTTCATCAAAAGATGAGCCTCCCGGGGGGTGGCCCGTCCATTCCTCCGCCTCATGCATTTGACGGTACTCCTGAGGCTCTCCGAAGATCTCTAATTCTGTTTTTTTGTCTATCTCAGGAGCTAGCGTCAAATCATTTTGCGGCGTGACGTAAGGCTCCGAGTTAATCAAAACATCTTTCGCTTGGTCCTCAGCAGGAGACACATATTCGTTCGGTTCCGCGAACAATACCGCCTTTGCCGTTGATTCCGGCACGGTCTTCTCTATCGTTGCCTGTGGAAGCTCCACCTCAGACGCGGGTACCGCCATTGCTCTTACCCGCTCCAGTTTGTCCTTCAGACCGCGGCTGTTTGGATTATCTGTCAGCATTCGCTGATAGATATCAATTGCCTTTTCAAAGAACCCCTGCGCGATGTACAGCTCAGCGAGTGTGTCTGTTGTAAAATCGTCTCTTTCAGTTTGCTCCAGCGATCGCTCTTCGTCGGGAATTACAGGTTCGGACTCTTTTCCGATTAATGCATTCGAATCAGGAATACCCTTCTGCTCTGTTTTCTTCTCTGAAAAAACTTGCTCTTCAAAAGCAGGATGCGAAGATGCCGGGATTGCATCAGTCTGTTCTTCCAGGGGATTTGTTTCAAAAACTTTTTCTGAAAAGAAATCTACATTTGATGACTCTGAATCCGAAACAGGAACGTTATCGTCTTCAAGCGGCTCAACCACGAATACTTCTTCCGCATCTTCTCTATCCAACACAGGTGCGGCCGGTTGTTGAGCCATGCCGGAAATCCGCTGGTTCAACTGCAACGATTCATCCAACAACGCTGCGACTGGTTTCTCAACGGCCAGCCCGGTTCCCTCCGGTAAAGGGGAAACATCAGGTGCGCGTTCTGAAGAATCACCAAGCGCTGATTCCTCTGCCGCCGTCTCTGCGCTCGACGGGGTAGACAACGGTGGCGATGTGTCAGCGGATAAGTTTAACGATTGAAAATGAGAGGCAGTTGGCTGGCCAGGTGAGGTTGCAGGTTTCTGCTGCACAACCTTCGCCCTTTCAGCAATTCCGGCCTCAATGTTTGAAATGACAGAAGCAATCTCTGCATCGCCGGGATTCAGAGTGCGCACAATTTTATAATGCTTGAGCGCTTCCTCATGTCTCTTCTGCAGCAGATTCAGGTCACCCAGTTTTCTATGTGCGAGAAGATTGTCTGGGATCGCCTTTACAACCTCTTCAAATTCTGCCTGAGCTGCTGCAAAATTCCCTTGTTCAAGCAACAGCCTGCCAAGGAAGGACCGAGCAGTCACATAGCCCGGATTGATTTTGAGACCCTCTGAAAGCACATGGATCGCCATCTCAATGTCCCCAATTTTTTTGTACTCCTCTGCCAGAGGAACAAAAAGTTTTGACTTGGGGTCTTTAGAAATGCGCTCCGTTAATTTGACTATTTCGGAGGAGTCTTTTGTCATGGATTTTCTTATATTATCAAGCTTATGCAAAAATATTACCAAAAACAAGGGTTAAAAGTCAAGGTAATACTTTCTGCATGGTTCAGCCATGCTTTCTCTTCATTCATCAGTATTACAAATATTTTTTGTCGCCTCTTTTCCCCAGCAACAGAGGCATTATTGCTACGTATTCATCCCATCGTAATGCGTATCCTGTCTTGAGTGAATTGATGGGCGTACCTTGGATGCAACATGAAATGGTAAGTCTATGTACGGGACAAACCATTGGTAGAGCTGGCATTCTCGATTATCTGCGCCAATGGGGAGTGAATTGTACCGCAGCAGAGCGAGGGGGCATCACAACCGCTAGAGCATAAAACTAATTAGATTCTTATCCTGACGTCGTCAGGATTGTCCTTTTCGTCCCAGCCGGGGCGATGCAAAATATTCAAAGACAGATTTTATAAAATGTCCATCGGACTGTTAGTTGGCGTTGCATACGTCGGCACCGCATCTGAGGGCATTTTCATTCAAGGGGATCAACGAATGTCTCCGGGCGGGCAGTACCTGTTTAAGTGCGGCAAGCACTGAATCAAGTGCAACCACTCTTGTTTTTTTCAGGAGTGCACCAAGCATGACCATATTAGCGATGCGGATATCACCGAGGTTTTCGGCAATATCATTTGCCTTAATGTCAATTCGTTCGATATCTGATCGAGACGATGCAGCATTGACGAGGGAAGTGTTTAAAAAAAGTTGTCCACCCTCTTTAATTCTTGCTTCGAACTTCTTGAAGGATGCTTCGTTAAATATGAGCATGGTCGAAGGATTTTGCACGACCGGTGATCCGATTTCTTCATTCGATATGATTACGGTACAGTTTGCTGTCCCCCCCCGAATCTCCGCTCCGTAGGAAGGAAACCATGTTACGTGTTTCCCTTCAAGCATACCGGCATATGCCAGCAGTTTACCAGCAACGAGAACACCCTGTCCTCCGAAACCAGCAATCATCACATCATGATACATGTTTACTTAAGCCCCCTGGTTTCCAAACTTGTGCCCTCTGACTTGTGCCGTACGTCTTTATACACTCCTAGAGGATAATAGTGCATCATGCTGTTTCGTACCCATTCTACGGACTGTTTCGGAGTCAGCCCCCAATCGGTCGGGCACATCGAGAGTGTTTCCACGAACGAGAAGCCGCGGCCCTCAATCTGGTTCCTGAAGGCTTGTTGAATGGCCTTCTTTGCCGCGAGGACATTCTTGGGGCTGTCAACTGAAACCCGTTCTATGTACACGGGTCCATCCAGCGTCGCGAGCATCTCGCACACACGAAGAGGATTACCCGCTTGCAAGATATCCCTGCCCAGCGGTGTGGTCGTTGTCTTTTGGCCTGGCAGCGTGGTTGGGGCCATCTGTCCCCCGGTCATTCCGTAGTTTCCATTGTTGACGAAAATGACAGTAATATTTTCACCCCGAGCAGCTGCATGGACAATCTCTGCCGTGCCGATTGCGGCAAGGTCGCCGTCACCCTGGTAACTGAAGATCACGGTATCAGGCCTCGCGCGCTTCATTCCGGTGGCGATTGCTGGCGGCCTTCCATGCGGTACTTCAATCATATCTATGTCAAAGTAGTCGTAGGCAAAAACCGCGCAGCCGACCGGTGCAATGCCGATAGTCCGGTCGCGGACGCCGAGCAAATCAATCGTCTCGGCAACGATACGGTGCAGTACCCCGTGGCTGCATCCCGGGCAATACCGAAATGTTTTAGCTTTGAGGGAAGTCGGCCGCGAAAATATTTTATTCATGATCACCTCCCGACAAAATTCACTTGACAATCAACCCTATAGTCTGTTATCTTAACGTCTCGTTTGAGCTGACCGCGTTATGCCGAGGTAGCTCAGTTGGTAGAGCAGAGGCCTGAAAAGCCTCGTGTCCGCAGTTCGATTCTGCGCCTCGGCACCACTCCTAGCGCCTCCCCATCTTTATAACCACGGGTACCCTTAGATGAACGAAGAGACGGTGATCAATTTGTTAATCTTTGAATTCATCCTTGCCTCTCTCTCTGCGTTCACCCGTCCTTACATTCCTAATTATTCTTTATCGAACAAACCGAGCTGTAACATCTTTTCTCCCGGGAAAGGAACAGGATATTCGCCGTCGAAGCAGGCAGCGCAAAAGTTCACGGGGGACGGGACCACCTTCTGGATCCCTTCCATACTGATATAACCCAGCGTATCGGCGGTAATATATTTTCTAATTTCGTCGATACTGTGAGAAGAAGCAATAAGCTCTTGGCGAGTCGGCATATCAATGCCGTAGAAACAAGGATATGACGTCGGCGGCGAGCTGATGCGCAAATGGACTTCTGTAGCTCCCGCGTTCCTTATCATTTTAATAATCTTTTTGCTTGTCGTACCCCGCACGATAGAGTCGTCTACCACGACAACCCGTTTGCCCCTGATAGCGTCTTTAACGGGATTGAGTTTTATCTTCACGCCAAAGTGCCTGATGCTCTGCTGCGGTTCGATAAAGGTACGTCCGACGTAGTGATTCCTGATCAGACCCGTATCGAATGGGATTCCAGATTCCTCGGCGTACCCCAAAGCTGCGGGTACGCCTGAATCAGGCACCGGGATAACAACATCTGCGGAAATGCCGGTCTCCCTGGCAAGTTGTCTCCCGAATTCTTTCCGGATTGAATAGACGCTCTGGCCGAAGACCATACTATCTGGTCGAGCAAAATAGATAAATTCAAAAATACAGTGGGATGGCTTAGTAGGCTTGAACGGGAACGTTGACTGAATTCCTTTACTACTGATCACAATCATCTCGCCGGGTGCGATGTCACGAATATATGTAGCTTCAATGAGGTCAAAGGCACACGTCTCTGACGCAACAACATAAGCCCCGTCTAATTCTGCCAACGAGAGCGGTCTGAACCCATTCGGATCGCGCACTGCGATCATCTCGTCTTCGGTGATGAGTAGCAGGCTGTAGGAACCCTGAACGTTGCTCAGAGCATCTACTATCCGTTCATGTAAGGTAGCGGCTCGCGATTGTGCTATCAGATGCACAATAACTTCCGTGTCCGTCGTCGTCACAAATATCGAGCCATAGGCTTCCAGCTCGTCCTTGAGAATTCCGGCGTTCACCAGGTTACCGTTATGGGCAACTGCGAGTCCACCGAGCGCGAAATTGACGAGAATGGGCTGGATATTTATGGCAAAGCTGCCGCCGGCAGTCGAATACCGATTATGTCCGATTGCCATATGGCCAGGAAGTTTCTTGATCCGTTCTTCGCTGAAGATATCTGCTACAAGCCCCATGGACTTCTCGACATAAAGTCGCTTACCGTCTGAGGACACGATCCCTGCAGACTCCTGGCCACGGTGCTGGAGGGAGTATAATCCTAGGTACGTCAAATTTGACGCGTCAGGATGGCCAAAGATCCCGAATACGCCACATTCTTCATGTAGTTTATCGAACATCATCGTTAAACCTTCTTTTTAAAAACCCGTTTGAATAGATAATCAACTTTTTTGAGCGTATGCGAAAGATCGAAGCAATCATCGATTTCGCGGTTACTCAGATACTTGCGGATATCTCCGTCATTCTGCAGACGCTGTTTAAAATCTTCGCCATGCTTCCAGACTTCCATGGCATTCCGTTGCACGTAGGAATATGCTTTTTCGCGTGTCAGACCTTTCCCCACTAAAGCAAGCATGATGGCCTCAGAATGGAAAAGACCTTTCGAAAGTTGCATGTTCCGTTCCATGTTTTGAGGATAGACGAATAATTTTCCGATCAGGCTGTTGAACCGTACAAGCATGTAGTCAATGAGGATTGTGCTGTCCGGAATAATGATGCGTTCAACAGACGAATGGCTGATGTCCCGTTCATGCCACAGTGCGACGTTCTCCAGGGCTGCCAGGGCGTTCGCCCGGACCACTCGTGCAAGGCCTGAAAGATTCTCGGCTGAAATAGGGTTTCGCTTGTGCGGCATGGCGGATGAGCCTTTTTGGCCTTCCGAAAAGTACTCTTCTGCCTCGAGCACCTCTGTGCGCTGGAGATGCCGGAGTTCAACGGAAAATTTCTCAATGGAAGAGGCAATAAGTGCGAGCACTGAAAGGAATTCTGCGTGCCGGTCACGCTGCACTATTTGTGTCGCTACTGGTTCTGGCTTGAGCCTCAATTTACGGCAGACATAGATTTCAACAGAGGGATCGATGTTGGCAAAAGTCCCTACGGCACCTGACACCTTCCCCACGCTGATCACGTCACGGGCTCGTATCATTCGCGCTAGGGCCCGTCCCATTTCCTCATACCAGAGTGCCATTTTAAGACCGAAGGTTATCGGCTCGGCGTGTACGCCGTGTGAGCGACCGATCATTACGGTATTTTTGTGCTGCTTGGCCTTCTGTTTCAAGGTGGCAAGAACGCCGTGTATGTCATTTATGAGGATATCCGATGCCCTGCGCAGGAGCATGGCAAGCGACGTATCGAGCACATCAGAGGAGGTAAGCCCCAGATGGATGTAGCGTGAATCAGGTCCGACCTTTTCTGCCACGGAGGTGAGGAAAGCGATGACATCGTGTTTGACAATTTTTTCGATAGCATCGATCCGTAAAACGTTGAAATCGGCCTTTTTTTTGATATTCGCGAGCGCTTTCGCGGGAATGAGGCCAAGTTTGGCATTCGCTTCGCACGCAGCAAGTTCAACCTCGAGCCATGCGCGGTATCTACTCTCCGGTTCCCAGAGGCCGGCCATTTCCGGCCTGCTGTAACGAGGAATCATCTGTGTCTCCTATCAAGAAAGACGATCACTGCTTGCCGCACTCGAGAACATCTGGTCCCCTGCGTTTGCGGAACCTAAGAAAACTCATGTTTAAGGTATCACAAAATACAGTGGATATTTCTCTGTTCTAAAGTAGCGGAATCGGTCGTTTCACTCAATTCAAATAGTAACGTCTAGGCCATGGCCAACTGCACGAGGTGACTATAGGCAACTTGATCTGGAGCAATAAGTGAAACCTTCAAACTGTGGCCGCCAGCGCCCTCTGCAAGTGCCTCACGAAATGCCAACACAGTTTCCTCAGAAAGGATTCCCGGTGTCTGGAAATACTCCATTGCTGCGTGCGTAATGCCAGCAGCCACCACAGTGGCTGAGGCCGTTTTTATGGCAGTCCGCAACGACAATGCTGAAAAATCCGCTTTGTTACCAAGACCTACCAGGAATATTTTTTGCGGTGGCACTTTTCCCTGCGAGGTGAACAGTGCCACTTCGCCGAGTGCACCCTTCAATTTATTTTTAATCAATAGATTTGACAGAGCGCCGCAGAGAAGCCAGTCCAACTGTCCAGCAGCGCCTTTGAGGGGCCTGATGTCCTGAAAAAAACCGACAACGAGAGCTTCTACATCCATTTTTTTTAAGTCCTGGAGAAGGACGTTCACTATTATACCAGACATCCTTCTACTCCTCGATTCTGCTCTCGTCAAGTTTTCCCGTTAATCTGGCAACACGATCAAGGATACCGTTTACGAACGCTCCGGATTCTTCAGTCCCGTATTTCTTGGCAATTTCGATTGCTTCGTTGATTGTTACGCTGGTGGGGATATCCATCCGGTAGAGGATCTCATAGATTGCCATCCTGAGTACATTGCGATCCACGACCGCCATGCGGTCCAAACTCCAGTTCTGTGCACAGTCTTGTATCAGGCCGTTGATTTTGGTGACGTATTTGAATGTTCCCTTGACGATCTCTTCGGCAAAAGCCTTGACTTCTTCGTCCGGCTGATATTCTGCCCAAAAATTCTTCAGGACAGCAGCTGAGGGCTTTTCTTTTTTTATGTCGAGCTGAAAGAGTATCTGGAGCGCGTGCTCCCTCGCTTTACGTCTTTTCATACCCTGCCGTCAGGCTGTTGCTTCACCTGTAAATTCATACTCCAAACTGCTTCATCAAATTCGCCATCTCTATGGCTGCAAGTGCAGAGTCCCATCCCTTATTGCCGCTCTTTGTTCCAGCCCGCTCGATTGCCTGTTCTATTGTATCTGTGGTTAATACACCGAATATAACCGGAATTCCCAATTCCAAGGAGACAGCTGCCACGCCCTTACTCACTTCAGCACTGACGTATTCGAAATGCGGTGTGGCTCCGCGGATCACCGCGCCGAGACAGATAATAGCATGGTACTTCTTCGACTGTGCCAGCACTTTAGCTGCGAGCGGGACTTCATACGCACCAGGAACTTTAAGGATTTCGACATCATTGTCCGCTACACCATGCCGCTGCAGCCCATCAAGGGCGCCGTCCACCAGCCTGCCGGTGATAAAATCATTAAACCGAGATGCAACGATTCCGACCTTGAGCCCTTTGCCGTTCAAATCTCCCTGAATTATTCTTGCCATGAAGCCCTCCCTAGGTTGAACCGTATACCTGGTTCTCCGTATACTGAGCTACCTCAAACTTTTTCCAGCATATGCCCAAGTTTGCTCTTCTTCACTTTGAGGTAGTGAAGGTTTTTTGCATGGGGCCGCATCTCAATAGGAACGCGTGCCACCACGGTCAAACCATAGCCTTCCAAGCCTACAATCTTCTTGGGGTTATTAGTAAGCAACTTGATCTTACGGACACCGAGGTCGCGAAGGATCTGTGCTCCGACGCCATAGTCTCTTAGATCAGCCTTAAAACCGAGGGCAAGATTTGCCTCAACGGTATCCTTGCCCTTATCCTGGAGTTCGTATGCCTTGAGCTTGCCCTCTATGCCAATACCGCGGCCTTCCTGCCGCATATAGAGAATCACACCCTTGCCTTCCTCGTCGATCATTTGCATCGCGTTGTGGAGCTGCTCTCCGCAATCGCAGCGCTGAGATCCAAACACATCTCCAGTAAGGCATTCGGAATGGACTCGCACCATGACATCATCGTTCGGTTTGATAGTCCCCTTGACCAGCGCGATATGACTCTGACGATCTATGTCATTGGCATAGAGGATTGCCGTAAATTCATTTCCATAAGAGGTGGGAAGTTTTGTTACCGCCACCCTGCGAACGAGAGATTCCTTCTTCATCCGATAGGCTATGAGGTCCTTGACTGTCACGATTTTCATCCCGTGTTTCCTTGCGAACTCGATGAGCTGCGGGACCCTAGACATAGTGCCGTCATCATTCATTATCTCGCAGATCACTCCTGCAGGGTATAGCCCTGCGAGTCTCGCCAGGTCCACTGATCCTTCGGTCTGGCCTGTACGCTGTAGTACGCCACCAGGTTTCGAGCGCAGCGGGAATACATGTCCCGGCCGTGCAAGGTCTTCAGGGCCAGCCTTAGGGTTAATGGCAGTTTTGATCGTAGTAGCGCGATCGGCAGCGGAAATTCCCGTAGTTACACCTTTTTTGGCTTCGATAGAAATCGTAAACGCCGTGCCGAACGATGATGTGTTGTCCGAGGTCATCATCGGAAGTTGCAGCTGCTCCACACGCTCAGGCGTGAGCGAGAGACATATAAGACCCCGGCCATGGGTGGCCATGAAATTAATAGCCTCGGGAGTCACCTTCTCCGCCGCCATGGTCAGGTCCCCCTCATTTTCCCTATCTTCATCGTCGACAAGTATGACCATCTTACCTTTTTTTATATCGTCAAGTACTTCTTCTATCGTATTAAACTTCATGGACATCACCCTTTCTGAAAAACAATGGGCTTGGAAATAAAGACCATGCATCGCTTAATTGATCGTATAGCTACCAGCCCCGTTTGCGTGAAACCTGCCACTGCTCGTTAAATAAATTTATTTCTCTTTAAAAGTTCCAGGCTCACCCCACCTTCAACCCTTCCGGACAGGAGTCGTTCAACGTACTTTCCGATGATATCCGCCTCCAGGTTCACGCTTTCACCGGCGGACTTGAATCCTAGCGTTGTCAATTTGGCAGTATGAGGAATCATGGCAATGGAAAATCCTGATTTGTCAACATCTGCCACAGTGAGACTGATCCCGTCTATGGCGATGGAGCCTTTCTTAATAACATAGCGAAGGACAGCCTCCGGTGCGTCGATGGAGATGCGCCACCCGTTACCTTCTTCTCGTTTGTTGCGGATGCGGCCTACTGAATCAACATGACCGCTAACGAGATGCCCGCCAATTCGGGCTGAGAGCTGTAGCGCTCTCTCGAGGTTGACTTTTGCGCCAATTCTCAAATCACCAAGATTCGTAACATTGAGGGTCTCAACAGCAACGTCGGCGGAGAAGGCATTCTTGCTCAAATCAATGACGGTAAGGCAGACACCGTTCACGCAGATACTGTCTCCGAGGACTGTGCCGTCGAGCACCGTTGCAGCGGAAATCGTCAGACGTGCCGTACCTGCATCCCGCTTTAGTGTTTTTACTCCCCCTAGCTCCTCAATGATTCCGGTGAACATGCGTAATAAATCCGATCTTCATATGCAGATGTGCGATTACTTAAAAGACGGTAGCAAGACCATCTCGATCCTTCGGTTCTTGTCTCTTCCCTCTTCCGTATCGTTTGATGCTATCGGCTGGTATTCTCCAAAACCCATGTCGGAGAGCATATGTGGATCGATACCGCCTTCTTCCTGAGATATCGCATAACCTCGGTAAGCCGGGCGGTAGAAAGATCTCAATTCGCACCTGAAGGTCATCAGTCTTTGCACTCAGTGATCCGCTTCTTTGGATTCGAGATCTTACGTAGGCTGGAGTACACAACCACTCATCTGTAGTAAGGCAAATAGCTGAATAATAAGATGTTTTTCATGTGTACGTCCTGATTAAAGCAGCACTTCGTGACAAGATGATAAACCTATTTATAATAGCTTTAGCATACTTTATTGTCAAGAACATTATAGGTTTGTGTCATATCAATAAATTGCTGAGTAGCTATTTTTTACTTTGTGCTGGTTCGTCTCTCATTTTGCTGGGGGATAAATCAAAATCTCTGAACGCATACCTCTGGATCACAGTTATTTTTTGCCAGTGCTATGAATGAACTTTTTTTTTACCCGATACTTGAGCCAGGAAGTCCGCATCACTTAGAATTGCCTTAAAAGCATCTGCAGGGCAAGGCTGGCCGATCGATTCGCCGAGGCATCTGGAGACTCGAAGAAATCCAGTCCCTTTTCTGCAATCCCATATAATTTTTCGAGCATCCCGCTGATAACGAGACTGCTATCATTTTTAAGTGATACCTGCCTGCAACTTGGTTAAAAACGATCTCCGGTACTGCGATACTCTACTTCAAACAAGAGTTGGCACGATGCATGCCCCTCGTTTTGCAAGCTCGGCCGGCAAGGAGTCTACCAGCTTTATTGACCACTTTTGTTTATTTGCGAGCATATCAAGATTCTTTCCCGTATCGTTTCAGATCTGATGAGGTATGCTTGATATTATCAACATTGAGAGTGACCCCATTTGTAGGCGGGATTCCACGTTCTTGTTCAGTGAAATGTTAATCAGTGTGACCTTAACACCACTTCCCACAATCAACATCGTACGGCAGGCCATCACTGCGATAACACCTGCTGAATCGAAGATGAAATGGCGTAACAAAGAGAACGAATATTTATTGCACTCCTTCCAGGAACTCCTGCTTTTATTAACCCACCGTACTAGTTTAGAATTACGTTTCACAATGTCACAGTTCAAACAACATATTTATCCTTAGACAGTAATAATAATTTCACAATGTTTTGAGCCATCTCGCGAGTCGGTCGCAGCCTAGTTTTATTTTATCAATGCTCGTCGCGTAGGAAAATCGAACATAGCTCGGTGCCTGAAAGGTCCCAAAATCATACCCTGGTGTTAATGCCACTTTTGCCTCACGAAGCGCGCGGTCCACAAAATCACGGCTGTCGATGCCCCACTTTTCAATGCTGGCATAGATGTAAAAAGCGCCTTCGGGCACAATTGGTATACGGAAACCGAGTCTGATCAGTTCTGGCAATAGAAAGTTTCTACGTTCCTCATAGGTCTTCCGCATGTCCTCGATCTCACGAATACTATCAAAAGCCTTTAGCGCCGCATACTGAGACAGCGTTGCCGGAGCGATGAAAACGTTTTGAGCCACGGTCTGGATCGGCCGGATCAGTTCCTCGGGCACCACCATCCACCCCAGTCTCCATCCGGTCATTGCAAAGACTTTGGAAAAACCATCTACTACAATGATACGGTCGGAAATCGCGATTGCAGAATGCGCCGTCTTCTCATAGACGATGCCCCGGTAGATTTCATCTACCACAAAAGTACTGCCTCTTTTTGCGAGCGACTGTTCGATGGATGCGACGGTTTCTTCCCGGTAGACCATACCCGTGGGATTCGCGGGATTGGAAATGATGAACAGCTCCGGCCCCGTGGTGCCTTGGCAAAGTTCCTGTTCCGTTACTTCAAAACGTGTTTCAGCAGATACGTTGATCGAGCGCACCTCTGCGTCGAAGAGAGCAGCAATGTTCTTATAGCAGGGGTACCCAGGATCGGAAAGCGCAAGGGTACTACCCTTCTCGAGAAGAACAGAAAAAAGAAGGAGAAAGGCGCCCGAGGTGCCGTTGGTTATCACCACTCGTTTAGGAGAGATAGAGACACCCTCTGTCTGCTTATAATGATCAGCGATCCGGTTTCTGAGCTCAGGGATACCAAGGCTGTGGGTATAGTACGTGAGGTCATGACTAAGCGCTTCAAAAGCAGCGTCTTTGACCGGAACAGGCGTAGGGAAATCGGGTTCGCCAATCTCCATGTGTACGATGTGTTCGCCTTCCGCTTCCATCTCCCGGGCCTTCTCCAGGAATTCCATCACATAAAACGGCGTCAATTTTCGGCACCTAGAAGAGATATGCACAGTGTAATCCATTATCGAGATGCGTCAACGTATTGTTCGTAACTCGAAAAGAAAACCGAGGATGTAGCAGCTCATAGGGGAGCAGTTCAGTCTATCAGTTAATGTAAGAACGTCGAGTTTTCGAGGCCTTCCGCCCCTAGGCATTCAACTCGATCTCTTCTCCGGGATCTTACTCATTGCCCGCTCTGACAACGCCGTGATTGTAAGCGAAGGGTTGACACCCGGATTGGCTGATATCATAGACCCATCACACACATACATGTTCTCATAGCCGAATACTTTATTGTCTTTGTCGATTACGCCTTCATCCCTCGACCTGCCCATGACCACACCGCCGAGGATATGCGCGGTGGTGGGAATGCCGAAGATCGTTTCCGTCAAGAGTACCATGGGTTTACCGT
>DASPQB010000181.1:0-12897 GCA_035625205.1 Nitrospirota bacterium | reverse complement strand
GCGCAGGTCCGGGGAGCGGACGGCAACGGAAAAAACGATCACGCTGGGGGATCTCGTGATCAACCTGGAGACCTTCATGGTCCTCAAACGGGGCGTCCCGCTCAGCCTCAGCGCCACGGAATTCAAGCTTCTCCGCTACCTCATCCAGCACCGCGGCCGCGTGTTCAGCCGCGACCAGCTCCTCGATGCCGTGTGGGCGGATGAAACCTTCGTCGAGTCAAGGACCGTCGACGTTCACATCAGGCGGTTGCGCACCCAGATCGAGGATGATTCGTCGAATCCCGTGTATGTCAGGACGAGGCGAGGCATCGGCTACTACGTTGAATCAGCACCTCATTGATAAACCGATCCTCACTATTCCGTCCGATAATTAAGCTCCTCATCTTTTTGGGAGAACTGGGTTATGGCTCAAGAGGCGACACAAGAAAGATCGATAGAGCTGTTGCCGCTGATCACGCTCGTGGCTATTCCCTTTGGATGGTACTGCGCGGGGGGTAGAGAGGGTGCCCATGCCATGACCGGTTTAATGCTGCTGGCGGTCGGCGATGTGGCCTCCTCCCCCCGGTGGCGGGCGACGTTGTGAATGCTGTTCGGATTGACTCTCAAGCCCCTCCTCTTCGTCCTCCTGGTCAGGGAGATAGAACGATCGATGAACTGGGGGATTTCCTTGGTATGGTTGCGGTCGCGCTTACGGGCATGCGTGGGCCACACGCGGGGGGCCGACCCTCGTGGCGCCGCAAGCAGTGGCACTTTGGCTGTCGTGACTTATGGCTTACTACTTTGCTCTGTATTTGCTCTTCCAATTTTTTCGCTGATCTGACACGCGGACAAGAAAAGTGCATGAACGAAGTGATGTAATCTCCTTCATCGGGATCATTTTTATCACCGCGGTTCTCGGTATTGTTCCCTGTGCGGTTTTCGCAACAGGGAATATGTCGCCGCTACATACCATCAGCATCTCTGCCAGCCGCGACGTTCTTGGTAATCCCATTACCCGGACAACGATTTATGATGTTCGACAGCTCTTAACCAAGGGATTCCCGCGGGTATCTGTAGGGCTCAATAATCCCAAGGCTGATGTGCAGATTGTCCTGCCAGCGATCCATCAAGGAAGCCTGAACGGACCTCCGCAGTTCGCGCTCCATCGTCCCAGTGATAATCTCCCCTATCCTGACCATGCTTATGCATGGCGCTCCTCCCGCAGAGGAGGTAAAATAATCCTCAAACTTGACACGCCGTCTTATCAGGGCGTGAGCTTCGGTCTGTACGGACTCCTTCAAGAAAAATTAGGTTTTCAATTTTATCATCCCAAAAGAACGATCATTCCATCGCATGAAACATGGCCGCTGCCTGACGTCTTTCTCTGGAATTCGATACCCCGATTCGAAAAAAAGGGATTTCATATTCATACGCTGCATCCGCTTGAGCTGACCGAGCAGTTGCATAATCCGGGCTATCCCAATGCCCTCAAAGACATCGAGGAATATATCGATTGGCTTGCACGAAACCAGCAAAATGCCTTCCAATTTTATCTGCTCAGGGGCATTGATCGAAAACGATGGATCGGACACGCACGGGACTTTGTTTCTTACGCCCAAAATCGGGGGATATTGTCCGGCGTAGAGGTTTCCTTGGCGAGCATACAACAACGTGCATTCACGACCATCAACCTCCTGGACCCTTTCCCTTCCTACCATCGACAAATCGACGATACCCTAGCCTGGTTATTCCAAGTCAAATGGGACTTCGTAACCGTTGATTTTACAATGGGAGAATATCTCCCCGATCTGGGCAGTCATTTCCCCTCGCTCAAGGATTACCTCGTGAAACGCATTTCCGATGGCTATAACACGAAATTATTTTTTACAACCCATGTCATCCCCGATCAAGTGAAGGATCCTACTGAGAATTTTGTATCTTCTCAGCTAGCTCAAACGCCTTTTTCCCGGGGTGCCGTCATGCCGAAAACCGGAATCCTGATCCATACCGTGATGTGCTATTCCATGAGCGAACCGTATGCTCCTGTCTACGGCAACATCAACCAAAGAGGTATGCTCACTAGAGCATTGCGCGAACAACGAAACCAGGAAACATGGTATTGGCCTGAATCGGCGTACTGGATTGCTTTCGATAATTCGGTGCCTCTGCTTCTCCTGCCCTACCTCGATTCGCGATTATCAGATATGGAAACGATAAAAAAGATAGGCGTCAATGGTCATCTCACCTTCAGCTCGGGATGGGAATGGGGGTACTGGCTGGTGGACTGGAGTATCGCCAGATGGTCATGGAGGCATCTCGAAGGAAATACAGAGGTAGTTCCCGAACCGCTTGCCATGCTACAGGATTTATTTCGGGACCATCAGGTTTACCGGTTACTGAAGAACGCCCTGGCGCTCCAAAACTATTACCTCAAAGAGAAGCGCTTAATGCCTTTCTTTTCCGCGCTTGACCCTTCAGCTGAGCTTCCGTGGCCGTTCAACAAGCCCTTTCAGCCAAGACCGCCCTTCTCGTACCGCTGGCTTCAGAAAAATGCCACCATTGCTGAAGCTGAGGATGTGTTGCGGGGTCCCGTGGCATTATTGGAAGAGTACGATCGCAGGATGCATGCTATTGTTGCGGGTCTAAAACGCGCATCGCAGCGGGATTACCGTCTAGCACCCACTGGCATTCCGGAACAGGGCATCGTCCTGGGGGAACTGACCAGGGGACTCGAGGTTACGGCGCTCAGAGCCCGTCACAGAGCTCTGACCATCAGAGCGCTCATCGCAACAAAAAAAGAACAAACGGATACAGGCGGGCAGTTCGAGCAATTCCTCGCGCAAGCTGCAGGTGTGAGGGAGGAAGCTCTGTCTCTTGTCCGCCAACAAGAAGCGATTTACCGCTATCCAGTCGAACTCATCGCGAGGGAGAGAAATACTTATACCTCCTATCAGTTCGGTTATCTCTACACTGCAAGCAACCTTTTTTTCTGGTATCGTGAGGAACAGCAAGTTAGAAATGCCCGTTTCGACGGTTTTTTCATGAATCTCTGGAATTTTAGAAGGCTCTTGAGCGTTGAGAGCCTCTTCTAGCAGAATTTTTTTGAAAATTCATTCCCTCTAATACCCGTTTCATTTCACATAATCTTAACCCAAACGTCATACTCCCGTAAATAAGATTTGGTACCCTATAAACAAATCTAGACTGCTGTTTTGCGTCTGATCCATAGCTCTATGAAATTTGCTTGTGTTAATGCCGTTGGATCGAAATTCGCTCTGAACAAATCGATGGGTCTGCTCTCCGAACACAGCTCATAAACAGGAGGTCACAGCATGAAGAATGATATGAATCGCTATCAAGCAAAAGCGATCGCCGATATGCTGCTATTTATGATTCTGGCAACGGGGCTGTTCGCCATCGTGGTCTGTGGTCCTGCGGTAAGAAGGGCCCGCAATGACGGCAGTGCGGTGAAACAGACTTTTCATAGTTCCATTCCTTTTGACTTTAAGTCTCATTACGAAGAAAAGTCCATGCGCGACTTACAGGCAACGGAACTCACGAGATAGGGAAGCTTCTTTTGTACGCAGTGAATCTGCTTAGGCTGGGTCCCGGACAACGGCATGACAACGCGGGCAGACATATACCGAGTAGCATCTAGCCAAACAGTGCAGATGAAGCAAAAGCGTCGCAGCGGGAGCTGATGCTTGTGGACATGCTTCCCCCAGCTCTGTTCTGCTCGCGTCAAGGCAAGACGGCTGTCCTTTGCAGGAACTCACGACACTTTGATCAACATGCCGCGACTATGCCAAGAATAGGGAATAGAGCTGATAAAAACAGCATATGTTAAAAAACTATAAAATTGACCTGCATGTTCATTCAAATCACTCGAACAAACCCTCCAGTTGGACCCTGCGCAAGTTCAATTGCCCTGAAAGCTACACAAAACCTGAATTCATTTACAACACCGCGTTAAAGAAAGGTATGCACCATGTCACCATAACCGATCACAATTCGATCAATGGGGCGCTTGAGATCGCACACCTGCCACAGACGTTCATCAGTACCGAGGTGACGACGTACCTGCCTGATAACGAATGCAAGCTACACGTGGTAGTCCTGGACATCACGGAGAGTATGTTCAGCGACATCATGTCCTTACGGAAGAATGTCTACGATCTCGTTGGTTACCTGCAAAAGAACAAGATTGTCCATTTTCTCGCACACGTCCTCTATGACATGAACTCGCGGCTCACACTGGAGACCGTTGAAAAAATGCTTCTGCTTTTCGATGTGTTCGAGGTGAAAAACGGATCGCGGTCCGAGAGATATAATAGCCTGATCAAAGACCTTGTCTCTTCCCTCGAGGAGCACCGTATGGCTCAATTGGCCGATAAGCATGGAATCATCCCTTACAGCCGGGAGCCGTGGAAAAAAGCCATGGTCGGGGGGTCCGATGACCACAGCGGTTTTTTTATAGCTCGTGCCTATACAGTTTCCGAACGAGGAGAACATCTTCCGGATTTCATGGCCGCAATCAGGGACCGTCAGGTGCGGGCGGAAGGTGAAGACGGCGATGCACTCACGCTGTCACATAGCATCTACGGCATCGGTTACCGTTTTTTCAAGGAAAAGATAGAGCCAAAACAGAACAACCGCTTCCCCTTCATCCACGCCCTCTTGACCCGCCTGTTCAGCGCAAACAATGGGAAATTATCCCTTTCTGACAAGATCAATCTCTTCATCAAAAAGAACCTTCCCGCGATATACGACGGACATGATGGTAAAACATTCGAGCAGATCCTTGACCGCGAGGCAAAGAGGCTCCTCAATGACGCGAAGTTCATCCAGACCATTAGCGTCGAAGATATAAATAGGAAGGTTTTTGCGGTCACGAGCTATCTCGTCAACAGGCTCATCTACATCTACTCGGAACGTCTCACGAGGGAATACTCTCACGCAGGCATTCTGGATCTCATGAATTCTTTGGGGACAATCGGGTTCATCCATTTCCTTGCATCGCCATATTACGTGGCTTTTCATCACCAGCATCGAAGCAAGGCCCTCGTTCGGGAACTCGCAACGCAGTTCGCGTTGCCCGCTGGCAACGGTCGATGTCAGAAGATCGCCCTCTTTACGGATACACTGGAGGAGATCAACGGCGTTGCCATCACCATCAAACGGCTGATCGAAACGGCAAAAAAACGGGGAATCGAGCTCGTGGTCATTACGGCAAACGACCAGGAAACAGGCTTCAAAAACGGCGTAATGAACTTCAAATCGATCGGAAAGTTTGCCTTGCCGGAGTATCCCGAATTGCAGCTCCACTTCCCCCCTGTCCTGGATATCATCGATTATTTCGACCGGCAAGGATTTACAAGGATCCACGCAAGTACGCCTGGCACGCTGGGGCTCCTTTCGCTCTTCATCGCCAAGCTCATGGACATCCCGATCTCTGGCACGTACCATACGGACATTCCCCAATACGTAAAGAGCCTCACCGACGATTCCTTCCTTGAGGACGTGGCCTGGAATTACATGGTATGGTTCTACAACCTCATGGAAGAGGTCATGGTCCCTTCATCGAGTACCCGCAGGCAACTGGTAGAAAAAGGGTTGCTAGCCGGGAAAGTGAAACCGCTCCCGCGATGGGTTGACTCCGTTGCCTTCTCGCCGGGAAAACGGGATCCCAATCTGTGGCTCCGCTGCGGACTTGATGGTGAACTTAAATTTCTCTATGTGGGAAGGTTGTCCCGGGAGAAGAATCTCGAACTTCTGGCGAACGCGTTCATATCCCTCACGGACTCAGGCTCACCAAGCAACCTCATCTTGGTGGGAGATGGTCCCTACCGGAAAGAGCTGGAAGAGAAACTGAAGGGATACCCGGTGCTCTTTACCGGGTTCCTCTCGGGAGAAGAACTCTCGCAGGCCTACGCCTCTGCCGATGTTTTTGTTTTTCCGAGCACCACAGACACCTTCGGGAACGTCGTCCTTGAGGCGCAGGCATCAGGTCTTCCCGTCATCGTCTCGGACCAGGGAGGCCCCAGGGAGCTGCTGAAGGACGGGCAGAGCGGATTCATCGTCAAGGCCAACAATGCATCCGCGCTGGTTGACGCTATGCGGTTTTTTATAGCGGACAGACAGGTGGCCATGCGTATGGGCAGACAGGCGAGATGGTTTGTCGAGGACAACCAGCCTGATGAAAACGACTTATACTCCACTATCCTCCAGGACAAAGGCAGGGCAGAAATAAATGTTGGTAGATCATAAAGCCACGACCAGCGTGCCATCGCAAAAAAGACTCCCTTCGCCGTTTACAGCACTTTTCCCCCTCCTGAAAGGCCGCGGTCCGACTCAACTCGTTCTCCAGTATACCGATGCATGCAACGCCCGATGCCCCCAATGTTCCATGCGGGTGACGGAGCCCTTTACGCGGTCGAAATTGAACCATGAGTCCGCAAAAAGAATCATCCATGCTGCCGCACAAAAAGGTTTCGCGGCATTGTCCATTACCGGTGGCGAGCCTCTGCTGTACCTCGAGGAAATAGTCGATTTGCTGAAATACGCGAGAACCTTAGGGATCCGATACACGCGGACCGGTACCAACGGCTATCTTTTTGCGAACCATGATCGGTCAGATTTCCATGACAGGGTAACGAAAATTGCGGAGCGGCTCGCAGAGAGCGGTCTCTACACATTCTGGATAAGCATCGACTCTGCGGACCCGATCGTACACGAAGAAATGAGAGGCCTCCCCGGCGTCATACGAGGCATCGAAAAGGCGCTCCCGATTTTTCATGCACATGGCATATATCCGTCCGCGAATCTCGGCATTAACAAGAACGCGGGCGGTTCATCGTGGCCGCTGTCTACGGATGCGTCTGCATTTTATGAGTTTTACCGATCTGCCTTTGGAAGATTTTACACCCTGGTCATCAACATGGGCTTTACCATCGTGAATGCCTGCTACCCGATGAGCATAGAGGAAAGCCCGGCGAACGGACTAAATGCTATCTATGGAGCGACCAATGCGTCTGGTATCACAAAGTATGCACCTGCCGATAAAGCGCTGATGTTTAAGGCGCTCTTTCACACAATTCCCGAATTCAGGAGTCGCATCAGGATCTTCTCGCCCAGAAGTTCGCTTTATTCGCTCATAAGGCAGCAGTTCGAGAATGAGCAAGCGTACCATTCGTGCAGGGGAGGAATCGATTATTTTTTCATAGACGCGCGGGACGGCAATACATTTCCCTGCGGTTACAGGGGAAGTGAGAATCTCGGCAAATTCTGGGACCTAGACTTGTCGGAAACCGGTAGAGACGCATCGTGCAGACGATGTGATTGGGAGTGTTTCAGGGACCCTTCGCAAATGATCGGCCCCCTCATCTCGCTTTTCACGTCGCCGCGTCATTTTTACCGAACGATGATACGTGACGAAACATTCAGGAAACTATGGCTCGACGATATACGATATTTTACAGCCTGTGATCTGTTCGACGGCACCAAACAACCGGATTTGAGAAAACTCGCACCATTCGGCACGGATCACGGAAGTCCGGCAGCGTAAGGAAATAGAACAGGACAGTGAACGGGACATTTTCGCAGCACCTGCCTCCACCACACAATGATCTGCGGTGTTTAGCGCAGGTTTGATTTTACAACGTCATCGCCAATTCGGTCCTGCTCCTGGATGGCTACTCACGAATGCTGGTACCCCAAGACGAACTAAACCTCGAAAAGGGGGAGGGCATGCCGGATGGTGTAAATCGCAATGAATAAAACCGGTAATTTAACGGTGATTTCTTGATTCATCTCTATGCCGTCCTCCGTACAACGGGACTTGGGGTTATGTCATAGTTTGCGGAATCATGACGCAATGGTTGTGATTATTTTTTTAATTCTTGTAATATTCCTGTAACAATCAAGGACTATACTCTTAACAATAAATGAGGTCACTGTGAATAACTATCGATTAACCGCTCAACCGAATTCAACACCGTCCCTTGTTCATGGCAACATGTGCCCCTATAAGCGAGCTGAAAACGATCTTTGCTTCGCATCGGTCATGACTGTCGTCCTCGATAGCCGCAAAAAAGCAACTTACTGTTGCACGGAGGACCACGACGGCTGCCCCTTGTATCTCGCGAAGGTACTGCGGGGAAAATAAACACCGACGGCGCGCTTGAGAGAGACAGGCTTTATACTTTCTATAGGTCTTCTCGGGAAAAGGAGGATCGTATGATTGAGGAAAGTACAGTGAAGGACAGAGCACCCCATGATGAAAAAGAGAATGACCTCCATGCTCACGCTATTCAGAAACTGGCGCAGGAACTTCACATGTCCGCTGAGGAAATACGACCGTCGTACATGGGCATTCTGGCCGATCTGAAAAAAGAAGCAAAAATCAGGGTCTTCTTGCCGGTTCTGGTCAGCCGAAGCGTTAAAGCGCAACTGCGGCAGCGGTAAACATGGTGCAGAATCAATAGGGCAGTTGCCTAGAAAGCCATCACCGCCTGCTGAGCAACACCCCTCTCTTCAGGTTCTCGAATCTCTCAAGATTGCTCTGTTATTCTTGTTCCGACCTCCTCCTGCTTGCGAGACAGCCAATTTGTCCTGCGTATATTCACAGAGTTTCCCTCGGATCTTCAGCATCACACGGGCAATTTCTAGCCCCGGGATGAAAGGTATCCGTGAATAGCCGCGTTTTTTATGGAGGATTTCTCTGCTAAAGGGAAATCATGCGTCTGGAGAATGTTTGGGGCGCGGGAACCAGAGGATCCAATATTCCTTCTTGTCTCACCACTAATCGGACGTAAAACCTTGATGTAAGACTTTTTTTCATGTAACAGAACTTTAACATTACTGTCATATCCCTGTAACAGAGGTATGATACTATTTTCCCAGTAAGAAAGGCATACGCTTGATGAGATCAGCAGAAGAATTCAAATGCCCGGGCTGCAAATCAGAAGCAGTGTATAAATACGGTCATATACGGTCGGGAAAGCAGCGCCTCAAATGCCTCATGTGCGGAAGACAGTTCATTCTCGGCTTTGCAAGGCATGAATTGAAGAGCCGTCCGACCTGCCCCCAATGCGGACTTAAGATGCACCTCTATATGCATGGTGCAGCAGTGTTGCGATTCAGGTGCTCAGATTATCCTGAGTGCAAAACGTATCAAAAAATCCCCTTTCAGAAGGAGGTCTTATCGTGAATAGCTATGTCCATAGTGTGCCGGGAAGACTGCGGATAAAAAACCCCATGTTCAAAAACAGTGCAATCCACTATGAGGTCCGCAAGGCCCTCGTGGATATGGGTCATGGTATCGGCACCGCTGAATTCAACACGACAACAGGAAGCCTCCTGATCCATTACAATCCGAAAGAGATTCATAATCAGGACATCTTGAGCGCCCTCGCGACGAGGGGTTTCTATCATCCCGACAAAACAGTCACCAACGATCAAGTAGTTCATCAGGCAACGTCCAAGGCATTCAATGTAGTAGCCAAGGCGGTATCCGGAGCGTTCATTGACACGGCTCTTTCGAGTACAGGCTTGTCATTCCTGACTTTACTGCTCTAACAGAAGATCAGTCAATGCCTTTTTTATGCACGTGTAGTGTTCGACGACGCTGTAATATATGGCATTGAGTTAAAACAGCAAACCCAAAATCCATTGGGTACGCAAGCCATACTTCCCATACCATCCTCGTCTCCATTCCCGGCTCACTGCAACTAACGAATGCTCTTCCGCGTCACCCTGCAATATTCCGGCAGTCCTCCTTGAAAATGCGCTTTATCCGCGGCGAATGATCTTTCTGTTGTCCCTCGAGAAGTGATACGGCTTTTGGTTGAATTTTCTGATGGATTTTTTCTCGTGCTAAATTGGAAGATAGGAGATTGAATCCGAAACACGTCGTTCGTCAAGTTGCAGTAAATCCAGATTGCATACGCTTAAGCACAGACACTCCCTAGTATCCCTTACGCACACGAAATTGCCGAGTGAAAAGATAACCACATTTTCCTTCTGCTCGATGCAATCCTTTCGCATCGTGTCGATATTGCGCCATCCTGTCTCTCACGGTGCAACCCAGTCGACATCTGCTACGCTGATGGCCAGGGTCATATCGGTCTCCTCCCCGATCCCCCGTGGCACGATTCCGTGCAGGTGAGTTTTAATGTCCCAGGGATTAGATCCCGTTATTACTGGCCCTTCGGGATTATGGAGGCAGCAACTGATCGATTTCTGTTTCCCTTAGAACCCTGAATTCGCACCTACCGCATCCTTCCATTAGCATCTCTTCGTGCGTTTGCAAAGTCTGATTAAGTTTCATGTGCTAGACTATCAAGCCGGTACGAGTTTGTTCACAACTCCCGCGAATGGCCCCTCCTACATTCTATGTCGCACGGGGGCGCATCATCCCGAAGCACATCTTTGACCCGCTTTGAGACGAGTGCAGAGAGAAAGTATTTGATCCGCGCTGTCCGCGAATAATGCCTCAAGACTATACGGTAAAGGGTTGTTACACGCTCCTTTGGCCGTTTAAGGCTCTGTGCAAGGTTTTCGACCGCAACCTCGTGATGACGTGGCCCTCCCTCAATGTCTTGAAGAACGCGTTTATTCATGTTTTGTTCCCCCTTCCTTATTCGGGGACTCTTTCCGGCAGAATGCGGACCACAAAAGAATTTCGATTTTTTGATGATCTGGAGTGAACGCAATGGTCACCACCATTACCTCCTCGTGCCACCACGCTCCCTATCCCGCTTGGTAACGTCAAGGGAACCAAATTTTCCTCATAATTTTTCCCGAAGCTCCGATCCGCCTATCTTGATTCTTGCATCCAGAATAATCTTTTCAGTCCAAGAGCATGATTACAGGATCTGTTCTATGCCGATTAGAATTAAAGCAACACCCGCTACAACTGTCGCCTTGTTACCTATTTTCCACTTCGTCAAGTAGTCGGTAATATAATTACCTGCCCAAAGAGCAATGAAACTGATCAACGCCGAAAAAAATCCTACCCAAAATGAATTTAAGCCGATCATCCCAGCACCTAATCCACCACCGATATTGTTGATCGAGAGTGCAATGCCCAGTACCGTTGCTTCCTTAAAATCAATATGTTTGGAATTATCCCTATCGGCGTTCGAGGGGTTCGTAAAAATATGCCAGATATTTGTTTTACCTTCCGGCTGAGATTCAATAAGACCATTACCATTTTTTTTCATGTAGGGTTCTACCATAATCCATAAACCGATACCGGAAAGAAGCACCATGCTTACTCCCGACGCTAATTGTTTACTTAAAAATTCTGTTATGAGAGTCCCTGAGTAAGCAGCAAACCCCGATATAACAAAGGTAATTACAGAAATCCAAACATTTATCGGAATAGATATCTTTATTCCCCGGATGCTATACGCAATCCTGACCCCTATATTATCCAGGTTATTCGCTAATGAAATGATCAATATATAAAAAAAATGGTACATATTGTTATCGTTCCCTTCCTCTTGTCACGATCTTGAAAGATCGGGAGTAGGTTGCATTCCATTTTTTTATGAAGCATCTGATCAGAAATTATTCTGATCGTTAGCACCTGGAATAAGTTTTTAATCCCGCCGCATTCTTAAAGCCACGCATCACCCCGATATCCTGCCTTGCAATATCTCCTGGAGAAACCCGAACCGCATGGCTTGCTGATGCTGCTTTTCCCCGATTCAGGAACATCTGATCGATAGTTATCCGCTCTGTCTTCTGATCGCGTTTTTACCCTTGCCTCGTCTATGACGAACTTCTATCCTTTAATCGCATTGATCTTGTCCGTTAGCTCCCATGGCAGGCCGATATCCATTCTTCCTACATGACCGTACGCCGCGAGCTTGCGATAAAAACCGCCCTTGACCTGAGCGGGGAGATAGCGAAGGTTGAAATGGCGAATGATCCCGGCCGGTCGAAAGTCGAAATTGTTCTCTATGATATCGGCTATTTTTTGATCAGAGACTTTACCGGTTCCGAAGGTCTCCACTTGGATGCTTACCGGTCGCGAAAATCCGATAGAATAGCTCAGTTGAACTTCGCAGGAGGTTGCAAGCCCCGCTGCCACAATATTCTTTGCAGCATACCGAGCGGCATAGGCGCCTATCCGGTCGATTCTTGAAGGGTCTTTTCCGCTCAGGGCTGCACCGCTATGACGAGAGTATTCGCCGTAGGTATCGATCGCATTCTTTCTCCCGGTCAACCCTGAGTGTACGGCTGGACCGCCGCCAATAAAGGCGCCGTCTGGATTGACGAAGATCCGAGTATTCGCATCGGGCTTGATCTCCTCGTCTTGAAAAATAGGACTCAGCACTGTTTCCCGGATATCGTCCTGAAGCCGTTTGGCATCCGGCCCGCCTTTGCTGGCGGTCCGCTTCTGGCTTGCAATAATGGTAATGCTGTGAACGCGCGACGGTTTTCCATCACAATATTCAATGCCGACCTGGGTCTTACCGTCGGGCGCAAGATAGTCGAGCGCCTTCTGGCACCGCACGGCTACGAGCTTCCTGGCAAGACGGTGGGCGAGCCAGATGGGAAGCGGAATGAAGGCCGCGGTTTGATTGCAGGCGAATCCAAACACCGTCACCTGGTTCCGTGCGGAAATTCGTTCGATCATCTCCTCATCCAGGGTCCGTTCATCAACCAACGGACTGCCTCCTACTGGCATCTCGGTGAGGCTTGTTATGACGCTGCAGGTCTTTGCATTAAAGACCCGCTCGTCATAGTCGACCTGGCTTATAACCTCTCGGGCAATATTCGCATAATCAATCCTCGCCGAGGTCGCGAAGCGCGCTGCGATGAAGACAATGGCCGTGGCAACGGCGCACTCGGCGATGATGTTCGCATAGGGGTCCTTCTGCAGCACGTGATCGACGATGGCATCGCTGA
>DASPQB010000180.1:0-7392 GCA_035625205.1 Nitrospirota bacterium | reverse complement strand
ATCCTAGTGAGTGACGGTAGCCCCGCTCGTTCATATTGTTCTCCATGGTTGAGGACAAGAAGCCAGAAGTGCGGTACCTGCCAGAGGAAGAAAAGAAAACAGATTGCAGTGAGACGTCCATCGGATATAGCCCCCCCTGCAGCAACCCATCCGATGGCGGGAGGGATGATACCAACAAGTGCTCCCGGTACAGAAGCAAACGCCGTCACCCTCTTAAGATAGGTATAGACGCCGTTATACCAGAGAACGGCTATGAGACCCAGGACAAGCGCTTGTGTGCTCCCCGCACAGACGAGAAGGAACAGTCCGCTCATCAACAGCACCGCACAAAGGCATAATGCCTGCGCCGGGGTGACGGTGCCAGCCGGCAAAGGCCGCAAACGCGTTCTTTCCATCTTTGCGTCGATGTCTCGCTCTTGATACTGATTTAACGCTGATGCACTGCAAGCCAGGAGGAAGACAGCCGTACCAGTAAGAAGGACATCGGAAATCCTGTGATAAGAGAAAAGGAAAAAACCCGTTGCCGCGGAACAGGCAGCGAACAGGGAGATATGCACACGGCAGAGGATGAGATGTGATTTCCAGATTGACATTTTGGCAAATAACCCCCGGTACCATTGTTCGGGGGGCGGCTCGATCACCCTCCCTCCTGCCGCGCGGGAGAGTTCTCCTTGAGAGGCAGGGGAGGGGCAAACGCTCAATTATTTCAAGGATTTTATGTACGCAATGATCTCATCGATCTCTTTGTCAGTCAGCTGCCCCTGCTGCGATGGCATGATCGGCGGGAAGCCCTTGACCCGGTCGGTCTCCGGGTGCAGAAGCGTTTGCTTTATGAATGCCTCATCGACGGTGATCTGCCGTTCCTGACCATTGCGGATCACGGTCTCCTGTTTCCCGAAGACTCCCTTGAAGGACGGCCCGATCTTCGGTGTTCCGTCTGTCGTATGACACGCGACGCAGCCTTTGACCTGGAAGAGCCGTGCACCCGTTTCTGGAACAGGGGCCCCGGCTTTTTTTGCGGCTGCATGCAGTGAAGGTTTCGTTTCCGCTGCCTCCTCGGCGGTTTCCTGCGTGCCCGAGTACCAGGCATCGAAGTCCTGCTGTGTCATGACCTCGACTTTTGTGATCATGGCCGAATGCCCCACTCCGCAATATTCCGTACAGAAGAGGTCATAGGAGCCAAGCTGGTCCGGCAGGAACCAGAGGTGGGTCTGCCTCCCCGGCACGGCATCCTCTTTGATCCGGTAAGCAGGGATGTAGAGGCTGTGGAGCACGTCGGCAGAGGTGATCAGGAGCTTGACGGGTTTCTTCACCGGTACTTTGAGGACGTTATTCTCCTTGCCATTCGCGTAGTCGAAGGTCCACGACCATTGGCGCGCCGTCACCTTGATGATCATGGCGTCGGGGGGGGCCGTGCGCATATACTGGAAACCTTTCCAACCGACAAAAAAGATCGCTAAAACGAGGATAGTGGGGATAACCGTCCAGAGGACCTCGAGCGAGACATTTTCTTTCACTTCCTCGGCCTGGGGATGGCGCTTCCTGTTGTACCGGTACACAAAGTAGAGCATGATCCCCGTGTTCATTGCCAGGAGCGCCACGGAAATGCCCAGGATAAAGAAGAACGTGTCGTCCGCTGGATTGGACATATTTGGCCAGCCGGTCACCATGGAAGAACCTCGGTTGAGAGTTTGGAGCACAACATACGAATAGTAGGCAAAAGCATGTGTCCTACCGGTACCAGATATCGAAGAACGTCAACCCGATCATGATGGAGATCGTTATCAGGGGCACGAAGATCATCAGCTTGAATAATCGCTTTTCCTGTCTGAGATGCATGAAGAACCAGAGCACGAGACTCGCCTTGGCCGAGGCGATGGCGATGTTGGCGACCATGCTCCATTTGCCCATTTTCATCTGTGCCGCCAAGATCGTTAAACCCGTCAGACAGAGCAGGGCGGTCCAGACGAAGACATAGGTCTTTGTGCCGACGATATGATTTCCCCTCTCGTCCATACTCCCTCGGAAATAGCCTTACAGGATCAGGTAGAACAGCGGGAACAGGTATATCCAGATGACATCGACGAGGTGCCAGAAAAGACCCGCGTTCTCCAGTTTAATATAATCGTTGCTTGTCACGGTGCCGCGAAGGGTAAGCACCAGGATGAAGGTAATGATGCTCACGCCGATCAGGACATGCAGCGCGTGAATGCCCGTCATGACGTAGTACAACCCGAAGAAGAGGATTTTGCCGTGGCTCATGGCCAGAAGCTGTGGGGAATCGGGGTAGAAACCGTGGCGGATATGATCGCTCCACTCGAAGTACTTGTTCACGAGGAAAGCAATCCCGAGGAGGACTGTCGCCGCCTGGAGCAGGACGGAGATTTTGTGCGCCCCTTTTTTGATCGCAGAAATTGAAAGCGCCATGGTAAGGCTGCTGGTCAAGAGGATGACGGTATTGACCGCCCCAATAACTACGTTCATTTCCATGCCCGCCTCATGGAAGTCAGCCGTGTACACCTCCCGGTATACGGAGTAGACCAGGAACATCCCTCCGAAGAGGAGCACCTCGGTGAACAAGAAGAACCACATGCCGAGCTTGGCGCCGATATAGTCGCGTTGTTCTGTGTGAGCCGTTTCAGTCATAGGAATGCATGGTTACCAGGGCAGAAGGTGTGGGGCATGACAGGTAATGCATCCTTACATCGTCCCTTTGCCCGATGTTCTTTGCACCTCAGCTATACGTGTACGGTCCTTTTGTTACAACTGGTATCGTCTCAAAGTTCTCAACCGGCGGCGGGGAGGCGGTCTGCCATTCGAGCGACGCAGCCCCCCAAGGATTGTCGCCGGACTTTTCTCCCGCGGAAAGCGAATGGATCAGGTTATAGAACATGATAATGAGGCCCATGGCAAGGATCCAGGACCCGATCGTTGAGACCAGGTTCGGAGTGTTGAACTTGGGAAGATAGTCATAATAGCGCCGGGGCATGCCTTCCCACCCCAGGACGAACATTGAGAAGTAGAGCATGTTGAAACCGATGAAGAGAAAGACCCAGCCAAGCTTGGCGAGGTGCTCCTCGTACATCCTTCCAAACATCTTGGGGAACCAGTAGTGGAGGCCGGCGAAGAACCCCATGACCGCGCCGCCGAAGATCACGTAATGGAAGTGGCCCACGATGAAGTACGTGCCATGGACGTGCAAATTCGTGGACAGAGCTCCCTGGATGAGGCCGGTCAGGCCGCCGATGGAGAAGAGGAAGATGAACCCCAACGTGAACAGGAGCGGTGTGTCAACCCTGATTGATCCTTTGTACATGCTCGCGATCCAGCTGAAGATTTTGACCCCGCTCGGTACCGCTACGAGGAAGGTGAGGAACGAAAAGATTATCCGGGACGTGTCGCTCATGCCGCTGGTGAACATATGGTGGCCCCAGACAAGGTAGCCCACGAAGGCGATAGCAAGGCTCGATGCGGCGATGGCCGTATAGCCGAAGATGTTCTTACGGCTGAACACGGGGATGATGTCGGTTACTGCGCCCATGGCTGGCAGAATCATGATGTACACCGCCGGGTGCGAGTAGATCCAGAACATATGCTCGAAGAGGATAGGATCACCGCCCTTGGCCGGATCGAAGAAACCCACGCCGAAGAACCGCTCGAGGATGAGGAGCAGCAGGGTGATGGCGATGACCGGCGTAGCCAGGAGCTGGATCCATGACGTAGCGTAGATAGACCAGGTGAAGAGGGTCATCCTCCTCCACGTCATGCCGGGTGCCCTCAGGCGGTGGATCGTCGTAAGGAAGTTCATGCCCGTCAGCGTGGATGACATCCCGATCAAAAACACGCCGAAGACGGCCAGTGAGATGTTTGTTCCGGTCCTGACGCTGTAGGGAACGTAGAAAGTCCAGCCCGTATCCGGAGCGCCACCGCCGGTAAAGAGGGACGCGACCGCGCAGGCTGCGCCGCTCATGAAGAGCCACCACGAGAGGATGTTGATCTTGGGGAAGGCCACGTCGCGCGCACCGATCTGGAGCGGCATGATGAAATTACCCAGCGAAGCAGGGATGCCCGGGATGATGAAGAGGAAAATCATGATCACGCCGTGGAGCGTGAAGAGTGAGTTGTAGGTCTGGGCGCCATAGAAGTGCATACCCGAGCGGATGAGCTCGAGTCGCATGGTAAGGCCCAGCGTCACGCCTACAGCAAAAAAACTGAGGGTTGAAATGAGATAGAGCAGCCCAATCCTCTTGTGGTCCGTGGTGAATATCCAGCCGAAGAGACCGGGGTATCGGGTCGGAGCATTGTAGAAGCTTGTTTCCATAGCGAGTGCACCGCCTTAAAGTCTTTTTTCTGCAGTGAGTACGGAGAAAAAACCTACAAAACAATTCAGGGTGTTCGTTGTTTGCGTGACGTGATCATGAGATATGCAAAGAACGAGCCTACGAACAGGACCATCGCGGTCCCGGTGACCTTCAGGATGTTGAAGACGTAGGATTTCTTGAGCGGGTCATAACTGAAACAATAGAGGAGCACCTTGCGCGTCGTGGAGCCTACCCTGTTTTCGGCCGCCTCGGTCAAGGCCATCGTCACTTCAAAGGGCAGAAACGTTGTGCCTTCAATATATCGTACGATCTTGCCGCCGGGCGCGATGACCACGAGTGTGACCGGATGCGAAAAAGCGTGCACGCTGTCGCGCTGGAACCTGAAACCAACGGAATCGGTGAACTTGTGTATGTTCTCTGTATCGCCGGTGAGGAATTTCCATGCGTCTTCCGGAAAAGGCCGGCCCACCGCTTTTAGGTAGTTGACCTTCTTGTCCTGTGCGAGTGCGGGCGTATCGCTCTCGTCGAAACTGAGCGCGATGACCTGATAATCCTTGCCTGGCTTGGCCAGTTCGATCTTGCCCAGCACCTGGGCAAGGCCGCTCAGTAGCATTGGGCACTCATGCGTGCAGGCAAAATAGACGGGCGCGATGATCGTGGGTTTGTCGATCAGGGCCCCGAGCAAGACGTGCCTACCGTTCTCGTCGACGAAAAGAGCGTCTGCGGGAAGGTAATGGCCGAGCTTTTCGTCGATCCCAACGTCGGCACGCGCGGCAGTTGGCTCATGTCCCCATGCCATGAGCGGCAGCAGGAGCAAAGGCAGGAGGTAAACGTGTCTCATTTTGCTTGAACAAATCAATGAATCCTCTGAAGGACCCGGTCAACAGGGTTTAAAAGCATTCTTGTATTTCTGAGCTTGCTGTCATAAGAATAGCGTAAACTGACGGGTAAAGTCAAGTGCTGGAAGCCGAGATTGTAGCTATAGTAATTGCAAAACCGTGGAGGAAATGGTATATACTAGCCCATGATCCTGTTTAAACAAACGGAGCAGTGCATGGTTTGCGGGTCTCAGCTTGAGTATTTACAGCAATCAGAGCGCAGGGTGTGTACGTTCTGCGAAAAAATGGAAGCGGGACATATTGCCTGTCCCCAGGGCCATTTCGTCTGCGATACATGTCATGGGACGGATGCGAGAAAAATGATCGAAAAGACGGTCTTCTCGACCCAGGACGCTGACCCCCTTGCCCTTGCCGAACACATGATGAGTCATCCATGCTTACCGATGCTAGGATGCGAACACGCTTTCATTGCCGCTGGAGCTCTCATGGCGGCGCTCAAAAACTCGCCTTACGGACGGGGTAAAATCTCGAACGATCATATCCAGGAGGCCATTGACCGGACATCGAAACAGGCGGTGGGCGGCTACTGCGGTCTCACCGGCGTGTGCGGAATCACGCCAGCCATCGGCTCCTGTTTTTCTCTTTTCCTGGGTGCGAGGTGTGGTACGGACAGCGAACAAAGGATAACGATGGACGCCGCGATCAGGATATCGCAAGCCATATCCGGGTTGACCGGGCCGAGTTGCTGCAAGGCTTACGTGCGCGCGGCGCTCAGGGAGGCAGTCATCATAGTGAACGAGCGGCTCGGGGTCGTCTTGCCGGTCAAGAATAGCACTGTCGCCTGCAGACACAGCAACAGGCATCCTCACGGGTGCAGGGAAGAGAAATGCCTCTTTTATGTTAGACCGGAAAAAGACATTTTTGCTGATGCGAAATTCGTTCCTGGAACAATCAGTCCTTCCTGATAGCCAGCATGACCGTCCGGTCGGACGGTATCCTGTTCTGCCGCAAAGGACCAAGAGAGGATTGTAAAAACGAGAGGAAGGAAAGGCGTCCTTCTGAGGAACGCCTTCCGTGTTACGGATTCAAGATAATGCTGTGCACTCTCGCGTTCACCTTATGGCCCCTGTACAGAAACATATCCCTAGCTGTCCTAATTGTGGCCGTGCCATTGAAGAAGGCCGTTATGTCTTGAGGACTGACGGGACCTTTCGCTGCGAACACTGCTATTTCAACGACACCTATCTGGAAGGAGTAGTCCACTTTATCGATACGGCGTACCTCGTGACTCTCGAGGCATTCGTGAATGCCATCGACGCGAGGGAGCACGAAGTGGGGAACCATTCCCTCCGTGTCACGGAGTATTCTCTCATCATTGCAAACGCGTGCGACGTTCGGGGAAGGGATCTGGTAGACCTCTACTGCGGCGCACTGCTTCACGATGTCGGGAAGATCGGTATACCCGATGCGATACTGCACAAGGTCGGGCCGTTGGATGCCGATGAGCAGGCCGTGATGCGCACGCACCCACAGATTGGATATCGTATCATCGGACACATTGGCTATTTCGCACGTGCCGCAGAGATCATCCGCTGCCATCACGAGCACTTTGACGGTTCCGGCTATCCACGCGGCCTCAAGGGAGAGACAATACCACATGGGGCGAGGGTCTTTGCCGTGTCCGACGCTCTTGATGCCATGACGGTAAAGCGATCATACCATGAGGCGCGCTCCTTTGAGGAGGCCTTCGACGAGATCATTAAAGCCACCGGTAAAATCTACGATCCTGCAGTGGTTCAGTCAGCCCTCAAGGCTGCCGATGAGCTGAAGGACTATCTAGGCAGAATTGTGATCGACGGCGTGAACCAAGGGAACGATAGCAAACCGATTCCAAACGCGTGATCCGTTCCTCAAGGATCGCCTTTCACCACGCTGCATGCCGGAACGAGCCACCCCCAGCGATATCTTTCCTTGTGCACCGCTCCTCAAGCATTGCCTTCCGTCTCTGCGCCTATGCTGGCAGCCGAACAGTGCTGCCGCCGGTCCGCCCGAGGCAAGCGCGTTCCGATTCGCATAAGCCCTGGTAGAGGTTGACGATAGGGATCATCCCTGGCGCTATATCGATGGTGCCGGTTGGTGGCCGGGAAGATCGTGATTTCGAAGTGAATGATGAATGTGTCTGCGGTTCAGCACCGCGAGTCACGCACCGTTCGAGCCTCCTCCTCTCGAGG
>DASPQB010000179.1:0-42653 GCA_035625205.1 Nitrospirota bacterium | reverse complement strand
GAGCCAACAGTTCAGTGGCGGGGAATTGATCCCCGTAACCGTCATCCAGGCGGGCCCGTGCACAGTCGTCCAGAAAAAAACCTCCGCGGCAGATGGTTATGATTCGGTGCAGCTGGCGTTCGAGGAGGAAAAAAAGAAGGAGCGAGTGACAAAAGCAGTTGCCGGTCACTTCAAGAAGGCGAACGTCCAGCCCCATCGCTTTCTTCGTGAATTTCGCACTTCGGAGTTCGAGCAGGGCCAGGTGGTCACTGTTGATATTTTTAAGAAGGGCGAACGTATCGCGGTCAGCGGCGTCAGCAAGGGGAAAGGGTTTGCCGGCGTCATGAAGCGGCATAAATTTGCCGGCGGTCCCGGCGGCCACGGATCCATGTTCAATCGCAGGCCTGGTTCGATCGGTTCGAGCGCATGGCCGTCGCGCGTTTGGCCTGGGAAAAAACTGCCGGGGCATATGGGCTCTGCAAACGTAACAATAAAAAACATCGAAGTTGTTGAGGTACGGCCTGACCAGAATCTGCTGTTTGTTCGCGGAGCGGTGCCAGGCGGTGATAACGGTCTTATCCTAATTTACAAGGCTGATTAAGAATAAGAGGATCCGCACATGCCGTCAGTCGTAATGGTTGATCAGAACAATAAGAAAGTAAAGGACGTAGAGCTCCCCGGCCTGTTTGGAACGGTTGTGCGGCCGCATCTCTTGCATGCTGCGGTCGTGAATCAGCTGGCGAACAGGAGGGCAGGCACAGCTGCCACCAAAAACAAGGCCCTCGTGAGCGGCGGCGGAAAAAAACCGTTTAAACAAAAGGGTACAGGCAGGGCACGCGCGGGAAGCAACCGTTCTCCTCTCTGGAGGCACGGCGGTACGATATTCGGCCCGATGCCGAGAGACTATTCGTATGCGCTCCCCAAAAAGGAAAAGCGGGCCGCCCTCATCGAGGCGATTTCCTCAAAGATCGCCGACAACAGGCTCATCCTCGTGAACAGCCTGGATCTGGCTGAACCGAAGACCAAATTGGTGTCGACGCTGCTCGATACGCTGGGCGTACAGGAAAACGCACTTGTCCTCATTAATGCAGAGAATAAAAACCTGACGATGGCAGCGAGGAACATGGCATCGGTCAAAGTGCTCAGGATGGACAATATTAACGTCTATGACCTGCTCAAGTACCGGTACCTCATTACGACTCAGGACGTGCTGAACGCCATGCAGGAGGTGTACGGTAAATGACCATTGACCTCTATGATATCATCCGCGTTCCCCGGATTACCGAAAAGGGTACCCGTCTTAAGGAAAAAAACAATGTGCTGACCTTTGAAGTGAAGGTCGATGCAAATAAGGTGCAGGTAAGGAAGGCGATCGAGGGAATTTTCAAAGTCAAGGTCGCCGATGTAACGACCGTAAAAAATGCAGGCAAGCATAAACGTATCGGTCAGAGGCTCGGACGCAGGTCTGACTGGAAAAAAGCCTACGTAACGCTCAAGCCTGGTGAAAAGATCGATATATTTGAGGGTGCTTAAATGCCGGTAAAAACCTATAACCCAACATCTCCGGGAAAGCGGTTCCAAACCACTTCGACGTTCGATGAGATCACGCGAAGCACGCCGGAGAAATCGCTTGTCGTAAAGCTCAGCCAGAGCGGCGGAAGAAATAACCGCGGCAAGATCACCGTTCGTTATCGGGGAGGCTGGCATAAGAAAAAATACCGGGTAATCGACTTTCGGCGCGACAAAATCGGGGTGCCTGCAACGGTTGCGGAGATTGAATATGATCCAAACCGCACTGCGAGAATAGCGCTTCTCAACTACGCAGACGGCGAAAAGCGCTATATCATTGCGCCACTGGGGCTTAACGTAGGCGACACCGTCATGTCGGGTCGCGATGCAGACATCAAACCGGGAAATGCACTGCCGATGAGCGCGATCCCCGTAGGCACGAACATACACAACGTGGAGCTCAAAAAGGGTGCAGGTGCCCAACTCGCCCGGAGCGCCGGTTCCGCAGTACAGCTCCTTGCCCGTGAAGGCGAATATGCCACGTTGCGTCTGAACTCCGGAGAAGTGCGCAAGGTCCGCTCCGAATGCATGGCGACCATAGGCCAAGTGGGCAACCTCGATCACGAGAACGTCAGCATAGGCAAGGCAGGGAGGGCTCGCTGGATGGGGATGCGGCCGAGGGTCCGCGGTGTGGCGATGAACCCCGTTGACCACCCTTTAGGCGGCGGAGAAGGCAAGTCTTCGGGTGGAAGGCCGGGCTGCTCGCCCTGGGGCCTGCCGGATGGGAAAAAGACGCGGAAGAATAAATCGACGACTAAATTTATCATTTCGAGAAGAACCAAGAGCAGGTAGATCATGGCGGTTGGAACGGTTGAAACCGTCCGAGCTTTAAACGGAGGACACGGTGCCGAGATCAGTTAAGAAAGGCCCTTTTATCGATGAAAGTCTCATGAAAAAAGTTGAGACGATGAACACAGCCGGGGAAAAGAAAATCCTCAAGACGTGGTCCCGGAGATCGACGATCACGCCGGATTTTGTAGGCCACACGTTGGCGGTGCATAACGGCAAGAAGTTCATCCCCGTGTATATTACCGAGAACATGGTCGGCCATAAACTGGGGGAATTTTCTCCGACCAGGACATTCAAGGCACACGGTGGATCGAAAGCCGCGGAAAAGGCGACCGCTCCGAAGTAGGTCACAGAGTGAACCGTTCTTGAGAGTGAGGAAAGTCAGATGGAAGCAAGTGCTACAGTCAGACATATACGTATTACGCCGCGCAAGGCGAGACAGGTCATAGATCTCATCCGGGGCAAGATGGTGGGAGACGCCATCAATATTCTTACGTTCACGCCACTCCACGCTGCGCGGATTGTCAAGAAACTCCTCGACTCAGCAGTGGCCAATGCTGAACAGAAAAAAGTCGGTGATCTCGATACCCTGAAGGTAGCCAAGGCCTATGTGAATCAGGGCGTCACGATGAAGCGGATGCGTGCCCGTGCAATGGGCAGGGGCAATGTGATCAGAAAGAGAACAAGCCATATAACGCTGGTCTTGTCAGCGTAGGTTTTACGGAGGCGTCATGGGACAAAAGGTTCATCCGATCGGGTTGCGGCTCGGCATCATTAAGACATGGGACTCGCGCTGGTTCTCGCAGAAAAACTACGCTGCGCTCCTCCATGAGGACATCAAGATTAGAAAGATTGTGAAAGAGCGTCTCATGCATGCCGGAGTTGCCAAGGTGGAGATTGAGCGTGCCGGCCAGAAGGCAAAGATCAACATCCACACGGCGCGTCCAGGCATCATCATCGGTAAGAAGGGCGCCGAGGTCGACAAGCTCAAAAAAGACCTCGAAGCTATGACCGGGAAGCAGATGTATATCAACATTCAGGAAATCAGACGGCCGGAGCTCGATGCACAGCTCGTTGCAGAAAATATCGCGCTCCAACTCGAACGCCGCATTGCCTTCCGCAGGGCCATGAAAAAGGCCGTTACGTCGGCTCTTCGCCTTGGCGCACATGGTATTAAAATTACCTGTGCCGGCAGACTTGCAGGCGCAGAAATTGCCAGGACCGAGTGGTACCGCGAGGGCCGCGTGCCCCTCCACACGCTCCGTGCCGATATTCAGTATGGATTTTTTGAGGCAAAGACCACGATGGGTCAGATCGGCGTCAAGGTTTGGATCTACCGGGGCGATGTCCTCCAGCAGCCGACAACCGCTGCGTAAGATAATACATTAATTCAAGCGTGGAACGCGGGACTAAAGGATTGTCATTATGTTAGCACCCAAACGAGTAAAACACAGGAAAATGCACAAAGGCAGGATGACGGGCGTTGCCTACCGGGGCGCGGAAGTCAGCCACGGCGAATACGGACTTAAAGTGCTGGAGCCGGGTTGGATCACGAGCAGGCAGATAGAGGCAGCCCGTATTGCCATGACCCGCTACGTCAAACGGGGAGGAAAAATCTGGATACGCATTTTCCCCGATAAGCCGATCACGAAAAAACCTGCTGAAACCCGCATGGGAAAAGGAAAAGGTGCACCAGAGTACTGGGTGGCTGTAGTGAAGCCGGGGCGGGTACTCTATGAGATGGGCGGCGTAGACGAATCCGTAGCCAGAGAGGCGTTCCGATTGGCAGCGTATAAGCTGCCGATCGCAACGAAGTTCGTCTCCCGGGAGGCTGACATATGAAAATAAGAGACTTGAGGGACATGTCGGACGATGAACTGCAGGCAAAGGCCGCCGATATCAAAAAAGAGCTGTTCAACCTCCGCGTTCAGCAGGCCATGGGGCAGATTGAAAATCCGATGCGCCTGAGAATGCTTCGCAGGGATATCGCGAAAGCAAAAACAGTGTTAAAGGAAAAATATGGACGAGGCTAAAAGAAGAAAAGCGTACATCGGGCAGGTCATAAGCGATAAAATGGACAAGACCGTCGTGTTGGCGGTGACGAGACGCATCGCTCATTCTCGATACGGGAAGACCATCAAACGCACGACCAAGTTCAAGGCCCATGACGAGAAGAACGAGTGCAAGGTCGGCGATACGGTTCGGTTCATCGAGACGCGGCCGCTGTCCAAGGAAAAGCGCTGGAAGGTGCTTGAAATTATCGAGAAAGCAAATTAAATCGGAACGGAAACTCTTCTTAGAGGATTGAGATATGATTCAGCAACAGACTGTGTTGGACGTGGCCGATAACTCCGGCGCAAAAAAAGTTATGTGTATAAAAGTGCTCGGTGGAACTCGCAAGCGGTACGCCTCGCTCGGCGACGTCATCGTGGTGGCCATCAAGATGGCGATACCCGAAGGCCAGGTGAAAAAGGGGACCGTAGCGAAGGCAGTTGTCGTGCGTACGACAAAAGAGGTCCGCCGGCAAGACGGTTCGTACATAAAGTTCGACCGGAACGCCGCGGTATTGATCAACAATGCCAATGAACCGATCGGGACACGCATCTTCGGACCCGTTGCGCGGGAACTCCGCAAGAAAAACTTCATGAAAATTATTTCTTTAGCGCCCGAAGTGCTGTAGGACCGGTTCGAACGCAAAATCGCTGACGAAAAGCAGGACAGAAATTATGCTGATAAAGAAGAACGATACGGTGGTGGTCATCTCCGGCAAGGAGAAAGGGAAGCGCGGCAGGGTCATTGCGGTGTACCCCGCAGTCAACAGGCTTCTCATCGAGAAACTGAATATGATCAAGCGGCACACACGGCCCAACCAGCAGCTCAGGCAGGGCGGCATCGTGGAAAAGGAAAGCCCCATTTCAGCATCGAATGTGAAGCTGATCTGTTCACGGTGCAGCAAGCCTACAATCGCTTCGCGGATTGCCCAGGGAGAAAGGGCGCGCGTTCGGGTGTGCAAAATCTGCAATGAGACCATTGACTAGGATTCAGAGACTTCGCTGCCAGATCTAGAGAGAACCGGCAAACACAGGAAAGACGATTTATGGCTGATAAAAAAGAAAAGAGCAAAGAGACCAAAAGCGGTGACCAGAAGAAAGCGGCTAAAGCCCCGAAGGTTGCCGGGAAAGTAAAGGCTGCGGAGGCTTCGGCGAAGACGGCCGCGGCGTCCCCGCAAGAGAAACAGAAAAAAGAGCCCGAACGCATCCCGCCGCCACGGATGAAGCAGCGGTATCACGATGTCGTCGTGCCCGCGATGATGAAGCAATTCCAATACAAGAACCCGATGCAGACCCCGAAGCTGGTCAAGATCGTGCTGAATGTTGGTATGGGTGAGGCAATCTCCAATGCGAAGGCATTGGAATTTGCTGCACAGGAACTGGCAACAATCACCGGCCAGAAACCCGTCATTACTCGCGCCAAGAAATCTATTGCAACCTTCAAACTTCGCGAGGGTATGGCAATCGGGTGCATGGTGACGCTCAGGCGGGAACGTATGTACGAGTTCCTCGACCGGTTCATAAGCGCCGCGCTCCCGCGCATCAGGGATTTTAAAGGTGTGTCATCCAAATCCTTCGACGGCAGGGGAAACTACACGTTGGGGATCAAAGAACAGGTTATTTTCCCGGAGATCGAAATTGACAAGATTGACTCGATCCACGGGATGGACATCGTGATTGTTACAACGGCAAAGACCGATGAAGAAGGCAGGGCGCTGCTCGGCCATATGGGGATGCCATACAGGAAGTAGCCCGGTTCATCGGACGTGATGGAGGAACAATGGCAAAGAAGTCATTGATAGCAAAGGCGTCAAGACCATCCAAGTTTAAGGTGCGCGCTTATCATCGTTGTCCGCTCTGCGGACGGTCGCGGGGGTACCTGCGGAAGTTCGACATGTGCAGGATCTGTTTCAGAAACAGGGCGCTCCGGGGAGAGATCCCGGGCGTGATCAAGGCTAGCTGGTAGCTAAAAGGGGTTTGACTCTAATGATGACCGATCCGATCGCGGATATGCTGACGCGTATCCGTAACGCCAGTAAGGCAAAGCATGAAAAAGTCGATGTCCCGTCGTCCAAATTGAAGATCGAAATTGCGAAGATCCTCAAAGATGAGGGATACGTAAAGAACGTTAAGCTGGTCAAGGACCGACGGCAGGGTTTGATCCGGGTATACCTAAAATATACCGAAGACGAGCTGCCCGTCATCCAGGGACTGAAACGGGTGAGCAGACCAGGCCGCCGTGTCTACGCAGGAAATGATGACATTCCGAGTGTTATGGCTGGTTTGGGCACTGCAATCCTGTCTACCCCCAAGGGAGTGCAGACGGGAAAACAGGCGAAAAAGGACAATGTTGGCGGAGAAGTTCTCTGTCAGGTGTGGTAACGAACGCAACGAATTCGTTTTTCAAGAGGGTAGGAGCTGTCATGTCAAGAGTTGGTAAAAAACCGATAGAGATTCCTTCAGGCGTCGAGACCAGGCTGGAAACGGGCAGAATCATTGTCAAGGGCCCGCTCGGCGAGATGAGCCAGGTCGTGCATCCGAAGTTGACGGTGAAAAAGGAAAGCAACAGATTGCTGGTGGAACGGCCCGCGAACCAGAAGATTTACCGGGAACTGCATGGATTGACAAGAAATTTGATCGCGAATATGGTGATCGGCGTCAGCAAGGGATACGAGAAGACCCTTGATATTACCGGTGTAGGCTTTAAAGCCTCCGCTCAGGGATCCAACCTGATGCTGAACCTCGGATTCTCTCATCCGATTGTCTATCCGCTTCCCAAGGGAATCAAGGCGACAGTCGATGCCAAGCAGACCCAAATCACCCTGAAGGGTGTCGATAAGCAACTTGTCGGACAGATAGCCGCAAATTTGAGAAGCTTGAAGCAACCCGAGCCGTACAAGGGGAAGGGCATCCGATATAGCAACGAGGTCATTCAGCGCAAAGAGGGTAAGGCTGGCAAGACTGGCAAGTAAGACTATTACATAAATGCAGATGGTGGCTCCGGCTTCTCACGTCCGGTCGCTATCCTCATGATGGAGAATAACCGTGGCACAGAGTAAACTAGTATCGAGACAGAGAAGACGCGAGAGAATCAGGAAAAAAGTAGTAGGGACGGCGGCAAAGCCGCGGCTGAGCGTCTACAAGAGCTTGAGCCATATTTATGCCCAGCTGATCGATGATACGACAGGAAAGACGGTCATTGCCGCTGCGTCTACAGAAAAAACAGTCAGTGAAGGCCTGAAGCATTGCGGCAACGTCGTCGCGGCGAAGAAGGTCGGGGCGAACCTGGCAGAGCGGGCGCTGGGCAAGAATATCAAATCCGTCATATTCGATCGCGGCGGAAATCAATACCACGGCTGTATCAAGGCACTGGCAGATGCGGCACGTGAAAAGGGACTTAACTTTTAGGTGAGGGGTTCATTTCGGAGGCGGCATTGGCAGAGCGATATCAGAAGGAAGCAGAAGAGGGCGACGGCCTAAAAGATAAGCTGGTGTACTTGAACCGTGTGGCCAAGGTCGTGAAGGGCGGCAAGCGGTTTAACTTCAGCGCTCTCGTGGTCGTAGGCGATGGAAAAGGAAAAATCGGCGTAGGCAAAGGGAAAGCAGCCGAGGCGCCGGTTGCCATAAAAAAGGCAGTTGAACGGGCTAAAAAGAACATGATACAGGTCTCGCTCAAGGGCGATACCATCCCCCATGCAATCCTCGGCCAGTATGGAGCCGGGAAAGTGCTGCTTAAGCCGGCATCCGAAGGTACGGGATTGATCGCGGGTGGGGCGAGCAGGTCCGTGCTCGAAGTCGTGGGCGTGCGAAACGTGCTTTGTAAATCGCTCGGCTCCAGCAACCCGCACAACGTCGTCAGTGCGACGATCAATGGCTTGGTAAGATTGAGGAGCGCCTCTCAGGTTGCATCGTTGCGGGGAAAAACGGTAGAGGAGCTTGGATAAGCATGGCAAACGCTGATGCAAAAAAAATAAAAATAACCCTGGTCAAAAGTGGAATTGCACGTCCGGGAAAACACAAGGTTGTGCTTCTCGGACTTGGACTCAGGAAATTGAATCATTCAGTCATCCGCGTTGATTCGCCGCAGATACGGGGCATGATCAATAAGGTTTCTCACCTCGTTAAAGTGGAAGAGGCATAGCGGATACATTCGTAAATTCAAAATAAGCCAGTGGCGGTCGCGAGTATACTATGAGATTAGAAGAGCTGAAACCAAATATCGGGTCAAAGAAAAAATCAAACAGGGTTGGACGCGGCCCGGGGTCCGGGAACGGGAAGACAGCGGGGAAAGGGCATAAAGGCCAGAAGGCCCGCTCCGGCGGAGTGAAGGGAGCGGGGTTTGAAGGCGGCCAGATGCCCCTTCAGCGCAGGCTCCCCAAGAGAGGTTTCACCAATATCTTCCGGAAGGAATATTCGGTCGTTAACCTCGCAGATCTTGAAAAGATGTCCGGGGCCGATACCGTGACGCCGGAAGCGCTCATGCAGAAAGGCCTGATCAAGAACCTGAAAAACGGCGTGAAGGTGCTCGGCATGGGTGACCTTAAGGCCAAGCTGACGGTGCGGGCTCACAAATTCAGCAAGAGCGCGCTGGAAAAAATCCAGGCTGCCGGCGGCAAGGCCGAGGTGATCTAACCTGTGTTCACCGGATTAAAAAACATATTTAACATTCCCGAGCTCCGGAAGCGCATTATTTTTACCCTGTTGATGCTGGCGGTGTACCGCATCGGCGCGCATATTCCCACGCCCGGTGTTAAGGGCGAGGCGCTGAGTCAGTTTCTGCATCAGTCTGCTGCAGGACTGATGGGATTTTTCGATATGTTTTCAGGCGGGGCGCTGTCCCGGGTTACGATTTTTGCCCTCGGTATCATGCCCTATATTACCGCCTCGATCGTGTTGCAGCTCCTCACCGTTGTGATTCCGCGGCTTCAAGCCTTGGCCAAGGAAGGTGAGGCGGGCAGGAAGAAAATAACCGAGTATACGCGATACGGAACAGTCGTGATTTCCGGATTCCAGTCGTTCTGGATGGCTGTGGGCATCGAAAAAATGGGCGGCGGGGCATTTGTCGAGTCGACCGGATGGTCCTTCCGCATTCTGACGATGATCACGCTCACGGCAGGCACGACGTTCATCATGTGGCTGGGCGAACAGATCACCGAACGCGGTATTGGCAACGGCATTTCCCTGATAATTTTTGCGGGAATCGTGGCAGGATTTCCCCGTGCTGTCAACAATACGGTTGGGCTTATGAGGTCCGGTGAAATCGCGTATTTCATGGTCTTTATCATCATGGCCTTGATTATTGCGGTGGTTGCCGCCATCATCGTGATGGAGCGCGGACAGCGCAAAATCGCGATCCAATACGCCCAACGGATGGTAGGAAGAAAAATATACAAGGGTCAGAGTACGCATCTGCCCCTCAAAATCAATTCTGCGGGTGTGATCCCGCCTATTTTCGCTTCATCAATACTCCTGTTTCCGGCGACGATCGCGGGGTTTGTTCAGGTAGGATGGCTTCAATGGTTTGCTCAGCAACTTGCGCCGGGCAGGCCCCTTTACACGATTGTGTACGTCATCATGATTGTAGGCTTTGCATATTTTTATACGGCAATCGTGTTCAACCCCGTGGATATTGCGGATAATTTGAAAAAGTACGGCGGTTTTATTCCCGGAATCAGGCCGGGGAGGAAAACCTCTGATTACCTCTTCCGGGTATTGAACAGGATTACTCTGGGGGGAGCGCTGTACCTCTCTGCCGTTTGCGTTTTGCCGGACATTTTTTATAAATTTTTTAATGTTCCTTTTTATTTTGGCGGGACATCGCTTCTCATCGTGATCGGTGTCGCACTCGATACCGTATCCCAGATAGAGTCGCATTTAATTCAGAGACACTACGGAGGTTTCCTGAAGGGCGTATCCATCAAAGGGAGGCGTTAAGGCTCGGGTGCGGCATGATCATTCTCAAATCCCTTCAGGAGATTGAAAAGATACGGAAAGCCTGCCTGGTTGTCGCTGATGTTCTTGACCGCATACGCGATGAGATACAGCCGGGCGTGAGCACACAGTCCCTCGACGAGTTCGCCGAGCGGCTGATTTTGGCAGCAGGCGCAAAACCCGCATTCAAGGGATATCGGGGATATCCGAAGACGCTGTGTACGTCCCTGAATAACCAGGTCATCCACGGGATCCCTTCGAAAACGGTGGTGCTGAAGCCGGGTGACATAATTAGTGTCGATGTGGGAGCAATCATAGAAGGCTTTTATGGTGATGCGGCCATGACCTTCCCCGTCGGCAAGATCTCACCGGAGGCGGAGCGCCTGACAACCGTGACTGAAGAATCGCTCTTCCGTGGAATAGAACAGGCTCGGCCTGGTAACAGGCTGTATGATATTTCGCATGCGGTGCAGCACCACGTAGAGTCGCACGGGTATTCTGTTGTCCGGGAATTTGTCGGGCATGGAATTGGGCGCAACATGCATGAAGATCCCCAGATTCCCAACTTTGGAGAATCGGGTCAGGGTCCGAGGATAAAAGCCGGGATGGTGTTTGCCATTGAGCCCATGGTGAATCTCGGGGGCAGTGCCACAGTAGTTACAGACGATGGATGGACGGCAATCACCGTTGACGGCAGTTTGTCGGCGCACTTTGAGCATACCGTTGCTGTGTTGCCCGATGGCCCGTGGATTTTGACAAAAAAGTAAACGTAGTGGTATAACTGCTGTAAAGCCGTGAAGAGAACGAATAGGGATTATGGCAAAAGAAGATTCCATAGAGGTGCAGGGTACGGTACTGGAGACACTTCCGAATGCGATGTTTCGGGTTGAGATGGAAAACGGCCATAAGATCTTGGCGCACATTTCCGGCAAGATGCGGATGCACTTCATCAAGATACTCCCGGGAGACAAGGTAACGGTTGAGCTTACTCCCTATGATTTGACCAGAGGTAGGATCACGTACCGGTTCAAATAAGCTCACGAGCAGTGCTCGACGCTAGAGTGAAAAAATACCCTCATGAAATGGAAGTAATGATACATGAAAGTACGCTCATCAGTCAAAAAAATTTGTCCTAAGTGCTCTATTATCCGTCGGAAGGGCATCGTGCGGGTGATTTGCGATAACGCCCGCCATAAACAGCGCCAGGGATAGCACGGAGATTTTCATATCCGGATTCAGAGTTCCTTGCTTTTTTGCGGGGATGGATTTCACTGTTCCGATTTCGGATTTGCTGTAGCATGAGGAGGAAACGTGGCACGAATTGCTGGGGTAGATCTCCCCAAAGACAAAAAAAATGAGATTGCGCTTACCTATATTTACGGGATTGGTCCCACCTCGGCAAAAAAGATCCTGGCTGAGGCCGGAATCGATCCCAATATGAAGAGCGGGAATCTAACCGAGTCTGACATCGTCAAGATTCGTGCGATTCTGGATCGCGATTTTACCGTGGAGGGCGATCTTCGCAGGGATGTAACGATGCACATCAAACGGTTGATGGATATCGGAAGCTATCGCGGATTACGGCACCGGAAAGGGCTGCCGGCACGGGGACAACGGACGAAAACAAACGCGAGAACGCGAAAAGGACCGAAGAAGTCAGCTATGGCGGGCAGGGGCAAAAAGAAGAGCCTGGCTAAGAAGTAAAAGACAGGATGAACCCCTGCGGTGAGCAATTAGGCAGAATGTAATCTTACTCAATGGAGAGCAGATGGCTAAAAAGGGTAAAGAGAGAAAGAATGTGGCAAATGGCGTAGCCCATATCCACGCCTCCTTCAACAACACGATTGTGACCATCACTGACACGGCCGGCAATGTACTCACGTGGTCCAGCGCCGGGAACAAGGGCTTCAAGGGATCGCGCAAGAGCACGCCCTTTGCGTCGCAGCTTGCTGCTGAGACCGCCGCGAAAAAGGCAATGGAACACGGAATGAAGCAGGTCGAAGTTTATGTGAAGGGTCCTGGCACTGGCCGGGAATCAGCAATCCGTGCAATTCAGGCTGCGGGTCTCGAGATCGTGGCAATAAAAGACGTGACGCCGATCCCGCACAACGGGTGCAGGCCACCGAAACGGAGACGGGTGTAGTTTACGCATAAGGAAACGGTTCACACAGGAGGAGAATCACTTGGCACGGTATATTGGATCAGTCTGCAAGCTCTGCAGAAGAGAGGGCACGAAGCTCTTTCTGAAGGCCGAGCGCTGTTATACAGATAAATGCGGCGTTACACGGAGAAGCTATCCGCCAGGACAACATGGACAGGGCAGGATAAAGCAGTCGGAATACAGCCTGCAGCTCCGAGAAAAGCAAAAGATCAGGCGCGTCTACGGTGTGCTCGAACGCCAATTCCGGGGCTATTTTGAAAAAGCCGAGCGGATGAAGGGAGTGACCGGCGATAATCTATTGCAGCTGCTGGAAAGACGGCTTGATAATATTATCCAGCGTATGGGATTTGCCGGTTCCAAGAAAGAGGCTCGGCAGCTCGTCCGTCATGGCCATATGCTGGTCAACGGAAGAAAGGTGAACATCCCCTCCTTTCTTGTCAAGCCTGGCGATGTCGTGGAGCTTCGCGAAAAGAGCAGGAGTATCGCGCAGATTCAACAGACGCTCGCCGCAGTTGAGAAGCGGGGCTTCCCCTCGTGGCTGGAGATCGATAAGACCCAGTTCAAGGGTAAGGTTCTCGCGTTGCCGTCCCGCGATGAAAGTACGATGCCGACAGTGAAAGAACAACTCGTTGTCGAGCTCTATTCGAAGTAACACCACGGCGGTATCAGAATATTACCGGTGGCTTCTGTGAACGCTCAACGTGAGAGCGCATTGTGCCATCATAGGACTTAATAGTTTTTTTACTCCGTTACGGAGGAATCATGCTCAGAAAAGCAAAAGATTTCCAGATGCCCAAAAAGTTACAATATGATCCTAAAAAGATAACGGATACGTACGGCAAGTTTATCGCGGAACCTTTAGAGCGCGGCTTTGGGACAACCTTGGGGAATTCATTGCGCCGAATCCTCCTGTCCTCGCTCGAGGGGTCCGCTGTCACTTCGGTTAAAATTGCCGGCGTGCAGCATGAGTTCTCAAGTATTCCCGGTGTCGTGGAAGACACAACCGACCTTATTCTGAACCTTAAAGAAATCAGGCTCAAGTTGCATACGGATAAATCCAAAACGCTGATTCTCAAGGCGAAGGGCCCGGGAGAGGTGACGGCGAAAGATATCGAGGCTGATGCTGAAGTGGAAATCCTGAATCCTGACATCCATCTTGCAACAATTGATAAAAACGGCAAGCTTGAGGTGGAGATGCGCGCGCGCCGCGGGAGGGGATATGTTTCCTCCGACAAGAACAAGGAGCCGGGGCAGTCCATTGGCGTCGTTCCGATAGACTCGGTTTTTTCACCGATTCGGAAGGTGAACTTTAAGGTAGAAAATGCCCGGGTCGGACAGGAAACCGATTACGATAAGCTTGTGCTCGAAGTATGGACCGATGGGAGTATCCGGCCGGATGACGCGGTAGCGCATGCTGCCAAACTTCTCAAAGACCACCTTACGTTCTTTATCCACCTCCCCGAGGAAGAAGAAGCGATCCCCGCGATGGAGGAGGAAATTAAAAAAGCGCCGACATTCAATGAGAATCTCCTTCGCAGCGTCAATGAACTGGAGCTTTCCGTACGGGCAGCAAACTGCCTTAAAAATGCCGGGATCGAGACTATCGCAGAAATGGTTCAAAAGACTGAAAGTGAAATGCTCAAGACGAAGAATTTCGGTAGAAAATCGTTGAATGAGATTAAAGAGATACTCGCAGAGATGGGGCTTTCTCTGGGGATGAAAGTCGACGATAAGATCGTCGTTGAAGCACGGCGGCTGTTGGCGGAGAAGCCAAGCGAATCGTAATACTAAAATAATTTGACAGGGATGATGAAATGAGACATGGATGCGCAGGCAGGCAATTTGGGAGAAACTCGGGGCACCGCAAGGCGCTGCTCAGGACGCTCGTAACCTCATTGCTGAAGAATGAAAAGATTGAAACAACGGCAGCAAAGGCGAAGGAGATTCGTCCGCTGGCGGAAAAATTGATCACCCTCGCAAAGCGTGGAGATCTCCATGCACGGCGTCAAGCGCTCAGTTTTATCCAGGATGAGGCCGTCGTGGGCAGCCTCTTTGCCCAGATAGCACCGCGCTTTACGGCCCGAAACGGCGGCTATACCAGGATTGTTCCGACCCGTACTCGTTCCGGAGATGCAGCCTCCATGGCCGTGATAGAGCTGGTGGAACGTCAGGCAAAAGCGGCAGCAGAGACTGCAGGTTCGAAAAAAACAAAAACAGAAAAGGCACCGGCAGCATAGCGGAGCTCCATGCTCCATTCCTGATGTTCCACGTACGAGAGACGCGAAGGCAAGGATCAAGATCCTTGCCTTTTTTCTTGCATTTACACCATGGCACGTTTATGTTACTATAAATAAATTTTTTCCTCTGTCCCGCGACTATGACAGATATAAAAGGCATACTTTCAGCCCTTTTTGCGCGCTTGCGTCTTGCATTTTCCCGATGGTGGGGCGGGATCGGCTGCAGGGTCTCTTTTATTATGACGGCAGCGCTCATTCTTATCGCAACGTTGATGGGAGCCTTCTTTTTCTGGGAGGGGGGGGATGTCGTAGACGCGGAGACCAGGGGCAGAGCACTGGCCGTAGCCCGTGAAGTGGCGGCCCTGACCGCAGACGACCTTGTTTCCGGCAACCGGTTTGAGCTTGACAGAAAACTATCCCCCTTTTTTTCCGCCGGTGAAGATACCCTCAGCGGCAAACCTCTTCTCTATGCGATGATATTTTCTAGTTCGTGCGAACCTCTTCTCGTGCGGACGTCTTCGGGCGTTTTCTTTGACAGCGAGGCGTCGCATACGATGTCCTCTCACAGGAATGCGGTGAGTGACGATACTGCGTTAGCCTGTGTGCCTTCCCCGAGCCAGGAACCTGCCTTTGTGATGAAAAAGAGCGGGGTCTGCGACCTTACTCTCCCGATCCTCTCCGGGCGTACCCTCGCCGGTTACGTTCGGGTCGGGGTTTCCGGCGAGCTCTACAAGAAAAAGATCCTTGCTGTTGTGGAAAAATCTGCTGGAGCACTCCTCGTCATCGTCCTCATTGGAATAGCATGCAGCCAGATCATCGCACGGGGAATATCCAAACCCATCCTGCGGCTGAGTGATGCCGTTGAAAAGTTGGGCCAGCAGAACTGGGATGCCCCTTTCCCCGTGAAAGGGAACGGCGAGATCAGCAAGCTCGGCCATGCCATCAACCAGATGGCACTCGTTCTGAAACAGCGCGAGACGAGTCTTTCGCAGGCGAACCGGGACCTCCTTCTTCTGCATACGACCGGTCTGGGCCTTATGGAGAGCCTGGACCGCGAACTTCTCCTCACAAAGATCGCGGCGGGTGCTGAAGACCTTGTGCGGGCCGATACGACCGCAGTATCCATTGTTGATAAATCAGATCGCCTGTTGAAATATCTGGGGGTCTTCGGCAGCAAACGAAAAGCCATCGAGGATCTGGACGTGCCGCTCGAAGCAGGCGGTATTTATAACTGGATGGGGAGCTACGGCACCCCCCTTCTCATGACCGACGCCGAGGACGATTTCAGGCTGAACGGCGCGCAGATGAAATCTTTGGGCATCAAGAGTATCATGACGGTCCCTCTCTGGTCAGCGAATACGATCACGGCCCTCCTCACAGCCATCAACAAGAAAGGCGGGGCAACGTTCGATAAACGCGACCTGAGGCTGTTTACGGTATTTTCTAATCTGGCGTCTGCCGCTCTGCAAAATGCTTCGCTGTACAGCGACTTAAAGTGGAAAATGGTCGAGCTGAACACCACCCAGGAACAGCTTGTGCATTCTACGAAGATGGCGGCCATCGGGGGGCTCTCGGCCAATGTCGCACACGAGATCAATAATCCGCTGACGAGCGTTCTCGGTTACACGACGCACCTCTTGAAGACCCTTGAGCTACCCGAAGCGCAGCGGAAGATCCTTGTGACGATGGAACAGGAGACGTTGAGAGTCAGAAAGATCATTCGAAACCTGCTGAATTTTTCTCGACACCGGCCGTCACGGATGGAGCCGGGGGACCTTTTGCTGCCGCTGAAGGAGACTATTGCCCTTGTCCAGGGAATTGCAGATTTATCCTCGGTGGTGATCCATGAAGACTACCCGGCAGAACCTGCCCTCGTGAACATGGATCACAATGAGATGAAACAGGTCTTCATTAATATCGCAAATAACGCACTCCAGGCAATGCCGCAGGGAGGGGAGTTACGGGTTAAGGCCGATGTAGCGCATGAGAACGAGGTTGTCGTGGTCTTCTCTGACTCCGGGATCGGTATTGCGCCAGAACATATGGACAAGATATTCGAGCCTTTCTTCTCCACAAAGGGGAATGGCGGCGGCACCGGCCTGGGCCTTTCGATCAGCTATCAGATTGTACAGAACCATGGTGGCAAGATTGAAGCGGAGAGCCTGGCGACGCGGGGAGCGACATTTCGGGTTATTCTTCCCAGGTACCGGAAGCAGCCGGTTGCATAGAGGAGCCGCAACGGTCATCGGAGCGGAGTGTGTCCTTGCACAATGGATGGAGACATCGTTTGGGGCTTCCGGCAAGTCGTGGACTTCGAAGGCACAGGTGAAGGAGAGTAAACGTGGCTGGTGAGAAAATTCTTGTAGTTGACGACGAGGATATGATCAGGGACCTGTGTTACCACATCCTTTCTTCAGAAGGATACCTGGTGTCCACGGTCCCCAACGGCACCAAAGCACTTGAAGAACTCGATCACGTGTCTGCTGATCTCCTGATTACGGACATCAGGATGCCGGGAATAAACGGTCTGGAGCTGTTCGAACGGGTTAAAGCAAAAAAACAGGACATTGTGACCATAGTTCTGACCGGGCACGGCACGCTCGACACGGCCATTGAATCCCTCGTGCGCGGGGTCGATGGTTTTCTGCTGAAGCCGTTTACCCAGGAAGAACTGCTCGGAGCGGTAGATCGCGCAATAAACCGGAGCAGGCTGCAAAAGGAAAACATCAGGCTGAAGGCGCTCATCCCCCTGTTCGAGATCAGCAAGCTGCTCGTGACGGAGATTGACCTCGCTCACCTTTTCAAGCTCATCACCGAAGTCCTGATCCAGGAATTTCCCATTGACCGCGTTTCACTCATGCTGATGGATGAAACGAGCGAGACCCTGCTGATCCGGGCCTCACACGGACTGCCGACAGATCTGGCTTTGAAGTCGCGCCGAAAAGTTGGCGAAGGAGTCGCGGGGCTTGTGCTCAAGTACCGAAAGCCGCTTATCATATCTGAGGGCAAGCACCCGGACCAGGAAGTAATGGATGCAATCAACCTTGAAAATATGCCGCTTTCGTCCATGTCGGTACCGCTTATCGGCAAGAACAAGCTGTTTGGCGTGCTTAACGTGAGCAAATTCTCCGGGCCGCCGTTTACGACCAGCGACCTGCAGATAGTTCTCATTCTCTCCACCCAGGTTGTCACGGCCATGGAGAATGCAGCGCTCTATGAGGATCTGCGTGAAAATTATTACCGCACGATCCAAGCCCTGGTAGCTGCCGTCGAGGCAAAGGACCCCTATACCCAGTGGCATTCCACCAACGTGGCGAAATATGCCGTGGCAATCGCTCGGGAGATGGGGCTGAGCCCTTCGCGCCTCGAGGAAATCCATATCGCCGCAATTCTCCATGACGTGGGCAAAATAGGCATCAGCGAACGCATCATCAGCAAACCGGAACGGCTGAGTCTTGAGGAATTCGCCATCATGAAAGCCCATCCTGCACACGGCATAAGGATTCTGGAACCCATTGGTTTTTCCGCCGACATCATTAACGCCATCTTTGCGCACCATGAACGGTATGATGGAAAAGGCTATCCTCAAGGGCTTGCCGGTGAACAGATATCGCTGCCGGCCAGGATATTGAACGTCGCCGACACGATCGATGCGATGGCCTCCGAGCGCCCCTACCGGGGTACTATCTCAACCCATGAAGTCCTCTTAGAACTGGAACGGGAGTCGGGGCTGCAGTTCGATCCGCAGGTAGTTGCATCGACCAAGCGACTTATCGAAAAGGGGTTGTTGAAGCTCGGCATGCCCTCCTATCACAGGAACTCTTCAGGGACTGATAGGTCCGTACGAATAGGGAAAGAAGAGTCCAGAAAAGAGCATTGAGCCACGCGCAACTGCGGATCAGCAGGGATAGTAACAAGCACGGGAGAACGAAAACGGCTTCCGGAAGATTTCCCCTCGTGCGGTGCCGCGACCGAGAATGTTCAAGGCCGTTGTGGTGAGACGACGTGCCGCATGCTTCCCTGGAAAGAGAACGGAGAACCAGCGTGAATTGATTACGCGGTCCTCTTTTCCCTTCACGTTCGCCAGGACCATTCGGGGAAAACCGATCAGCATGAAAAGCTAGCCTTCGCGGTAGCCCAAGCAGTATGCCTCTTGACCCACCACCCCACCGCACACGAACCCCATTCCAATGATTATAGTCCTTCGCGCGTATCGTTCCGGGACAGCGAAGGCCCACCGCCTGCAGTGCCAGCCAGGGTACCACCGACGTTGGGATTAGTTTCTTGACCTCTTGCATCCAGACGAGCAAAATGACGGCCGTAAGCAGAATGCCAATTTTCAATGGTCACAATGCCAACAAAATAGAAGAGGCTCTCGACAGGATGGAGCACTGCCACGATTGCTTCTCCCAGCACCTTGTTTACCAGACCTGCGCGTGACACTGCGTCAGTGTGGCGGCCGCACGTGAGTCCGGCCATGACGGTCAGTTCCTCAAGAGCGGGCATGGTACTCATTTGCCCCCATTCCCCATGATGTTGTTTGTTCCAACAAGGGAAACCAAGAGAGCGTTCTTGAACGCACGGATCGGCGTACCTCTTAAGGGAGAAGAACCGAGTTCGATTTAAGGGCTGAATGAATTCCAAGTGATCGCAATCCTTGCAGTTGACAATGCTGCCAGCCCAGTTGCATTAAATTGCAAAATATTGGTTTCGGCTTTATGCAACTAGAGGCCTGAAAACCGGTCATTTGCTGTTATTTATGTACTAGAAAACGCTTGACTTCACTATACGACTTTGATATAGTCGAGCTAAGTCTTTTCCAAAATATCAGCAGTATCACTTCCTTTTTTGAACCGCATCATAAAATGAACAGAGCAGTGTAGCAGTTTGGACTAGTGGCAGATTCCAAAATTTTTTACTATCATGATACCCACTGACAGACCTACATATAAGCTACGCCCCCCCATTCCTGTGCAGGAGTGCGCCGAAGTGGCCGGCATCACTCTTCCAGGTCATTTTGCCGGAATGCAAATCCCACAGGTAAATCTGTGTTTGTTCTCTGGTGGCCCCATCGTTTTCACACAATTTCTTCTATGGAAAGGGGGTGTGGCCTGACCTCATACAATCCTGTTTCACGGAATTATCGAAGTTTTGTTTCGCGCACCTTGCGAGGTAAACACGTGTTCCGTACGAATCGGAACAAATCTATTTTAGGGAGGATAAGCGATGAAGAAGTTTCTAGTAGTAATGGTAGTGCTGGCATTTGTCGGCATGGGCACCATGGCGTTTGCAGCAGACGTGTCCGTGGGCGGTTCCTTGCAGATTCGGAGCAGAGATTTTAACCAGTTGGATTTCGACAAGGATCTGCATGATAACCAGATCGATACGCAAAGCCGTATCATCATGAACATCAACGTCAAAGCGGGTGACGATGTAAAGGGAAAGATATCGCTCTGGAACGACTTCTCTGACTGGGGCAGCAACTTTAACGGATTCAGCACGGACCAGAACTTCGGTAACGGCTTCGGTCAAAGCACGGCCGGCTTAAAAGCAGACACATTCGGCTTCCGGGAAGCATGGGTGAGCTTTAACATACCTGGTATCCCGATTAACGTAACCGCCGGCCATCAGCTCCTCCAGCTCGCCAACGGCTGGTTCGCCCGTTCAATGCATTTCGGCTCTGATGCATGGGTCGTCGCGAACGTAACCGGCGGCAATACCATCGCCATTTTGGATGCGACTGCTCAAAAAGGCCTCGTTAATGCAACCCACGACGATATCGATGCATATATCATCCTCGACCAATATGCGATCGATGACAAGAACACAGTCGGTCTTAACGTTACCGATGCGCATCTGACGAATGCCAATGATCTGTATAACATTGGTATCCTTTATAATGGCCAGGCAAGCATCGTAAAGTGGAAGCTCCAGGCAGATTTCCAGACGGGGCAAAATAAAACAAATACAACAGGTGGTCCGCAACCCAAGTACAAGGGCGATGAAGTCGTCCTACAGGGTAATGTGTTGCTCGATCCGGTAACCATTAACATCCTGCTTGGTTATGGTACCGGTGCAAAGCAAGGTCAAACCGATGTCAATCAAATGATAACCTTCCTTGATATCGACCCGCACTATACGTTCCTGTATGAGTATAAGATTACCACCGCGGCTGGCGCAACTCATACTGGTATGAATAATACGACGGTTGAAAGCGTCGGCGCTATGTGGCATGCTCTTAAGAGCCTCGACCTCGGCGCAGACGTTTATTTCCTGCAGGCCTCGGAGAAGACCAATGTTGCACTTACCGGTGGTGGAGCAGGAGCTTTGGCAACCAACCTCGGAACGGAAGTCGATCTCCATATTAACTGGAAGCTTTATGACAACCTTAGCTGGAACTGGGATCTGGGTTGGTTCGATCCAGGTGCCGTATACAAGGATGCAGCCGGAAAAGGCACCGATTCAGCGCTTGGTATCCAGGGCATTCTCGCATTCAACTTCTAAGGTGCGCGCACCATTCTGGTGCTCGTAGGATAGTAGGATAACTGTAACGACCCCGGGGGGAACCACTCCTCCGGGGTTTTTTTGTTCATGTGTCCTTGCGATGCCGACCTCCCGGAGCACTAGAAGAGCGAGGGATGCCGCTTGCATGAGTTAACCCTATGGAGGGGCATATCATTCCGGTGCAATCTCCAAGGGCAGCCTCCAAACGAGTGGTAAAAACCCTTTATCGCTACGACTCGTTTTCTGCCAACCTTCTGTTCTCGGTCTCGCGAGAATAATAACCCGCGCGGCCAACCCAAAAAGGAACTTCCCTCCGCACTTTTTTCTTCGCCGCGTGCCCCTGAACGGGTCACAATGTGAATATGACATCGAGAGGCAGCGAAATTTCTCCCCAGAAGTGGGGAAGGTAGAACAAATGATTTCCAGGCTGCACGGTACCTTGCATATCTTGATGCCGCAACGTTCCGTCCTAGACGGCCTGCGTCAGTTCTTTTCAGCATAGACAGGTAAGAGGAGACAGGTCAGGAGATGAGAATATGGGTTTTTATCACGTATCAGGCACTCCCCTGCTGTTCATGATGAGGTTATGGTGAGGGAACGCGCACGGGAAAATCCAATGCGGATCGGCTATACAGTATTTTTGGCAAAGAGGTGAGCACAAGCTCTGGAACGGTTCCGACGGCCCTCGAAGGAGATCGTGGCGGTAGCAAGGACACGTTACGCTGGATGACAGGGAGGCTTTTCACCGTCTCGATACGATCACAGCACGCGCGAAAGTGATCATGCCGAGTCGCGAGAGCGGTCATGGTGGTGATCTGCCCTGTCCCGGCACGGACTGGTGGAAAAACCTGAGCGGTCAACGGAGTTGATGCAGGCGATCTGAGGCGCAGTGATGAAATGACGGTTGGGTTTGCGAAGCGGAAATCAGGGGCCATTCGCTGGCCCCCGATCCTTCACCGTGGAATCTTGTTCTAGGGGTTCTGCAGCTTGGCGCCTTTTACCACGTGCTTTAATAACACGCGTGTTGTAACCGTGCCGACACCGCCGGGCACGGGCGTGATGGCCCCTGCGACGTCCTTGGCCGGCTCAGTGTCGACATCCCCGAAAAGCTTGTCTCCTTCGACATTGATGCCAACATCCATCACCGTTGCGCCCGTTTTAATGAAATCTTTTGTGATCATTCTTGCCTTGCCGATCGCGGCTACGAGGATGTCTGCCCGTTTGCAAACACCGGGAAGATCCTGCGTCTTCGAATGGCAGACAGTTACCGTGGCGTTTTCCCCGAGGAGGAGCATCGACATCGGCTTCCCGACAACCATGGAACGGCCGATGACCACGGCTTCTTTACCGCTCATCGGTACCTGGTAGAAACGGAGCATTTCCATTACGGCCTGAGGCGTTGCAGGCGGAAACCCCGTCATGTCTCCTGCCATGATCTTGCCGGCGTTAACCGGATTAAAACAATCTACGTCTTTTTCGGGTGACAGGATGTACTTCACGACATCCTCCCTGATCTGCTTGGGGAAGGGCCGCATCACGATGATCCCGTGGATATTTTTGTCCGCGTTCCTCTGTTTCAGCGTACGGACGAACTCGTCCTGGCTCGTTGCGCCCGCCAACTGCTCGATCTCGCACAAGATGCCGTTTTTTTCGGCCATTTTTTTTGCACTGTTTGCATAGGCGAGCGAGTCAGGAGCATCACCGACAATCATGATCCGGAGTGCCGGATTGACACCCGTTGCCTTCAGTTCCTGGACGTCCTTCTGAATGTCCTGGTCCATTTTCTGTGCCACTTCTTTTCCTGTTAAGAGTTTTGCGGCCATGTGTGTTTTCTCCTTGTGTGCAACAGGTCCCGGGTCGCTCAGCATCAATTCCGGATAAACGCATCAAGACGGAAAGCGATTGCGGTGGCCAGGCTCCCGGACGCTCTCTCCTTACCCCATCTTTTTATACGTCGTTGCCATCACTGATTTTTCCAGTGCGCTGACCTGCGTAAGGACATGCTGCATCCGGGTCCAGGTAGTTTTGTTGAATGTCTCGTCTTTGATGCTGTTTACATTGATTTTCACATTGAGCGCCGCGCTCTGGGCGCACGCGTGGGCGAGGAGCACTGCTACGCCGGCGTCGCTCACGGCGGCGACATTGCCCATATCGGCGGCGCGTTCGGCCAGCTTTGCAACCTCCAGCGATTTCAGGCCTATTTCGAAGGGGACCTGGCAGGCTTCTTTGAGTGCCTGCTGCATTTTTGCCGTGCGTGCGGCCTTTTCCTCATCGGTGTTCTTTGGCATTTTGTAAACGGCAGAGAGCGCGCCGTATGCTTCCGTGTCTTTCTCGATCAGGTCTTGCATTTCCGTGCGCAGTTTCTCTGATTCTTTCAACAACGTCTCAATCTGTGTCTGTACGTCCTTGTATTTTTCCTTCCCCAGAGTCAGATTGGATACCATGCTAACCAGCGCTGCACCCATCGCACCGGTAAGGGCTGCTACGCTCCCCCCTCCAGGTTCAGGGGATTTGCTTGCAAGTTTGTCCATGAAGTGCCGCACAGGCTGATCGATATACACAGTCTCCTCCTTCAATGTGGTGATGATGAACGTGGAAAGAAAAAGAATAATGAATTCGTTTTTTTTTGTCAATAAAAAAAAGCTGCTCGCAATTCAAAAAATTAATAGAGATTCGTGTCGGGCGAGGCGTGGCAAGGTGTCCGGGAGGGCCTTACTTGTTAATTGGAAATATAGAAGAAATCAAACCGAAAACAGCAAAACTTTTCCTTGACTCCCTTTCGTGAGCTTTGGTATGATGTAGCACCGTATCGGAGGATTCGGAACGCATGGATATTTCTCATGGATTGACGCCATCGGTACTTCTGTTCTCGTCGTTTATGGGCCTCATTTCTTTTGCGTCTCCCTGCATTCTCCCCCTCATTCCTTCCTATGTTTCTTACATTACCGGCATAAGTTACGATGATCTCGTAAGCCGGGAATCTCGCAGCAAGCACATGAACATCACGTTTCTGCATTCGGTTGCATTTGTTTCCGGATTTACGCTAATTTTTGTGCTTCTTGGCGCAACGGCGAGTTTGGCAGGCAGTGTTCTGTCTCAGCACCTCGACCTGATCAGGATCGTGGGGGGCGTCCTCATTATCATCATGGGCGTTTTCGTCATGGATGTGGTGAGCATCCCCTTTCTCCAGCGAGAGGCTAAACTGCAGCTCAAAACGCGTCCCGCGGGTTATGCGGGTACGCTGGTGGTCGGCATGATTTTTGGGGCGGGTTGGACGCCCTGCACGGGTCCTTTTCTGGGGTCTGTGCTGGCGCTGGCCATGGAGACGGAGACCCTTGGGCGGGGCATGGCGCTCTTAACATTTTATTCTTTCGGTCTCGGAATACCGTTTATTATTTCGGCACTTGCCATCAGCGCATTTCTATCATCATTCAATAAACTGAGAAAGCATTTTAAGGTTATCAAAATGGCGAGCGGGGCCATCCTGGTAATCATGGGCGTGCTTCTCATAACGGACAAAATGACGATCCTTATACCGCGGTAAAAGATCGGGGAGAAAAAGAGATCCTATGACGGCTGATAGTTTAGACGTATTAAAGGACAAGGATGCGCCGCTCTATACCATGGGAGTCGCGGCAAAGCTTGTCGGCACCACGGCACAGACCCTGCGGCTTTATGAGAAACATGGCCTGATCCTGCCGACTCGGGAGCGCAGGAACAGGCTGTACACGGAAAACGACATTAAGTGGCTGCGCTGCATCCGTGAACTGATCCATACGAAAAAGATCAGCATCGAAGGGATCAAGAAACTTCTCGATTATGCTCCCTGCTGGGAGATAAAGGATTGTCCTGACGACCGGCGGGTTGTTTGTACGGCCTTTACTGACAAAGGCAAGCCGTGCTGGGAAACGACCAAATGCCGGATGGAGAACGACTGCACGACTTGTGTGGTGTTCCTGAAGAACAGCAATAAAACCGTAAAAAATGCATCAACACGTCGGATGACGGCAGCCGAGAAGCCGGGCTGAAGCGAAATCGAGTATCTGCCGTCTGTCCTCCTGCTACCTGTAGTCTGCCTCACGGATGTTCCGCTACCCATACCTCGCCGTCCGGCGTCGTTTCTCTCTTCCAAATAGGCGTTATCCGTTTCAACTCGTCGATCACGAAGCGGCATGCCCGGAAGGCCCCGTCACGATGTCCCGAGGAGACCAGGATCAATACAATATTGTCTCCCACCGGGATGGTGCCAACCCGGTGGATGATCGCGACATCGATCACGCCATATTCTTTGATCGCACGGTCCCTGATCTCGGAAAGCATTTTTTCTGCCATACCCGGATAATGCTCGAACTCGAGCTTTGCCACCTGCTTGTCCATCGAGATGTCGCGCGTTGTCCCGAGGAACATTACAATCGCACCGATGGCAGTTGAGGTCGTTTTTAATTTCGCTATTTCCTGTTCGACCGAAAAGGGTTCATGCTGGATCCGAACCGTTGGCACTGCTCCGCTTCCTCCTGAGAAAGGCGGCATGAGCGCCACTTCATCGCCATCCTTGACCACCGCGTCCGATTTTACGAATTCGTGGTTCACCGAGACGATGATGCCCCCGCAGGATAGGACGTCCGCGAGCGCCGGGTATTCATGAGACACCTGCCGAAGCAAGTCCGCGACGGTGCCGCCGCGAAACGTGATCGGCAGCTCGCTTCGGCCTGCCTTATCTTTTAACAGGGCAAATAATTTAACGGTGATCATGAGATCAACTTCCTTTTCAGGCCAAGGGAGGAGCTGCCGCAGTATCAGATATGTCCGGCACTATCCTGTTCTCGATCAGGCACTGCAGCATCTCGAGCTCATTCTGCTCGAACCAGGTAAATCCGCAAAAGCTGCATCGATCGATTACGATCAGGTATGCCTGGCTGTAAAATCCCCGGTACATGGGATTAGCACATTGAGGACAGGGGAGGTAGCTCATGGCTTTGCCATCGTTGGCGGTCAAGCTGTGACGCGCATATGCGAGCTGATTTTCCGTTACGACTGCTTTTGCAAGGGAATTCATGCGATCCGAACACGGCCGCTCCCGCTTCGTCCGTGCCAGGACCCTTGGTATTTTACCCGTGGCAACAAGCATGCCGCTGCAGAACCTGCACTGGTAAATCTGAGTCCCTTCATAAGGTACCGCCAGGAGGGGCTGCCTGCATGCCGGGCACGTGAGGCTGGTTGCCTGACAGCCTTGCTGAGAGAGCCTGAGAGCAAAGAGCTCATTGAGGAGCGGTTCTTTCCAGGCCCGGTCAACATGCGGTTCCTGGCCCTTTGTTATCCAGGTAAGCGGCGAAAGCCACAGCTGTGTTCCCAGTTCCGCAAGCGTGAAGGGGCCCTGCCACGTGTGCTGTGGATCCAGAGCATAGTACTGCGTTTCAGCCGGCGTTCGTGCAGTGTTTTCCGTGGTTCTGTCAAGTCGTGCGCGCAATTCCGAATAGCTCGTGCGAGCCATGGCCAGCAGGATATCCATTCTCTTACCGATCGGCGGATGCGTTGAGAGAAGATCTGCCCAGAATCCTTCCTCCTCGTCGAGGGCAGTGGTTTGGGGATTCACGATGCAGAGCATCGCAAAGCTGCTTCCGATAAAACCCGCCCCCCGCCAGCTGCGCGAAAGCAGGTAAAGCGTCTCGGCAAGTGCGATGGGGTTGCGGGTCATCCGAACGGAGGCCGCATCAGCGCGATATTCCCGTTCGCGGGAGATGAACAACTTCAGCAGATAGCTCAGCTGGAGCAATCCCCATGCGAGGTACATGACCGGCGATACGGAGATTCTCCCACTCGACGTGGTATTCAGCTTTTCCAGGATAAATGCATAGTTCCCGAACAGGCTCGCAGCAACCGTGGTTTCGAGGCAATCACCGGAAAGGATGTGGTGTACTTCGTGGGCCAGGACGGTCTCGAGTTGAGGCCGTGTCAGTCGTGAAAGCAGCCCCTCGGTAATTGCAACCGCGGCATTGCCCCTGAGATCGGCCACGGCTAAAGCATTGAGGGACAGGGAAGGGATGACAAAACATTGTATCGTTCGCTTGTTCCCGGTGACGACATGGATCTCCTGCATGACGTTCAAAAGCATCTTGTGGACGTCGTCCTCGGGATCGGGCGGATCGGCGTTTAATCCCTTAACGACGGTGCTGACCGTATTATGGGCGGACAACCAGAAATGGGTGCCTGTAGCAAGCAGGGCGAAAAGACCTGTAATAAGCCAGGACTGCTGCATCCCATGCCAGGGCAGCCGCAGAAACGCTGCCGCAACAAGAGCAGTGAGGACGCAGTAGAGAGAGAGGAGTACCAGGAAGAACACCCATATCCGCCAACTCTTCTGCTTTTCTATGTCAATAAAGGTCAAGGGCATGATGGAATCAGCAACAGGTGACAGAAACGTCTGGCATCACGAGATTTGAGACATCCTTCCCAAATCCGTTCTCGATCCCCTGCATTACTTTCTCAGGCTGAGATTCACAGCCGGGACAGCCCGGTCAGCCTCGTCAGCACCGAAATACTCTCCGGACCGGAAATCAAACAGTGACGAAACGACGTTGTTGGGGAAGACCTGGAGCCTCGTCCGGAAGTTCGCCACCAGATCGTTGTAGAGCTGGCGTGCGAAGGCAATCTTATTTTCGGTGGAAGCAAGCTCTTCCTGGAGCTGAATGACGTTCTGATTGCTCTTGAGCGCGGGATAGTTTTCCATGACCGCGAACAGTTTTCCAATGGTTTGGGTGAGCATATTCTCGGCCACAGCTTTTGAGGAAGGCGTTGTCGCCGCCACGGCTTTTGTGCGGGCGGAGACGACTTTCTCCAGCGTGTCCTGCTCGAACTCCATCGCCCCCTTAATGGTCTGGACAAGATTCGGGATGAGGTCGTGCCTGCGTTTCAACTGCACATCGATTTGCTTCCACGCATTTTGCATATCATTCCGCGCAGAAATAATGCCATTGTAGATCACAACAAGCCACACCAGGATCAAACCGACTGCCGCAAGAAGTATCCACCCAAGCATAGTTCCTCCCCGTTGAAAGATAGAACCGACCCTATGATATTTTTTCGCAGGGTACAGTCTACTAGACTTTTCATTCCTCTGCAAGGAGCGATTTTTCGGAATGAGGAAATATTCCGCGCGACTCTGCTTCGGCAAAGAGCCTGCGGACGGCTGTCAGGCCTGCCGGCCCCAGATCAAGTGAAAAATCATTTACGTAAAGACCGATGTGACTTTTCATAACCTGAACATCCATCTCCTGGCTGTGCTTCCTGCAGTATTGCAATACTTCCTCAGGGTGATTATTGGCGTAGTGAAGGCTTTCCCGAATGCCCGACTCAACACTCAGCAGGACATCACGGCCGAGGGAACGCTTGCCGAGGATGCCGCCGAGCGGGATCGGGAGGCCGGAATAGTTTTCCCACCACTCGCCGAGGTCCTGGATTTTTACGAGGTTGTAGAGCGGATAGGTGAATCGGCTCTCGTGGATGATGAGGCCTGCCGTAACATCTCCCTTCGATACCGCATCCATGATCCGGTCAAAAGACATGACGTCTATATTTGTCAATGCGGGATTGAATAAACGGAGCAGAAGATAGGCGGTCGTGAGCGTTCCGGGAATTGCCACGCGGCCTGTGCGTAGTTCAGCGACCGTGGTGCCGGGACGTGCCACGATGAGCGGACCGCACCCGCGTCCCAGTGCGCTGCCGGAACGAAGCAGTGCATACTGGCTTCTCAGATGGCCTAATGCGTGGTAGGAGATTTTCGTGAAATCGAGCCTGCCATCGAGCGCCATACGGTTCAGGGTCTCGACGTCTTCCAGCTGCTCGCGAAACGTAATGCCCGGGATTGTTACCTTTCCGTGAATAAGTGCATAGAAGATGAACGTATCATTCGGGCACGGTGAATAGCCGATCGTCAGCATATGTGTCATTGTTTCCAGGCTCCCAAAAAATGCAGCACCGCTTGTTGTGCTGCCGTAGCTGCAGAGGGGATGTCCCATTTTTTAGGATCGCGGTCCTCCACAATATTGGAAATCCCTCTCATCTCGATCCATGGAATGCTGTGCAATTCGGCCACGTGAGCTACGGCGGCTCCCTCCATGTTTTCACAGAGACCGTGATAACGCTCTTCCAGCTCTCGTGCACGCGCCGTGGTCCCGGTACAGGTCGAGAGCGTCACGAAGGTCCCCAGATGCACGTCCCCCTCCAGACTTGTAAGGAGAACTTGGAGAGCGTGTTTGACCAACGATTCCCGTGCTGGGTAGGTAGTATAAATCACCGATGTCGAGGATGAGAGGAGGGGTATGCCGATGTACTCTGTGTCTTTAAAACCGTCGAGCGTTAACACCCCTTCGTCACCAGCAATCTCCTCTTTTGCGATCACCACATCCCCGATTTCCGCACGTGAGGAAGGATAGGCCCCGCCAATTCCAAAAATCACGATTACGGCCGGGTTATAACCAGAAAGAATTGTAGCCGCATGGGCAGCATTGACCTTGCCCATACCCCCGATACAGAGGAGGACTGGATGGCCGGCGAGAGTTCCTTCGATAAACTGCTTGGACCCGATCGTCGAGGTCCCGGTCACCGTGGTTGAAGCCAGGAGATGTTCTGCTTCAGCTTTGACAGAGCACAGGAGAGCGATCATGGTACGTTATTGTATCTCCTTGACTGCGAATTGTTGAATGCCGGCTTTCAAGTATGCGGGCTCAAATGGAGAAGGCCATTATTCATATAACTCATTGAAAAAATGTTGTTTTTTATCTTGTGCCATGTGTTCCCGTTGCTTTGGCCTGGCTCACAATCATAGTATATCCTTAAAATACCCATACTTATACCATACTTTTCATTGCACTTCCATGACAAATTTGTTATGATAAGCCCGATTTTACAGGTATTTTCCTTTCAAAACCCCGAATCATTTTCGAGAGAAGCTGTACGCTGATTAATTATTACAGGGGAGGGTAACGATGTTGCGATTTTTGACTGCCGGTGAATCTCATGGCGAACTGCTGATGGGTATTATCGAGGGCATGCCTGCCGGTCTGTTGATCCGGGTAACAGATATTGACCGTGATTTGTCCCGAAGGCAGGTGGGGTATGGTCGCGGCAACCGGATGAAGATCGAAAGAGACCAAGTAAAGATTTATTCCGGAGTACGCTGGGGCAGGACGCTCGGCAGTCCCGTCGGACTCATGATTCGGAACAAGGACTGGGAAAATTGGCGTGATAAAATGTCGGTGGACACTATGTTCTTGAATTCCGCAGACCCCCTGACAAGGCCCCGTCCCGGACATGCCGACCTTGCCGGGGCACTCAAGTACAACATGACCGATATCAGAAATATCCTCGAACGATCGAGTGCCCGGGAAACTGCAATGCGTGTCGCGGTGGGTTCAGTCGCCAAAAGGCTGCTTGAGGAATTCGGCATCGAAGTCGTGAGCCACGTACTCTCCCTTGGCGGAGTGTACGCTAAAGTGCCTAAGATCTCCGTTCCCGAACTCAAGAAGCGGGCTGAGGTATCGGAACTTCGCTGTTCAGACCCTGACGCGGAAAAGCGGATGATGCGGAAGATTGATGAGGCCAAGGCTGCCGGTGACACGCTGGGCGGCGTTTTTGAAGTGATCATACAAGGAGTTCCGGTGGGTCTCGGCAGCCACGCTCACTGGGACCGCAAGCTTGATGCAAGACTCGCCAATGCGCTGATGAGCATCCAGGCAATCAAAGGCGTCGAGGTCGGTGCCGGCTTCGGCGTCGCGAATAGACCGGGTTCTCAGGTGCACGATGAGATATTCTGGAGCAGGAAAGAAGGATTCTACCGCAAGACCAATATGGCGGGCGGCATCGAAGGCGGGATCAGCAACGGCGAGCCCATCGTGCTGCGTGCTGCCATGAAGCCTCTCCCGACGCTCATGAAGCCGCTGCGCTCCGTAGACCTTGCGAGCAAGAGGCCTTTCAAGGCGAGCGTGGAGCGCTCCGACGTGAGCGCCGTGCCGGCGGCCGGCGTGGTGGCGGAGGCCGCAGTGGCTTTTGAAATCGCGTCGGCACTGGTAGAAAAATTCGGTGGCGACAGCATAGACGAAATGAAAAGGAATTTCTCCCAGTATGACAGGCATCTCAAAGCGCGTATAGGCGCAGAAGAAACGTCAGAAAAGAAGTAAGATTCAAGCGAAGCGTCAACAACCGATAACCATGTTCAAGAATATTATCCTGACCGGCTTCATGGGTGTGGGCAAGACCCAGGTTGGCACTCGGTTGGCAAAGGACTTGGGCTACCTGTTCGTCGATACCGACAGCATGATCGAGGCCGATCAGCAGCTTTCGATCACCTCCATCTTCGAAAAGTTCGGCGAACCCTATTTCCGTGAGGTCGAGGCAAAGATCATCCAAGAAGTAACACAGCGTGAAGGTCAGGTCGTTTCCACGGGCGGCGGCGCCGTTCTCGGGGACAGGAACCGCGAAGCTTTCAAAAAGGCCGGCCTCGTTGTGTGCCTTACTGCGCCGCCCGAAGTGATCTACGAACGCATCAGGCATGAGACCCATCGGCCCCTGCTCCAGACTGCGGACCCGCTGGCGAGGATACGCGAGCTTCTCGAAAGCCGCGCCCGGTTCTATGCCCAGGCGGATGTGACGATAGATACCTCTGAAAAATCCCTGGAGGATGTCATTCAAATGATCAAAGAAAGAATCCGGCATGCATATTGTTAAGGTGAGCCTCGGCGACCGGAGCTATGATATCGAGATCGGGTCGGGTCTGGACGATGCCGGCGCGCGGCTCCAGGACCTGGGACTCGGTAAAAAGATTGCTCTGGTCACGAATCCAACGGTCAAGAAACTCCATGCCCAAAGGCTGGTGGATAGCCTCAAAAAAGCTGGATTCACCGTCATGTCGATAGATATCCCTGACGGTGAGCAGTATAAGAACCTCGATTGGGCCAACTCCATCTATACGGCGCTTCTCATTAATGGATTTGACCGGAAATCCGCGCTCGTCGCGTTCGGCGGCGGCGTGATTGGCGACCTTACCGGTTTTGCGGCAGCCACGTTCATGCGCGGCGTACCGTTCATTCAAGTGCCCACTACGCTCCTCGCGATGGTGGACAGCAGTGTCGGCGGCAAGACCGGCGTGAATCATCCCATGGGCAAGAACATGATCGGCGCTTTCTATCAGCCGAAAAAAGTTATCATGGACCAGGACGTGCTCAGGTCCCTCCCCAAAGAAGAGCTGCTCTCGGGCATGGCAGAAGTGATCAAATACGGCGTGATCTGGGACGGCGCGTTCTTTGAGTATCTCGACAACAACCGCGAAAGGATCCTGTCGCTCGATCACGAAGCAGTTATCCACATCATACGCCGCTCCTGCGAGATCAAAGCGGACGTCGTGAGCAAGGATGAACGCGAAGGCGGTCTCCGCGCAATCTTGAACTTTGGTCACACAATCGGCCATGCCATCGAGACAGCTGAAAACTATACGATACGTCACGGCTATGCCGTAGCGATCGGAATGGTCTATGCCGCACGCCTGGCACAGAATACCGGCTTGTGTGACGCGTCGGTACCTGACCGTGTGGAGAGACTTGTTGCCGCGTACGGACTGCCGACCAATCTTGACGATCTTAGTCATAGGCCCACAGCGACCGAGCTGATGAGCACCATGCAGATTGACAAAAAGGCGGAAGGCGGCAAGGTGAAGTTCGTCCTGCCCACGAGGATCGGCGAGGCAGTTATCACGAAGGCATGGGACGAGCGGCAGCTTCAAGAACTCATCGTCTGAAAACGACGGCCGTTCAGGGAGGTACGTGTGAGCGAATATCTCTGGCATTGCCCGTTTTGCAACAGTGATCAGGCCGTCATTGACCAGGGTCGGCAAATAACGTTCGCGGATCTTACGATCGCCAACGCAGACGGCCCGCGCAGGCTCGTAACAAAGTTTGTTGTCTGCCCGAATCCGGCATGCGGCAAATTTTCCCTCAGTGCCTCCCTGCACAGCCTGGAGGTCTCGGGAAACCGTTCCTATACAGGAAAGCACATCAAGACCTGGTCTCTCGTCCCGCCGTCTCGCGCCCGTTCCTTCCCCGTCGACATTCCTCAAACGGTTCTTCAAGACTACCGGGAGGCCTGCCTCGCCTTTGAGTTCAGCCCGAAGGTGGCCTCGGCCCTTTCACGCCGCTGTCTCTCGGAAATTCTGAGGGACTTCTGGCGAGTACAGCCAGGAAGGCTTGGAGACGAGTTTCGTCAGATCAGAGGCACGGTAGATCCGCTCACGTGGGAGGCCATCGAGTCCGTCAGGAAGAACGGAATGATCGGCGCCAGGATGGACGGTGAGGGAGCCGAAATTCTCGACACCGAGCCCGGCGAGGCAGAGTCGTTGATCGGATTGATCGAGACGCTCATCCAGGATTGGTACGTTACCCGGGAGGACCGGCGGAGACGGCTGGCGAAGATAAAAGAGGTCACAGGCCAGAGCGCGCAGGAAGCGTCGACAGAGGAAAAGGAGCAAGGTCCTCACCCGTGAGTGTCATCAATATGCGGATGGAACGGTGCAAAACGTATTTTACGTGTCACCGCACCCCTGAGAGTATGATTCAACACGTTCCTGGATGGCAAGGTATTCTCACGGTCCCTTCGCTGAGAGGCTGCACACTCAATTTCCCACCACGGTCGTCGGAAGAGCCGGATCGTCTGAGGGGCGCTCGAACGAGCCGTTAAAATCGGGTTTAGTGAGCCAAACATATGTTATCTCCGGCGTTGACATACCTTTCACAGCTCATTCCTCTCAGTCCCCAGAAAATATACCTCGTCGGCGGCTCAATCCGCGACCTGCTGCTTGGCAAAGAGGACATCAAGGACATCGATGTCCTGATGCCCTCGGGTTCTGAATCAGTCGCGCGGAAATTTGCTGATTCAATCACGGGCAGTTTTTTCCTCCTCGATGATGTGCGGAAGAACACCCGCGTAGTAAAGCAAGCAGGAGGCGAAATAATTCAGTTTGATTTTGCAAACTTCGAAGGGCCGGATCTGAGCGCTGATCTTGGCCGCAGGGACTTTACCATGAATGCCATGGCCCTCGATCTGCGGTCGTTCATCAGGAACAGGTCTCTCGACGGCCTGATCGACCTGTTCCGCGGGAACGAGGATGTCAAGAACGGAATTATCCGAGCAACGAATCCAAAGGTCCTCGATGAAGATCCGCTCAGGCTGCTGCGCGCCGTTCGATTTGCTGCGACACTTGGATTCACGATAGAAGAATCAACCGCCGAACATATTCGCAGCAGGTCAAAACGCATAACAGAACCGGCGTCGGAACGAGTTCGGGATGAGCTTTTCCTCATCCTTGCTGAGCGGAACGCGGTGAAACATCTATCCCTGCTGGACTCATTAGGACTGCTGTCCCGGATTCTGCCGGAACTGGAACCGCTCCGGGGATTCGCGCCCGGGAGGTACCATATCCACGATGTCCTGACCCATGTGATCAAGACAGCGGGATATGTGGACGCCGTTCTCGATGATCTGCACGAAATATCGCCTGCGCACGCCGCAGCGCTGCGTGTGCACTTCGAAGAAAACATCGAACATCTGGTTCCGCGCAAGGCAGCGCTTCGCTTCGCCTGTCTGTTGCACGACATTGCGAAGCCTGACACCTTTACGGATACGGATGGTCGCGTGCGTTTTCACGGCCACGACAACGTGGGCTCGGACAAGGCCGCCCTTGTATGCAGGCGCCTCAGGCTGTCGCGGGATTCGGAGAGGCTGGTCGCCGGCGTCATTAAACAGCATATGCGGCTCTTTAATCTCTCCACACCCGGCGGCCCGAGCAGGAATGCGCTGTACCGCTACTGCCGTGACCTTGGCGACGCTCTACCCGAGAGCTTAGTCCTTGCCCAGGCCGATGCCCGTGCAACCTACGAGATCATGGAGAAGGGGAAATTCATGGACACGGAGAAGTCCATGGTTGCCGTGCTCGATTATTACTATTCGAAGTTTTTAAAGGCAGAGGCTATCCCGCTGGTGACCGGGGACGATTTGATAAGGAAGGGCCTGAAGCCGGGGCCGCAATTCCGTGAGATATTGGATGAGATCAAGGAGCGCCAGGCAGGGGGGACGATTACAACCAGGAGCGAGGCCCTTGCATATCTGGCAGGCCTGATATAAATGTTCCTCCCCCTGAAATCATCAAGCCGCAAAAATTCGAGGAAAAGACGTTTCCCCGGCTTCTCGTTGGCAAGGAAGGTTATGGCACATGAACAAGAAATATGAAGACATGACTATTGACCAGCTGAGCGCTGAGCGCAAACGGCTCAAGGACAACCTCTGCGATCTGGAAGATCTGCATGCGTTTACCTTCGGGAAAACTTCCGTGCATATCGGGGCCGAACAGGCACAGAACATGACAGATGATTATGAGGAAGAGTGCCGGCAGTTGAACGAGCAGATTCAAGCGATTGAGAAGGCGCTCAAGGCAAAGGGCGTCGTGTAAGTTTCATTCGGTCAGGCTGCTGACCAGGCTGTTCAGTGCGGGATATTCGCCGCTTACGGCTGCAGTTTCCTCTCTGAGCAGCCTGAGCGCTTCGGGGATATGCTTGAGGAAATATTTTTTCCCCTTCACAACGGAAAGATAGCCATAGGCGCCCAGGGCCTGCATGTGCCGCTGAAGACGGCAGGGGAGCAAGCTATCCAGGAACATTTTTTCGCTGAATTCTTTCGAAGTTTTCTTCATTTCATTGATGTAATAATCGACCAGCCTCGTGCGTACACCGTCTTCCAATCGGTGGTAAGGGTCCCAGAGGATGGAGGCAACATCATAGGCTGCGGGAGCCATGCGCGCACCTTGAAAGTCGATGACACGAGGGATGCCGCCGCGGGTGATCATGATGTTCTGGCACTGAAAGTCGCGGTGGATGACCACCTTTGGATAGGCATCCGTCTTCTGTGCAAGCCGGTGAAATTCTTCCTCGATTGTCGCCAGGCTGTCGACCGATATCTTCCGTAAACCGAAGACGAAGCGTTCAAGAAAATAATTTGTCTCCCACCGCAAATACTCATAATTAAAAATTCTCGATTGGAGCATAGGGCATTCCTCGACATGCTCGGTGACATGGGTATGGAGGTTAACCAGGATGTCGAGGACGCTTCGGTAGATGTCATCGATATGGTCGTTGTCATGCGGGAGTTTCAGGTAGGCGTAGAGGTTTGTATCGCCGAGGTCTTCAAAAAGGGCATTGTTGCCACAACAATCATTCGCGATGAGTCCTGGCACCGGTACGGCATGTGCTTCGAAAAAACTTGTATACGCGAGGTGACGCTCAAAATCCTTATCGTCGGGACTGCACTCCATGAAGACGGCGGTCTTTTCGCCGTTGCGCACTCGGAAGTATCGTCTGTCCGATCCCCCGAGGCCGATAAGAACCGCGTCTGCGCGATCACGTTCTTCATCACTCGACGGCAATCCCGTCACGCCAAAGTAGAAGGCAAAGAGGGGGTCTGCAAGCGCGACTCTCTTCTGCTGCCGGGCATGGAGCGACGGCTGCATATCGGTTTCCTCGAGATCGAGGACATAGTCAGGCCCGATGATCTGGTTCTGGTGAATGCCTGATACCGACGCGCCCGGCAGAACGATACAGTTCCTCAGATGGGCTTTGTCCTTGACCTCGCTGCCCGCTTCGAGAACGATATAACCGTCGATTCCGATCCTCGCGCATCGGCTGTCCGGTGAAGCATATACGGTTTCCCCATCCTGCAGCAACGCGTCGAACAACCCAGCGACGTACGAAGCAGGCGTGCCGATATCATTCCAGTAGGCGCCGGTGAAGTCAAGCGCCTCTACCCGGTGTCCCGCTTTTGCAGCTTCGATCCATGCCACGGTGGCGTGCGACACGCCAGCTGGCAGGAAGCGCAGGATATCCGGCGAGTACACGGCAACGCCGGTGTAGGCCACTTTTTTCGCGATACGGGACGGATCGGGCCGGGAGTCACCCGGATTTTCCACGTCAAGAACGAGATCGTTCTCATCAACTACAACGTTGCTTAGCTTCGGGTGTCGATGGGTCGCGAGTGTTGCGATGTTCCCTGAATTGAGGTGTGTCTCGATCAGCCTGGTGAAGTCGATGTCCAGCAGGATATCGGCGTTGTGTACGAGGAACGGGCCGTTGGCGAGGAACGCCGCGGCATTTTTGAGCGCTCCGCCGGTGCCCTGGATGGGGTCTTCGGGAAAAAAGCTGATGCGGTCTTTCCAGGGAGAAGATGCCGCCCACGCTCGGATCAATTCCGGCTTCCAGTGGAGGTTGATCCCGATCCTCCCGCCGCAGACTGCCGTGAGCCTTTCCAGGATGATTTCGATCAAGGGCCTGCCGATGATCGGGAGCAGCGGCTTGGGCAGCTGGTTCGTTATCGGCCTGAGTCGCTCGCCCAGGCCGGCTGCGGGCAGGAATATCGTGATCGGGAATCTTTGCATATATATATTGTACCGCGGGGAACATCAAAATAGCAGCCGGTGAATAGTGTCACCTAAGAATAGCGCAAAAAGGTCTTCCGTGTTTTTTCGAACGTGCGAGCATCATCCTGCCACCATGTTTCGATTTCGTCCAGTTCTTTCCATGACTCGATGTCCTTCCGTAGCTTGTCGCTGCCGGCAAGGATGTCGATCGGAAGATTGACCTCTTCATATTCGTAGGGCGGCTTTTTCCACTTGAAGTCGCGGGGGTAGGTGTTATGGATCGCTTTGAGGATCGCCACGCCTGTCTTAAAGGGCCTGAACTTCTGCCGGTCAGTTACATGAATTTGCGCACCGCCGCAGACAAGGCCGGCGTGCTTCTGGAATGTGGGCTGGAATGAAAGAGGCCTGAAAAGAACGCCGGACAACTTGAATTCCTTGAGCACGTTCACGATCGTCTCAGGGTGAATGAACGGCGCGCCGAAGATCTCAAACGGTCGCGTCGTACCGCGACCCTCGGATACGTTGGTGGCCTCGAGCAGGCACATGCCGGGATACACGAGCGCGGTATCGAGCGTGGGCATGTTGGGCGACGGCATGACCCACGGGAGGCCCGTGTGATCAAACCACATCTTCCTCTTCCACCCCTCCATGGGTATGAGGCGGTAGTCCATGCCGGGATGAAATCTTGCCCGGAGGTATGAGCCGATTTCGCCCATGGTCATGCCGTGGCGCACGGGAATCGGCTTCAAGCCCACAAAGGACGCGAAATCGGCATTCAGCATCGGTCCCTCGACCATCTGCCCATTGATGGGGTTCGGCCGGTCGAGCACGACGACGGATTTGCCCGCTTCGTTGCAGGATTCCATGCAGAGTTCCAAGGTCCAGATAAAGGTATAGTATCGACTGCCTACATCCTGCATATCGACCACCAGAACGTCGAGATCCGTGAGCATCTCTTTCGCGGGTTTACGGGTCGCCCCGTAGAGGCTGTAAACCGGCAGGCCTGTGGCCGCGTCGCGGAAACCCTCCCACTCAACCATGTTGTCCTGGGTCTGGCCGAAGATACCATGCTGGGGACCGAAGAGAGCCGCGATCTTAAATTTTCTCGATCTACCAAGCACCGTTATGGCATGCTCTAGCCTGCTGTTTACGGAGGCGGGATGGACAAGCAGTCCGACACGAGCACCCTTCAGGTCTTTCGGCCATTGGTTTTCTATCTCGTCCAGTCCGGTACGGGTACCTTTTTTGTGTGTCGGCATGCCAGATTATATTTCCGATGAGCACGAATAGCAACAGGAATTTGACTCGTCTTGCATAACCGTTGAAAAAATTATACCACTCATTTATAATGGACCATGGTTTATAAGATCGTTGAAACGAGCGTGGTGACTGACGAAGAAATCGAGCGTATCCTGAACGAATGGACTGAGAAGGGATATGCGTACGATAGCATACAGTTCGTCACGCACGTATCCTCCAAACGACCGACGATGGCCTTCGTTTTTTTTACGAAGAATCAGCAGGAATGATTTTCCCATGAGAGTTCGGGAACCAGAGAGGTTATCAGACGTATAGCAATTGCGGGCTATGAAGCACGAGAGGTCCCGCGTTCGTGGGATCTCGGGCAAGAGGACCGAAGCCCTTGCAGCACGGTAAGCCCAAGGGATAGAGCCTCGGGAAGGTGCAGCGGTCACCATGTCGGAGGAGCCGGAACCATCAAGGTGTCAAGTTGTTAATAATTGACAATAGAAGTCGTAAAAGAGTATAATTATCATTGATTTTGTAAACTACTTAGGTCATGAAAGAAAAAACACTGTATACGCTGGTCCTGGTAATGCTCCTTACGGTTTCAGCATATTTTCTTGCCGATACCGTGGACGCTTTGATCGGACGCAGCCTTGAAGCAGCTCCGACGTACGCGACGCCCATGGAGCGCAACCGTCTCACCCTGCAGCCGAGACATGAATTGAGCGAGTATTCGTCCATTCTGGACCGCGGGCTATTCGGTGAAGGCAAAGGCCCGTCGAGCAGCCCTGCTGCGGCCGCAGCCGCAGCCGTGTCGTACAAACTTATCGGTACGGTAGAAGGTGAGCAGTTCTCCGGGGCCGTGCTTGAGGACAGCACCGGGCAGGCTTTTTACCGCATTAACCAGAAAATGCCCGATGGATCGGCAATCGTTAAGGTCATGAGAGACAAGGTCTCCATCCGTCGGACCGACGGTGTGACCGTCGATGTTGAAGTCGTCGATGACACCAAGATAGTGAACATGCAGGCAGGTGGCGGCCCTGGGGTCAAGAAACTTGCGAATGGTAAATTCGCCGTTGACCAGCAGGAAGTTCTCGCAAGCACGGAAAATATGAGCCAGATCCTGACCCAGGCGCGGGCTCTGCCGTATCAGGAGCAGGGAAAAACCGTAGGGTTCAGGATCAGCGAGATCGTCCCCGGAAGCATCTATGAGAAGATCGGGCTCCAGAACGGTGACGTCATCCAGCGTGTCAATTCGCAGGACGTTGACGATCCGAGCAAGTTCTTCCAGCTCTATCAAGGGCTCAAGAACGAACGGAGCATATCAATCGACCTGCTCAGGGGCGGCCAGCCCCAGACAATGACCTACGAAATACGGTAAGCGGATCTACGGTTCAACTACTAATGCCCAGCTTCGACTTAATTCCCTATGACAAATCGTGCTACTGCTAGCGGACAGACAGGGGTCGCTTTGTGATTTGGATATCGATATCTTACCTAACATAGCGGTTTGCGGAGGACAAGAGTGAAAAAACTAACAGCCCTGGCGCTTGTCATAGGGCTCGTGAATGCACCGGCAGGATTCGCGCAGGAAGCGGCGCAGGTATCCTCTGCTCTCAGCTCCGCACCGAGCGACACCCAGAAATTGAGGGCCAGCGATGATTTCGTTACCCTGAACTTTACGAACATAGATATCGGCGCCCTTGTGAAGGTCATGAGCGAACTGACACGGAGAAACTTTCTCCTCGATGACCACGTGACCGGCAAGGTAACGCTCATGACGCCGAACAAAATCTCGCCGGATGAGGCGTATCAGGTCTTCCTTTCGGCCCTTGAGATCAAAGGTTTCACCGCGATCCAAGATGGCAAGGTCACCAGGATCATTCCTGCGGCGTCGGCCCGCCAGAGTGGACTCAAGGTATACGAGGACGGTAACACCGTGGGAGAAGGGTACGTGACCAAGCTCATCCGATTGTCCTTCGTGAGCCCCCAGGAGATCGTCCGCACGGTAACGCCTCTTATCAGCAAAGACGGCAACATTATCGCGTATCCGGTTACGAGTTCCGTCATCCTCACCGATTCCGTGTCCAACATCAGAAAGCTGGAAAGCCTTATCCATGCCATGGATGTCAGTGCGCCTGAAGGCAAGGGGAAGATCAACGTTTATTACCTCAAGAACGCAAACTCGGAAGAGTTGGCCAAGCTGATGCAGGCCCTCGTCACGAAACTGCCCACGCCGCCGGCAGGAGGCGCGCAACCGGCCGGGCCTACTACGATCCTGGAAGGACCGGTCAACGTCACCTCGGACAAGGCCACCAATTCGCTGATCATTGTAGCCTCGCCGGGAGATTTCGAAATCGTGAAAGACGTGATCCAGAAACTCGACATCAAGCGTCGTCAGGTCTATGTCGAATGCGCCATTGTCGAGATGACCTTGTCAAAGGCGAGCGACATCGGGCTCGAGTTCCAGTCATACAACCAAAGCAGTTCAACCGGGCAGAGCGTAGTCGGTGGCACGAATTTCGGCGATATCGGGCCCGCGATTGTGGGCGGACCGACAGGTTTGGCGGCTATAAGCGGCCTGGCTGTAGGCGTGATCAAGGGCACCTTCACCTATAACGGCACAACGTACCTGAATGTCGGCGCGCTCCTGCACGCGCTCCAGACCAACGGCGACGTGAATGTGCTCTCAACGCCGAACATCATGGCCATGGACAACCAGAAGGCCGAGATCATGGTGGGTGAGAACGTTCCCTTTATCACTGGTCAGACACAGAATGCGACCACGGGGAGCACGGCCGTGTTCAATACGATCAATCGGGAGGACGTAGGCATCAAACTTGATCTCACGCCGCAAATTTCCTCTGACGATAGTGTGCGGCTTGAAGTAAAACAGGAAATCTCCAACGTGATTGCTACAACGACGACGGCTGCTGCGGGTCCCACGACCAGCAAGCGTTCGGCTAGCACGACCGTAGTCGTGAGGGACCGCCAGACCGTGGTGATCGGCGGCCTTATCCAGGATAACGTCACCACATCGACGTCAAAGGTGCCGATCCTGGGCGATATCCCCATTCTTGGCTGGTTATTCAAGTCTAAACAGACAAGCGTAGACAAGACCAACCTGATGATCTTTATCACCCCCTACATCATCAAGAATGAGGAGGATGCGGCCGAAATGACCAAGCGGAAGAACGACACGCTCGAAAATTTCCGTAAGGAATATCACATTGAGAAAAAGAACTCGGAGCCTGTCCTCCAGTCGACAATGAGCAGAGCTGCGGGACAGCCGGCAGCAAACGCACCGGCCAATGCAAATGAAAAAGTAGGAGCCCAGTTGAAGTCGAATGCCGTGACAACTGTTCCTGGTAACGCTATGCCGGGCCTGAATATGGTACCCCCGGCTACTACTCCCACGAACACTACCTCGGTCAATGCAGTTGGGAAGCCGGGAGTGGAGTTGAGGTCGGACGCCGTGTCTACGGCTCCTCCAGCGGCCGCGCCTGCCACGGGAGATAAACAGCATGCGTCGGATAAGAAGGTCGACGATGCTTCCCCGTCACAACCTCCCGTGGCAGCACCGTCACCCAAGGAGGGAATGCAGTGAGACGCCTGCTCGGTGAGATACTCGTTGAGGCCGGACTTTCACCGGAGCGACTCAAGAAGGTGCTCGACCTCCAAAAAAAACGGGGAGGCCGGATCGGCACGCTTCTCGTGCGTCTCAACTTTGTGACCGAAGA
>DASPQB010000178.1:0-5743 GCA_035625205.1 Nitrospirota bacterium | reverse complement strand
GTCTTACAGCCCTGGGCCTTACACATTACCGCACCCGTGAGGCGATCGCACTCGCTACGAAAGTCGCACATGCTCAGGGTGTTATCGCAGAACTTTGTTGGTCCGACGATCCGGATTATACGGCTGGATACGTTGCATCTCTACGGCGAGGGTATATACGCTTTCCCCATCTCAAAAACAAGGGCGATCAAAAAGGCGGACGAGTAATTTTTGTTGATGCCAGCAGAGTGAATCTTGACGCAATGATCGAATACTTGCAAGACGCGCCTATCATAATCAATGATATCGGCGTGTTCAATCCAGAGATCGGACTCGAACAGTATAATAAATCCGTGACCCAACGATCATGAGAGTCTATGTTTGAACGGGAACTATCACAGCTGGAACAACAGCATCTCCTCAGAAAACCGATAACCGTTGAATCGTATCAAGGAGCTAACATTACGATCAATAAGAGGAGAATGTTGCTCATGTGCTCCAATGATTATCTGGGCCTTTCACAACATCCTGCACTCAAAGAGGCTGCGGCGTCGGCCATGGAGCGATATGGCTTTGGCTCAGGAGCATCACGACTCGTGTCAGGCACGAGCGTGATTCACGAAGAGCTGGAACATAGATTGTCACAATTTAAGAAGTCAGAAGCAACGATTCTTTTTAATTCAGGTTATGCCGCAAACACCGGGGTCATTCCCGCGCTTGCACAAGAGGGCGATATGATCTTCAGTGACAGACTGAATCATGCAAGCATCATTGACGGATGCCGTCTCAGCAGGGCATCCACCCGGGTCTATGCTCATAAGGATATGAACCATCTGGAGACTCTACTCAAGAGTCGTAGCCATGCCAGGCGGAATCTTGTCGTAACGGACGGTGTTTTCAGCATGGATGGAGATATCGCCCCGCTTCCAGACCTTGTTTTGCTGGCAGAAAAATATAACGCCCTTTTGATGGTTGATGACGCTCATGCCACCGGGGTGCTCGGAAAGGGCGGCAGGGGGACTGTAGAACATTTCGGCATGGAAGGCCGCGTACCCATACAGATGGGCACCCTCGGAAAGGCCCTGGGATCCCACGGAGCTTATGTTTCAGGAAACAGGGACCTCATCGACTTCCTTGTGAATCGCGCCCGGAGTTACATTTACAGTACCGCGTTGCCTCCTGCAGTATGTGCTGCCTCGCTCGCTGCGCTTCAGATTATTGAAAACGATCCTGCACGGAGAAAAAGACTCTGGCTCAATCGAGAGCGTTTTACCGCAGGACTGAAGTCACTCCAAATCGATATCGGAAATTCGGAAACGCCGATTCTACCCTTGATGATTGGTGATAATGAACAGGCAATAAAAGTTGGGGTAAGATTGTTCGAATCCGGTATTTTTGCAACCGCGATCAGACCGCCGACGGTGCCGGAGGGTACATCGAGAATACGGGCGACGCTCACGGCAAGTTTCTCTGATCATGATATTGCAATGGCGCTGGCTGCAGTCAGCAAAGTATGGGACGAGGTTTTTTCCCCAAGGCATGGATCAAACAACAAACATACATAGTGACCGCGGACACACACGGTTTGGGCCGATCAATCGCCGTCTGCTTAGGCAGGAAAGGCTACGGGGTCGTCGTTAATTGCATTACATAAATTAGGCGCAACTGACGTCGTAGAAGAAATTCTTGATATCGGAGGAGAAGCTCTTTCCTCTCAATCGAGGTCAGAATTCGTGCTGATGTCGACAAGATGGTCACCTCCATGGCCGAGTGCTGAAGGACTGGGGATATACGGGCAAGCAATGCCGGAATGACAGGATGCTGCTCGAACCTGCGAAGGACCTGGATGCCCTAGAACGATGTTAGCGCTACTATGCTCTCAGGCACGTTGATTGCGTCCGGCAAGTGTCAAAAAGTATGGTTATACGAAAGCAAGGCCATATCACGGATATCTCGTCAATTTCGGGCATTCAGCGTAGGGAAGACTAAACGAATTACTTCGCATCAAAATCAGCGCTCGGATCCTCGGGGAGAATGCAGCCGGCAGAGCTTCCGAGCCACAGAGGTTAAGTTTTTTTTACCATCTAGCCATGGTGAACATTATGTGGGACAAGTTATTGATCTTAGCAACCTGAGAGAGGGACGGAGGGGAATGCAGAGGGAAAGGAATAGAATTTGTACTATGTCCCCTCGACTTTGCGGTGAAGTTATATGGCCAAAGGTATTTTTATAACTGGAACGGATACCGGCGTTGGTAAGACCTACATTGCTGAGCGACTTGTGTCTGGTCTTCGCCGCAAAGGTATGAACGTCGGCGTGATGAAACCCGCGGAGACTGGTTGCGGTAACCGAGCCGGAAGGCTGATTCCTAGCGACGCATTGCGCCTTAAGAAGGCTGCGGCCACTGACGACTCGCTCGCTCTAATCAACCCTTATAGATTTAGGGAGCCACTCGCGCCGTTCGTTGCCGCTCAGCGCGCAGGAAAAAAGATCGATCCGAGAGTAATTACACGCTCTTTCAACACACTCTGCAGAAAACATGAATTCGTGGTTGTTGAGGGGGCAGGTGGTATCATGGTCCCGTTGACGCGTCATTTTACTTACCGTGAACTTGCTTATACGATGAGGCTTCCGGTTGTGATCGTCGCAAGGCCGGGGCTCGGTACTATTAACCATACGCTGTTAACTGTTTCTGCCCTTCGTTTGCAGGACATCCCAGTTGCCGGCATTATTATCAATTATGCCATTGAGCGAAGAGTGGGATTAGCGGAAGAAACAAGCCCTTCAATTATCGCGGAAATGTCAGATCTCCCAATTCTTGGCACTGTTTTTCACGGAGAAGAGAACCTCGCGCGGATAGTGGGACAAGTTCTCGCACTTCCCTGCAATGGCAAGGGAAGTCACAGATAGGCAATAACGTGTGAGCATCATGATTAACATCCAACAGCAGGTTTTGCTTTTGCTGCCGGTTGTTTGGCACCAAGACTTTTGATATAGAGGATAAGTGATTGCATTTCTATTGACTGAGGGGCCAGGGCTTTGCCCTTAATCGAGTGCGTAATGCATCCATTGACGATCCGGTCGAGGTCGCTGTTGAACCCGGCTTTTTGAATGTTTTGTCCGTCAGGGTGACACGAATTGCATGATTTCCCTGTGGTGCCGAGCTTGGGATCATTAAATAGTGCCTTGCCTTTTTCTATTGAAGCACCTTCTGCAGCAAATACGAAACTGATGCCAACTGCTGTTGCCAGAGCAATAAAAACAATCAGAGCGCATCTTTTCATGCCAACACCTCCAATAATGAAATCAAGATAATGTTCAAGAGCATAACATATCTCATGGCTTTGTCAAGGTATGCATCATGAAAAAATATTGTGCACACATAGCATGAACTCTCATATCTTTGGATTGACAAAGCAAAGATGTACTGTTATTATTCCCCCAATCTTTATTCTCTATAGAGGATTGGATGCCGATTATTACTCTTACAACCGATTATGGCGGCAGAGATGCGTTCGCGGCAAGCGTAAAAGGGGTTATTCTGAAAATTAATCCTCAAGCCCAGATCATCGACATTTCAAACGAAATCAGCCCGCAGGACATTTGGGAGGCAGCATATACGCTGAAGTCTGCTTACAGCCATTTCCCGAAGGGAACTGTCCACCTTGCCGTTGTCGACCCCGGTGTTGGCAGCGGTAGAAGACCGATCATTGCCGTGACAGAAAGTTTTTATTTCGTTGGTCCCGACAACGGGTTATTTAGCCTTATTTACCGAGAAGCGGAACGTCTCAGAGTACATCACATCACATCGACGCACTATTTTCTGCCGAACCCGGGCCCAACGTTTCACGGCAGAGATATTTTTGCACCTGTTGCAGGCTGGCTTGCCAGAGGCATCCCATCCGGGAATTTCGGCGAAGAAATTAGCGATTACACAAAACTGACGATACCATCACCGAAAGTTAGCGGTAACAGCATTGAAGGTAACATTGTACACATTGACCGATTTGGCAACCTGATAACGAACATTACCCATAAGGATATGCAGCCGCTTATGTCCGAAGGCGCTGAATTGAGTAATGCCACCGTTGCCATCGCCGGCAAAGAAATCAAAGGATTGAAAAAATATTATGCAGAAGCTGCCCCTGGTGAGCCCGGAGCAATTGTGAACAGCTCAGGTGCTCTTGAGGTTTTTCTGTACAGGCAGAATGCCCGCACCACCCTGGCAATCAAGCGCGGAGAAGTCGTGCGTCTGCTCATATCCTGATATTGCAGATCATCCCTCGTCAACTCGGTTCATTTCAAGATACCTCTTGTTTAACACCTACCAGCATATTATAATATGCCTATGAAATCATTCCACATTATTACCTTCGGATGCCAGATGAATGAACATGATTCTGAGCGGATGACGGGAATTCTTGAAGAAAAAGGTTGCTCTTCAATATCCGTCGCCGATGAGGCAGACCTGATCATTCTAAATACGTGCAGCATCCGTGAAAAAGCAGAACAAAAATTTTATAGTGAACTGGGCAGGCTAAGACATCTCAAGACCTCGAATTCGAAACTCAAAATAGCGGTCGCCGGATGCATCGCTCAGCAGGAAGGCGCCCAGATCCTCGCTCGTGCTCCGTATGTTGATATGATATTTGGTCCTTCTGACATTGGAAAACTGTCATTGTTGGTAGACCAGAAGTTCTTGCGGACAGCTCCGTTAATCGATACTGCCGGAGATCCCGACTACCACCGTAAACAAATTCCAACTGCACGCGCTAACCCTTTTAAAGCTTGGGTTTCCATCATGTATGGATGTGATAATTATTGTACCTACTGCGTTGTGCCCTTTCTTCGAGGCAGCGAAAGGTCTCGTCGTCCTGGCGATATCATAAGTGAAGTCCGCGATCTTGCAAAGAAAGGTGTAAAAGAAGTGACATTGCTTGGTCAGAACGTGAATTCTTACGGCAAAGGCCTCGAAGAAGATATTGACTTTCCGGGTCTTCTGCACAGGGTGAATGAGATCAACGGTATCGAGCGAGTCAGGTTCGTGACGTCACATCCCCGCGACTTGTCGGAAAGGCTGATGAACGGGTTTCGAGATATACCTAAGGTCTGCGAATCCCTTCACTTGCCTATTCAGAGCGGCTCGGATCGCATTCTTTCTGCCATGAACCGAAGATATTCCCGTGACGAATACCTGGAGAAGATTAAGAAACTGCGCACATTGGTTCCCAATATTGCGCTGACCACGGATATCATCGTCGGATTTCCGGGTGAGAGAGACGAGGACTTTGCTCTAACCATGCAATTGCTTAAGGATGTTCAGTACGACGGCATATTTGCTTTTAAATATTCGAAGCGGCCGGGGACCGCAGCACTCAAGCTGGCAGGTCATTTGCCTGAAAACATAAAGGAAAAAAGGCTTGCTCAGGTTCTGTCACTTCAGAAAGAAATCACTATTGAAAAAAATAAAGCGCAGATCGGAGCTGTCAAAGAAATCCTCATCGAGGGCTTCAGTAAAAAAGGCGGGAAACTTAGCGGAAGGACGCGGGAGAACAAGGTAGTAAATGTTGCAGCTCCTTCCTCACTTATCGGCTCTCTCGTCAGAGCCAAAATAGCGTCCGCTGGATTTAATTCCCTTATAGGCCAGTTATGCGAATAGCCTTCACCACCATTGGATGCAAGATCAACCAGTATGAAACGGACATTTTGCGCCAGGACTTTGAAGCCCTGGGGAACACGGTCGTGCCATTCGATGGCGAAGCGG